>CAYRZM010000276.1:0-26070 GCA_964428685.1 uncultured Devosia sp. | reverse complement strand
CGAGGGCAACTTCGACATCCTCAAGGCCCGGCCGCTGGCGCGGCTCGGCTATCTCTCCTACACTTCGGTGACGCAGTCGTTCGAGGTCACCGCCGCGGTTCCGACCGACGGCCCGTGGCAGGCCGACATGAACCTCCGCGCGCACCCCTCGGGGCTGTTCCACATGCCGGAAGTCGATCACAGCAGCCCCGATCCCGAAGCGCCCGTCGAAGAAAAAGCGTGAGGCCGGTTCATGGCCGAGCCAAGCGCCATCGCAACGCGGGAAAACAGCGCGCCGCCCAAGGCTGGCGCGCCGGTGCGGCGCGGGCGAACAGGGCTCGAGACGTGGGCGCTGTTTCTCCTGCGCCGGCTGGGCTGGGGCGTCCTCGTGCTGCTCGCCATCGCGACGGTCACGTTCTTCTTGACGCACTATGTCCCGTCCGACCCCGCCGTCTATCTCGCGGGACCGACGGCAACGACCGAAACGGTCAACCGCATCCGCGAGCAGTTCGGCCTCGATCAGCCGGCCTGGGTGCAATACCTGCGCTACATGGAGAACTTGGCGCACGGCGATCTCGGCATCTCGCTCTTTTCCAAGCGCCCGGTGTTCGACGACCTCGTCCGCACTCTGCCGGTGACGCTCGGGCTGATCGTTCCCGCCTTCATCGTCTATGTGATCATCGCCACTATTCTCGGCTGCATTGCCGCCTACAACGGTGACCGGGCGCCGGGTGTCGTCATCCAGGTGTTGACGATGTTGGCAAGTGCGGCACCGGTCTATTGGGTCGCCCTGGTGCTCCAGTTCTTCTTCTTCTACCTGATCCCCATCCTGCCGAGCGGCGGGCAGCACGCGCTCGACGGCACCGGACCGATGACGATCACGCAGATCGACTGGCTCGACAGCCTGCTGACGGGCAACCTTTCTGCCTTCGGCGACGCCCTCCGTCACCTGGTGCTGCCGATGACGGCGATCGTGCTCGGCCTGCTGGCGGTCGGAACGCGGCTGATGGCGGCTTCGGTGCGGGAAGAACTGGGCAAGCTTTACGTGCGGACCGCGCGCGGCAAGGGCATGCCGGAGTTCCGGATTCTCCTCAAGCACGTGCTGCGTGCGGTGACCAACCCGTTCGTCACGGTGACGGGCGTGCAGTTCGGCTACATGGTCACGTACACGATCCTCGTCGAGGTGGTCTTCACCTGGCCGGGGATGGGCTACTACCTGGAGCAGTCGATCGCGATCAACGACTACGCGCCGCTGATCGGGGTGACGCTGGTGGCCGCCGCGGGCTTCGTCATCATCTCGATCGTCTCGGACGCGATCTATCACTTCGTCGATCCGCGGATCGAGCTCACATGAGCCTTGCTGCCGAAACCAATGCGCCCGTGCGACGGCGCTGGCGGCCGACGGCACTCGACGTGTTCGCGGGCATCGCCATCCTGTTGCTCCTGCTTCTCGCCATCGTGGTCATCGCGCCGGGCATCTTCAGCGCCGCCAATCCGCTGAAGCTCGAAATCGCCGCGCGGCTCGCCGGCCCCAGTGCGGCGCATCCGATGGGGACGGACGAGCTCGGCCGCGACATTCTTGCCCGCGTCGCCTACGGGGCGCGCAACTCGATGGGCGTGTCGCTGATCATCGTCGCAACGGCTGTGGTGATCGGACTCGTCTGGGGAACGCTCGCCGGGTGGATCGGCGGCACGCTCGACAGCGCCATGATGCGCGTGGTCGACATGTTCCTTGCCTTCCCCGCCTTCGTCCTCGCCATGGCGCTGGCGGCGGCGCTGAAGCCGAGCCTCACCAGCGTCGGCATCGCGCTGGCCGCCGTGTGGTGGCCCGCCTATGCGCGGCTGGTGCGCGGGGCGGTGCTGTCGCTGCGCAATTCGGGGCACGTCGTCGCCGCCAAGGCGCAGGGCCTGCCCACCGGGCGGATCATCTGGCGGCACGTGCTGCGCTTCGTGTGGCGCGACATCAATGTGCGCGCGACCGCCGACATCGGCTACGCGCTGATGGCGGTGACGGCTCTCTCCTTCCTCGGGCTCGGCGCACAGTCGCCGACGCCGGAATGGGGACTGCTGATCCGCTCGTCGGCGGCGTATTTCTACACCGCATGGTGGTACATGGCGTTTCCGGGCCTTGCGGTGACGCTCACCGCCGCGTCGCTCTCGATCCTCGGCGACTGGATCGCCACCCGCCCGCGGCGCGGGGGCTGAGCGATGCTGGCGATCGAGAACCTGTCGGTCCGTTACCCCAACACGCGCCGCCCGGCCGTGGAGGGCGTGTCGCTGACGGTCGGCGACGGCGAGATCGTCTGCGTCGTGGGCGAATCCGGCTCGGGCAAGAGCACGCTTGCCCTCGCCTGCCTGCGCCTGCTCGGCGACGCAACTGTCGAGGGCACCATTCGGGTCGATGGCCGCGACGTGCTGGGCATGTCGCCGGCGGAGTTGCGTGCGGTCCGCGGCCGCGAGATCGGCTTCGTCAACCAGGATGCGCTCTCCTCGTTCAGCCCGCTGTGGACGGTGGGAGAGCAGATTGCCGAGACGGTGCGCGCCCACACCTCCGCCAGCCGCGCCGAAGCGTGGCGCCGCACGGTCGAGCAGTTGGCATTGGTGCGCGTGCCCAATCCGGAGCGGATCGCGCGGTCCTATCCGCATGAATTGAGCGGCGGGCAGCGGCAGCGCGCGGCGCTGGCGATGGCCCTGGTGCTGAAACCGCGCCTGCTCATCGCCGACGAGCCGACCAGTGCGCTCGACGTGACCACCGCCGCGCACCTGCTCGTGCTGTTGCGACAGCTGCAGCGCGAGTCCGCGATCGGGGTGCTGCTGATCACGCACGACCTGCGGGTGGTCGAGAGCGTCGCCGACCGGGTGGCGGTGATGTATGCGGGCGTGCTCGGCGAAACCGGAGGCAGCGCCGACGTGCTCGGCCATCCGCGTTTCCCCTATACCCGCGCGCTGATGGATTCGCTCGATCTCGCGCGGCCGCGCGGAGCGCTCGAGGGCATCCGCGGCGTGCCGCCGGGGTTGAGCCAGGCGCTCACCGGCTGTCCGTTCGCACCGCGCTGCAGTCGGGCGCAGGAGGTGTGTGCGCGCGCCCTGCCGCCGCCGCGAACCGATGGCGGCGTGACCTATCGCTGCCACTTCCCCTATCTCGAGATGGAGGTCGCCGGTGCCGACGCCCATCATTGAGTGCCGGGGTATCTCGAAGTCCTACACCGTCAAGCGCGGCGGACGGCTGTTCGAGGTCGCGGCGATCGCCGATGTGAGCCTTGCGATCCTGCCGGGACAGACGGTGGGGCTCGTCGGCGAGAGCGGCTCGGGCAAATCGACCATCGGGCGGATCGCGACGTTCCTGACGGCGCCCACGACGGGAGAGGTGCGCGTCGATGGACGGCCGCTCGACGGCGTGCCGCGCGCCGAACAGCGCGCGCTGCGCCGCCGGCTGCAGGTGATCTGGCAGGACCCGTTCTCGTCGATGAACGTGCGGGACACGATCGAAACGATCGTCACCGAAGCACCGATCGCGCATGGGCTCTTCGCACGCGGCGAGCGCCGCAGGCGGGCAGAGGCGATCGTCGAGAGCGTGGGCCTCCCCGCCGATGTGATCGGCAAGCGGCCGAACCAGCTTTCAGGCGGCCAGCTCCAGCGCATCGCGATCGGGCGCGCGCTGGCGCTCGAGCCCGAGCTGGTGGTGTGCGACGAGGTGACGTCGGCGCTCGATGTGTCGATGCAGGCGCAGATCCTCAACCTGCTGCACGAGGTGCAGCAGCGCACCGGGGTCGCCTATCTCTTCATCTCGCACGATCTCAACGTCGTCCGGCATATCAGCGACACGGTCGCGGTGATGTATGCGGGCCGCATCGTCGAACACGGATCGGCGGAAGCGGTGCATGGCAACCCGCAGCACCCCTACACCCGGGAACTGGTGCGCGTGGCGAGCGGCGACCGCGCCGGCGGCGACGCGCCGGAGATCGAGGACACGCGCGCGCCGGCTCCGGACGGCTGCGCTTATCGCACCACCTGTCCGCTTCGTCAGCCAATCTGCGACCGGCTGCGGCCGGACCTGGCGCCGAGCGCGTCGGGCGCAGAGGTTGCCTGCCATGTCGTGGCGCCAGCTGCGACGCTGGCGGCGTGATCAGCGGCTCAGGCGCAGGTTGCCCGTGGAGGTTCGCGCGAGCCGTGCCTGCAGCAGCACGACGACGAGCAGGAACAGGCCACGGATGACGCTCTGCCAATAGGCGGAGAGCGATATCCAGCCCATGCCGTTCTCGAAGTTGAGGACGTTGAACAGGATGCCGAGCAGCAGCACGCCGGCAAGGGTCGTCACCACCGAGCCCGCGCCGCCGGTGAGCAGGGTGCCGCCGACGACCACCGAGGCAATGGCAAACAGCTCCCAGCCAACGCCTTCGATAGGCTGGCCGGCGCCGAACTGGGAGGCGAGGATGACGCCGGCCAATCCCGCGAGGCCCCCGCTCGCGAGATAAACGATGAACTTGGTGCGCTGGGTGCGCAGCCCCATGAGCCGCGCGGCGTCCTCGCCGCCGCCGATGGCGAGAACGGTGCGGCCGAAGGCGGTGCGGTTGAGAACGAGCGAGCCGATCAGGTAGGCGACTGCGGCAAGAACGGCGGGGATCGGAAAGACCCACCAGCTGCCCTGGCCGATGGCGGTGAAGCCGCTCTTGTAGTCCACGCCGACCGTTGCATTCTTGGCCATCAGCAGGCCGGTGCCCTGCGCGGCGAGCATGGTCACCAGTGTGGCGATGAAGGGCAGAAGGCGCGCCTGGGTGACGAGCAGCGCGTTGACCAGCCCCGCCACCAGCCCGATGCCGATGCCGGCGGCGAGACCCGGCACGACGCCATAGGGGCTCGCGAGCGCGGACGCGACACTGGCCATCGCGGCCACTGCACCAACGCTCAGGTCGATGCCGCCGGTCATGATGACGAAGCACGTCCCAAGTGAGACCAGGGCGAACATGGAGTTGTAGCGCAGGACGGTCAACACGTTGTAGGGGCTGAGGAAACGGCCGTAGCGAAGGCCGCCGAAGAGGATCAGGGCGGCCAAAGCGATGAGCACGCCGTAGGTTCCGAGGGTCCGGATGAGGCGGGCGCGGTCCATCAGCGGCTCCGGTTCTGCTGCTGCAGCCAGACGGCGAGCGCGATGATGGCGGCCTTGACCACGAGCGCGGCGGCGTCGGGCACGCCGTTGGCGAGGAGGGTGAAGCGGACGAGTTGGATGGTCAGCGCGCCGAGCAGGGTGCCGAGGACGGTGGCCTTGCCGCCGCTCAGCAGCGTGCCGCCGACGGCCACCGCGGCGATGGCGTCGAGCTCCATGCCGATGCCGACGAGATTGGCGTCGCTCGAGGAGTTGATGGCGATGACGACGAGGCCGGCGAGGCCGGCGCAGAGTCCGGAAATCGTGTAGACGGCGAGCTTGACGCGCATCACCGGCAGGCCGGCGAGCTCGGCCGCCTTCTCGTTGCCGCCGATGGCGAGGATGGAGCGGCCGAAGACGGTGCGGCGCAGCACCCAGGCGGCGAGCAGCACCAGCGCGACCATGATGATAACCTGCGCGGGAATGCCGAGCGGGCGCGACAGGCCGATCCACTGGAACTCGGGCGTGGTGAAGGTCTGGAGGTTGCCGTTGGTGAGCACCTGGGCGATGCCGCGTCCGGCGATGAAGAACACCAGCGTCGCAACGATCGGCTGGATGCGGAAGCGCGCGACGAGGACGCCGTTGAAGACACCGAAGAGGCCGGCGACGAGGATCGACACCAGTATCGCGACGACGACGCTGAGGCCGGTGTTGCCGGAGGGGAAGATCTTGCCGAGAAATATCATCGGGGCCAGCGCGCCCGAGATCGCCATCAGCGAGCCGACGCTCAGATCGATGCCGCCGGTGGCGATCACCAGCGTCATGCCGATGGCGACGATGACGACGGTTGCAACCTGGGTGAGGTTGACGTTGAGCGTCTGCAGCGTCGCGAAGTTGGGCGTGTGCGCGAAATTGAAGGCCAGCAGGATGGCGAGCGCCACCAGCGTGCCGTAGCGCGAGAGAAAGTCGAAGAGGTCGAAGCCGCGGCGGGGCGCCGTCTCGGCCGGCCGGGGCTGGGCAATCTCGCTCATGGCGCCGCTTCCACCAGCTCGTGGCCGGTGGCCATGGCCGCAACGATCTGCTCTTCGGTGACCAGCTCGCCGTCGAGCTCGGCGACCGAGACGCCGTCGCGGATGACGAAGATGCGGTCGGCGCCCTCGGCCAGCTCCTCGAGCTCGGAGGAGATCATCAGCACCGCGAGCCCTTCATGGGCCAGCGACTGGATGAGCTTCTGAATCTCGCCTTTGGCACCGACGTCGATGCCGCGGGTGGGCTCGTCGAGGATGAGAAGCCTGGGGTTCATGGCGAGCCAGCGCGCGAGCAGCACCTTCTGCTGATTGCCGCCGCTCAGCTCGCGCACGCGCTGCCCCGGACCTGAGCACTTGATGTCGAGCTCGCGGATGAAGCGCTCGACGATGTCGCGTTGACGCGCCTCATCGACCACACCGCGGCTGGAGATGCGCGGCAGCAGCGCAAGCGTCATGTTCTCGGCGACGCTCATTTCCGGCACGATGCCCTCGACCTTGCGGTCCTCGGTGCAAAAGCCCATGCCGGCAGCGACCCCGTCGGCGGCGCGCGCCGGATGATAAGGCGCGCCGGAAAACCGCATCGTGCCGCTGCGCGCGCGATCGGCGCCGAAGACGACGCGGGCGGTTTCGGTGCGGCCCGAGCCGAGCAGGCCGGCGAGGCCGGCGATCTCGCCGCGTCGGATCGAGAGGCTCACGCTGCGAACGGCGGGACCGGCGGCCAGGGCATCGGCTGCAAAGACTTGATCGCCGATGTGAGCCGCATCGCGCGTGCCAAAGGCTGTCGCCTGGCCCTCGGCGCGCTGCACTTCCCGGCCGAGCATGGCGGAGACGAGCTCGACCTTGCCGATGTCGGCCATGGCCGAGGTCCGCACGGTGCGGCCGTCGCGCATGATGGTGACGCGATCGCACACGGCATAGAGCTCATCGAGCTTGTGGCTGACGAAGATCACCGAGATGCCGTCGGCCTTGAGCTGACGGACGACGCCGAAGAGGATGTCGACCTCGCGCTCGTCGAGCGAAGAGGTGGGCTCGTCCATGATGACCAGACGCGCCGAAAAGCCGATGGCGCGGGCGATGGCCACCATCTGCTGGGTGGCGGTGGAGAGTTCGCCGAGCGGACGGCGCACGTCGAGCTTCACATTGAAGCGACCGAGCAGACGCTCGGCTTCGGCGTGCATGGCGCGCCAGTCGAGCAGCCCGCGCCGCGAGAAGCTGCGGCCGAGGCAGATGTTCTCGGTGACCGAGCGCAGCGGGACGAGATTGATTTCCTGATAGATGGTCGAGATGCCGTGGCGCTGCGCATCGTGGGGCGAGGCGACCTCGAAGGGCCTCCCCTCGAACAGCACCTCGCCGGCATCCTTGCGGTGATAGCCGGTCAGAACCTTGATGAGGGTGGACTTGCCGGCGCCGTTCTGGCCGACCAGCGCATGCACTTCGCCCGGCGCGACGGTCAGCGACGCATCGGCCAATGCCGGGATGCCGGCAAAGCGTTTTTCGATCCCCCGCATCTGGAGCAGGGGCGCGCTCGTGTCGGCGCCGCTGGGTGGCATGGCCTTGCTCCGCAGACTCTCCCCGCACGCGGCGGGGAGAGTCCTTGCTGCATCCTAGTCGGATCAGAATGCGCTTGCGAGCTTATCCTTGGCGTTGGTGCCGTCGTAGAAGTCGTCGTCGTTCTTGATGAAGGCAGGGATCGCCTTGCCGGCCACGTAGTCGGCCATGGTGGCGAAGGCCTTGGGCCCGAACAGCGGCGAGCAGCCGCAGATGGCGCCGATCTTGCCATCGACGATCGCCTGCACGCCGTCGTGCTCGCCGTCGATCGAGACGATCAGCACGTCCTTGCCCGGAGTCTTGCCGGCCGCCTCGAGCGCCGCGATGGCACCGATCGCCATCTCGTCGTTGTGGGCATAGATGATGTCGGCATCGGGATGCGCCTGGATCAACGTTTCAGCGACCTTGCGGCCGGTGTCGCGGTTGAAGTCGCCGGACTGCGAGGCGACGATGGTGAAGCCGCCGAGCTTGGTGATCTCGTCGTCGAAGCCCTTCTTGCGGTCGTTGGCGGGCGATGCGCCGACAGTGCCCTCGAGCTCGATGATCTTGGACTTGCCATTGGCGTTCTTGGCGAGCCAGTCGGCGACGCGCTGGCCCTCCTGGATGAAGTCGGAGCCGATGAAGGTCACGTAGTCGGCGCCCGGCTGGGCCATCGAGTGGTCGACGTCGCGGTCGATGAGGAACACCGGAATGCCAGCGTCGCGGGCGGCGAGGATCACCGGCACCAGCGGCTTGTCTTCGCGCGGGGGCAGGAAGATCGCATCGACGCCCTGGGCGATCATCGAGTTGACGTCGGCGGCCTGCTTGGCCGAGGAGCTTGCCGCGTCGGTGAAGACGAGCTGGTAGCCGAGGCGGGCGGCTTCGTCCTGCATGGACTTGGTCTCGGCCAGGCGCCAGGGGTTGTTGCTCTCGGACTGTGCGAAGCCGACCTTGTAGGTGTCTTTCTTGGCCAGGGGCGGCAGGGCGGCGAAGGCCCGCGTGCCCACCAGGCCCGCCGCGGCACCGGCCGCGGAGGCGATCAGAAAACTGCGACGAGAAATCGTCATTAGTAGGTCCTCCCGGATTGAATTCTGCCCGTATCCAAGGGCCCGTGACCTCCCGTCACGTGGAGATGATCCTTGCTTATTGATCGATCCTAGTCAACTATTACTAATAGCAATTAGTCAGCGCAGTTGACCCATCCGCGATCTGGCATAAACAGGGGGGCGAAGTGCGACGGGGTGCAGATGGACGATAAGCGGCCGCAGCCTGCGGCCCGCAGGCGGGGGCGCGGCGCGAGCGGCGGCCGGCGCGTGACGATGACCGACATCGCGCGCGAAGCCGGGTGCTCGCAGGCGACCGTGTCCTTCGTGCTCAACCGCACCGAGGGCGTGAAGATTTCGCAGCAGACCCGCGACCGCGTGATCGAGGCGGCGCGCACGCTCGGCTACGGACCACCGACCTTTGCGGACCTGCAGCCCAAAGGGCAATCGCTCGGCACCGACGGACTGATCGGCTTTGCCGTCGACCAGCTCGCCACGAGCCCCGAAGCGGTGGTCGCGATCGAGGGCGCGCGGCAGGCGGCCTGGGGTCCGGGGAACATCATTCTGGTGGCGCAGACGATGTCGGACCCGGTGATGGAGCCGCGCACCATCGGCTCGCTGCTGGCGCATGGCGTGTCGGCCTTCATCTACATGACCATCTTCACGCGCGAGATCGTGGCGCCGCCGGCGCTGCGCGAGTTGCGCATCCCGGTGGTGCTGCTCAACTGCTACACATCGGACCATGCGTTCCCCGCGGTGGTGCCGAGCGAAATCGCCGGCGGCCAGAGCGCGACCCGGCATCTCATCGAGCACGGCCACCGGCGCATCGGCACGATCCTGGGCGAGCCCTGGATGGAAGCGGCGCAGGACCGGCTCGAGGGCTATCGGCGGGCGCTGGCGACGGCCGACATTCCGTTCGACCCGAGCCTCGTGGTCGACGGCGACTGGTCGGCGAGCGCCGGCTACCAGGGGACGCGGAAACTCCTGGCGCTCAAGGACCGGCCGACCGCGATCTTCTGCCAGAACGACCACACGGCGATCGGCTGCTACGAAGCGCTGAAGGAAGCGGGCTTGCGCATTCCCGAGGACCTTTCCGTCATCGGCTACGACGACGAGGAAATCTCGCGCCACATGCATCCGCGGCTCACCACCTCGGTGCTGCCGCACCGGGCGATGGGGCAATGGGCGATCGCGCAGCTCGAGCAGCTCGAGCCGCCGTTTGCGGCGGGCGAGCGGCGCTACCCCATCACCAAGCTCGAATGCCCGCTGGTGATCCGCGATTCGGTGGCGCCGCCGGCGGTCAGTTCACGGCAAAGCCACCATCCACGGGCAGCGTCAGGCCGTTGAGGCTGCTTGCGGCGTCGCTCAACAGGTAGAGCACCGTTTCAGCGACTTCCTCGGGGCGAAGGAAGCGGCCGATCGGGATGCGGTCGCGCATCGGCGTGGCCTTGTGCGGATCGCTCCAGGCGAACTCGCCCATCGGGGTCAGGGTCACGGTGGGATTGACGCAGTTGACGCGGATGCCGCGGCGGCCGAGCTCGTTGGCCATGACCCGGCTCAGGGCGTCGAGGCCGCCCTTGCTGGCGCAATAGGCCGCGTGGTCGATCCAGCCCATCCACGACGCATTGGACGAGACGTTGACGATGGCGCCGCCGAGGCCGCGGGCGATGCGGTCGCGCGCATATTCCTGCGCCATGATCAGCGGCGCGCGGGTGTTGACGGCGTGGACGAGATCGAAGTGCTCCAGCGTGGTTTCGAGCACGGGCTCGAGGATGGTGATGCCGGCGTTGTTGACGAGATAATCCACCGGGCCGGCGCTGCGCGCGGCGGCGCGCGCCGCTTCGGCGTCGGCGAGATCGACGGCGATGGTGCGGCAGCCGATCTCCTGCGCGAGGGCGGCAAGGTCGTCGGGCGAGCGGCTGAGGGCGACGACGGTGGCGCCGCGGGCGGCGGCCATGACCGCGATGGCGCGGCCGATGCCCTTGCCGGCGCCGGTCACCAGCACGGACTTGCCGGCGAATGGGGTGTCCATCGGATTTCCCTCGACGTGATGCGCGTCCAGCCTATAGCCAGCGCGCGGGTGGCTTACCAGAGTTGCGGGCGGCTGGCCCTTGACCGGCCCCTGCGGGGCGTATTCATTTCCGGCGAGTGGGGCGAACGGTCCGCTCGGGCGGACGATCGCCGAGGGAGGCCTGTTGGCGGATGAGTGACGGCAGCGCAAGGCAGCTCGACGTCGTGACGATCGGGCGCGCGTCGGTCGACCTCTACGGCCAGCAGATCGGCTCGCGGCTCGAGGACATCGGCAGCTTCGCCAAATCGGTGGGCGGGTGCCCGGCCAACATCGCGGTGGGGACCGCGCGGCTCGGGCTCAAATCGGCGCTGCTGACGCGGGTGGGCGCGGAGCAGATGGGTAGCTTCATCAAGGAGCAATTGATCCGCGAGGGGGTCGAGACAAGCGGCATCGTCACCGACAAGGACCGGCTGACGGCGCTGGTGCTGCTCTCGGTCGAGGCCGAGGGCGTATCGCCGATGATCTTTTACCGCACCGACTGCGCCGACATGGCGCTGAGCGAGGCGGACGTCGAGGAGAGCCTCATCGCGTCGGCGCGGGCCATCGTGGTCACGGGCACGCATTTTTCGACTCCGAACGCCGAGGCGGCGCAGAAGAAGGCGATCCGGCTGGCGCGGGCGAACGGCGCCAAGGTGGTGTTCGACATCGACTACCGCCCCAACCTCTGGGGGCTCGCCGGGCATGCGGCGGGGTTCGAGCGCTATGTCGCGTCCGAGCGCGTGACGCGCACCTACCAATCGGTGCTGGCGGACACCGATCTGATCGTGGGCACCGAAGAGGAGGTGGCGATCGCCGCGGGAACGTCGGACCTGCCGGCGGCGCTCCGGGCGATCCGGGCGCTGACGACGGCGACGATCGTCCTCAAGCGCGGCGCCAAGGGCTGCATCGTCTATGACGGGGCGATCCCGGACGATCTCGAGCAGGGGATCGTGGGCAAGGGGTTTCCCATCGAGGTCTACAACGTGCTGGGCGCGGGCGATGCGTTCATGTCGGGGTTCCTGCGCGGCTGGCTCAAGGGCGAACCCCATTCCACTTCGGCGACCTGGGCCAACGCCTGCGGCGCCTTCGCGGTGTCGCGGCTGCTCTGCGCGCCGGAATATCCGACCTGGGCGGAGCTCAGCCACTTCCTCGCGCATGGCAGCCAGGAACATGCGCTGCGCAAGGACGAGACGCTCAACCACATCCATTGGGCGACGACCCGGCGCCGCGACATTCCGCAGCTGATGGCGCTCGCCATCGATCACCGTTCGCAGCTCGAGGAGCTGCCGGGCGCGACGGCGGACAAGCTCACGGCGTTCAAGCGGCTGGCGGTGAAGGCGGCGGCGCGGGTGGCGCGCGGGCGGCCGGGCTACGGCATGCTGCTCGACGACAAATACGGGCGCGACGCGCTGTTCGATCTGGGGCAGGAAGGCAACCTCTGGGTGGCCAAGCCGATCGAACAGCCGGGGAGCCGGCCGCTCCGCTTCGAGTTCAACCAGGACCTCGGCAGCCGGCTGATCGACTGGCCGGTAGACCACTGCATCAAGGTGCTCTGTTTCTATCATCCGGACGATCCGGCGACGCTCAAGCGCGAGCAGACCGACAAGCTGCGGCAGGCGTATGACGCGGCGCGCAAGGTGGGCCGCGAGATCCTCATCGAGATCATCGCGGACAAGAACGGAGCGCTCACCGACACGACGGTATCGACCGCGCTCGCGGAACTCTATGCCGCGGGTCTCAAGCCGGACTGGTGGAAGCTCGAGCCGCAGGCCTCGCGCCGGGCGTGGGAGGAGATCGACCGGGTGATCGAGGCCAACGACCCCTACTGCCGGGGTGTCGTGCTGCTGGGGCTCGAAGCGCCGCAGGCGGAGCTCGAAAAGGCATTTGCCGCCGCCCATGCCGCCCGCACGGTGCGCGGCTTTGCGGTGGGCCGCACGATCTTTGCGGCGGCAGCGCGCGACTGGCTGAGCGGCCGGATGAGCGACGAGCAGGCGGTCGACGACATGGCGCGGCGCTTCGAGGCGCTGACCGACATCTGGCAGCGTCTCGGCGCGACCGCGGCGGCCTGAAACTTGGCCCTGGATTCCCGCCCTTCGCGGGAATGACCGGGGATGGGAGGTATCAAATGAGTTCGACCATCCGCCTGACCATGGCGCAGGCTTTGGCGAAATTCCTGACGCGGCAGAAGACGGTCATCGGCGGACAGACCGTGCCGCTGTTCGGCGGCGTTTTCGCGATCTTCGGGCACGGCAATGTCGCCGGGTTCGGCGAGGCGCTCTACCAAGTCCGCAACGAGCTGCCGACCTATCGCGCGCACAACGAGCAGGGGATGGCGCATGCGGCGATCGCCTTTGCCAAGGCGAGCTTCCGTCGGCGGATGATGGCGGTCACGTCCTCGATCGGACCGGGCGCGACCAACATGGTCACCGCCGCCGCGCTGGCGCATGTGAACCGCCTGCCGCTGCTGCTGCTGCCGGGCGACGTGTTCGCCAACCGCGCGCCCGACCCGGTGCTGCAGCAGGTCGAAAGTTTCGGCGACGGCACGGTGAGCGCCAACGACGCGTTCCGGCCGGTGTCGCGCTATTTCGACCGCATCACGCGGCCCGAGCAGCTGATCTCGGCGCTCGGCCGCGCCATGCAGGTGCTGACCGACCCGGCCGATTGCGGGCCGGTGACGCTCGCCCTTTGCCAGGATGTGCAGGCGGAAGCGTTCGACTATCCGGCGGCGATGTTCGAGGAGCATGTGTGGATGCCGCGCCGGCCCGCGCCGGACGCGCAGCAGCTCGAAGACGCGGTCGCCGCGATCCGCGGGTCGCAAAAGCCGGTGATCATCGCCGGCGGCGGCGTGCTCTACGCCGAAGCGGCGGAGGGCCTGCGCGCCTTCGCCGAGCGGCATGGCGTGCCGGTGATGGAAACCAACGCGGGCAAATCGAGCCTGCCGCACGACCATCCGCTCAACATGGGCTCGGTGGGGGTCACCGGCTCTTCGGCGTCGAACCTTCTAGCGGAGCAGGCTGACCTCGTGCTCGCAGTCGGCTCGCGCCTCCAGGATTTCACCACCGGCTCGTGGGCGCTGTTCAAGGCCGAGGGCGTCAAGATCGTGGGGCTCAACGTGCAGGCGTTCGATGCGCACAAGCACCGCGCGCAGCCGCTCATCGCCGATGCCAAGGTGGGGCTCGACCTGCTCGACGGCAAGCTCGGGCCGTGGCACGCGAGCGATGCCTGGCAGGCGACGGCCAGGACCGCGAAGATCGCCTGGCTCGCCGCAGCCAAGGCGGTGACCGACCCGACCAACGCCCTGCCCTCGGATGCGCAAGTGATCGGCGCGGTGCACCGCGCGCGGGGCTCGGGCGCGACGCTGGTCTGCGCCTCGGGCGGACTGCCGGGCGAGCTCCACAAGCTTTGGCCGGCGGGCGCGCCGGGCAGCTACCACATGGAATACGGCTACTCGACCATGGGCTACGAGATCGCCGGCGGGCTCGGGGTCAAGATCGCCAAGCCCGACGACGACGTCATCGTGATGCTGGGCGACGGCAGCTACATGATGATGAATTCGGAGATCGCGAGTTCGGTGATGCTGGGCAAGAAGCTCACCATCGTGGTGCTCGACAATGGCGGCTTCGGCTGCATCAACCGGCTGCAGATGGCGACCGGCGGGGCCAACTTCAACAACCTGCTCAAGGACGCCTGGCACGAGGTGCTGCCGGCCATCGATTTCGCCAAGCACGCGGAGGCGATGGGCGCGGTGGCGCGCAAGGCCGCCTCGATCGCCGAGCTCGAAGCCCATCTCAAGGCGGCGGAAGCGGACGACCGCACGTCGGTGATCGTCATCGACACGGACCCGCTGATCACCACCGAAGCCGGCGGCCACGGGTGGGACGTGGCGGTGCCGGAAGTGAGCGTGCGGCCGCAGGTCAACGCGGCGCGCAGGGAGTACGAGGACGCGGTGAAGGGGCAGAGGCTGTAGGCCAAAAAAGGCCCCCTCACCCGGCGCTGACGCGCCGACCTCTCCCCCAAGGGAGAGGTGAAGCAGAGGCAAGATCGCGCCCCATCGCCGCCTCTCCCGGGGGGGAGAGGTCGGTCGGAAAGGACCGGGTGAGGGGGCCTTACGGAAGACAGGGACCATACCATGAAAGCCAAACTGGGCATGTCGCCCATCGCCTGGTGGAACGACGATCTGGTAGAGCTGAGCGACGACGTGTCGCTGGAGGAGTGCCTGCGCCAGTCGCGCTCGGCCGGGTTCACCGGGATGGAGAAGGGACGGCGCTTTCCGGACGATCCCAGGGTGATGCTGCCCATCCTCAAGGCGGCTGACGTGACGCTCTGCGGCGGATGGTTCTCGGGGACACTGGTCAACGAGGAGATGCAAAAGAACCAGGATCGCATCGCGCCGATGATCGAATTGTTCAAGGCGGTGAACGCGCCCTGCATCGTCTATGGCGAGGTGGGACGCTCGATCCAGGGCGACCGGTCGAAGCCGCTGAGCACCAAGCCGGTGTTGTCGGACGACGAGATGAAGGCCTATGCGCGAAAGCTGACGGCGTTCGGCGAGTGGTGCGCCGATAAGGGGATGCCGCTCAGCTATCACCATCACATGGGCGCGGTGGTGCAGTCCGAGGCCGAGCTCGATGCGTTCATGGCGGCGTCGGGCGCGGGGATTCCGCTGCTGCTCGATGCCGGACACCTCGCCTTTGCCGGCGGCGATGTGCTGCGGGCGATCGACAGGCACCACGCGCGGATCACCCACGTCCATGTCAAGGACATCCGCCGGCCGGTGATCGACCGGCTCGACTGGAAAAAGCAGTCGTTCCTCGATGCCGTGGCGCTCGGGGCCTTCACGGTGCCGGGGGACGGCTCGCTCGATTTCGGCGCGATCGTCCAGCGGTTCGCCGACCATGGCTACGAGGGCTGGTTCGTGGTCGAGGCCGAGCAGGACCCCAAAAAGAATCCGCCGCTTCGGATGGCGCAGGTCGGGCACAAGGAGCTGATGCGGGTGATGACCGCAGCCGGCTACACTGTCGAAACGCAGGGATTTCCCAATGGCTGAACTAAGGGTCCGCCCCACCACCGGCGACGACGAGCGCCGCCATCACGTGACGCCGCACTCGGCCGGCTGGACCTATGTCGGGTTCAATCTGTGGACGCTCGATCCGCCGGATTTCGTCAAGGGCGGTAAGGACGACCGCGAGGTCTGCCTGGTGTTCGTCTCCGGCAAGGGCAAGGTCGTCGTCGACGGCAAGGATCTTGGGGAGCTCGGCAAGCGGATGTCGCCGTTCGACGGCGAGCCCTATGCGGTCTATGTGCCGGCGGGCGCGGAGTGGACGGTGACCGCGACCACGGAGCTGACGCTTGCGGTCTGCACCGCGCCGGGCGGGGGCGACTTTGAGGCGCGGGTGATCCCGCCGGGGACCAATCCGCCGATCACGCGCGGCAAGGGCAGCAACACGCGCTACGTCACCAACATCCTGCCCGAGACGGAACCGGCGCATTCGCTGCTGGTGGTCGAAGTGATCACGCCGGGCGGCAACACCTCGTAGTATCCGCCGCACAAGCACGACAGCGACAACCTCCCGGCGGAATCGCGGCTCGAGGAGACGTATTACCATCGCCTCAACCCGCCGCAGGGCTTTGCGATGCAGCGGGTCTATACCGACGACCGGTCGCTCGACGAGGCGCTGGTGATCGAGGACGGGGACGTGACGCTGGTGCCGCGCGGCTATCATCCGGTGGCGGCGGTGCACGGCTACGATCTTTACTATCTCAACGTGATGGCGGGCCCGAAGCGGACCTGGAAGTTCCACAACGCGATTGAACACGAGTGGCTGATGAAAGCCTGACGGCAGGGAGGATGGAATGAAGGCGGACAATCTTTCGGCGATGCGCTCGGGGCGCGTCTGGCTCACCAAGGAGCAGTGCGACCTCGACGATTTCCGCCGGATGGTCGAGAGGAAGACCGACGCCGCCGACTATCCTTTCGCGAGCGCGATCGAAAAGAACATCCCGATCTACGACGGCGACGCGGTGCGCCGGGCGGTGGCCGATCCCGAGACGCGCAAGGCGCTGCTGGCCGAGTGGGTCGAGGCGATGACGGACGGGCCGGGCGTGGTGGCGTTCAAGCGCGCCTTTGCCGACAAGGCGCCGGTGGTCGCGGCGACAAAGCTCTTCAACGAGATGATCGCCGAGCAGCACGCGACGGGGACCGGCGGCGGCGACCATTTCGCCAAGCCCGGCGCCAACGACCGCGTGTGGAATGCGCTCGAAAAGCTCTGCCTCCGCGATCCCGAGACCTTCGCCCACTACTACGGCAACGAGATCATCGCGCTGGTGTCGGAGGCCTGGCTCGGGCCGGCCTACCAGATGACGTCGCAGATCAATTCGGTCAATCCGGGAGGGGCAGCGCAGTCGGCGCACCGCGACTATCATCTGGGGTTCATGTCGCCCGAGCAGATCGCGCGCTATCCGGTGCATGTGCACCGCATCTCGCCGGTGCTGACGCTGCAGGGCGCGGTGGCCCATTGCGACATGCCGCTCGAAAGTGGACCGACGCTCTACCTGCCCTATTCGCAGGCCTATCTGCCCGGCTACCTCGCCACGGGCCTGCCGGAGTTCAAAGCCTATTTCGCCGAGCACCACGTGCAGCTTGCGCTCGAGACGGGCGATGCGGCGTTCTTCAATCCGGCGCTGTTCCATGCGGCGGGCAACAACCGTTCGGCCAACATCCGGCGCATGGCGAACCTCTTGCAGGTGTCGTCGGCCTACGGGCGCGCGATGGAGAGCGTCGACCGGCTGAAGATGAGCCGGGCGCTCTATCCGGTGCTGCAACGCCTGCTCAAGGCCGGGGCGATCGACGACGCGGCGGCGGCCAATGCGATTGCCGCGACGGCGGAGGGATATTCGTTCCCGACCAACCTCGACCGCGATCCGCCGATCGGCGGCCTCGCGCCGGAATCGCAGCAGGGGCTGTTCCGCCGCGCGCTTGTGGCGGGCTGGACGCCGGCGGCGTTCAACACGGCGCTCGATGCGCAGGCGGACAAGAAGCTGACCTGAGGGACGCCGCGGCTAGCCGAGCACTTCGCTGACGTTTACGGCGCGACCTTCCTTCACGGACTTGACCGCCGCGTCGGCGAGGACCAGCGCCGCCAGCCCGTCGGCGCCGCTCGGCGAGGCCTTGGCCTTGCCGCCGATGGCGTCGATGAAGGCGGCGATCTCGTTGGCGTAGGCCTCGGTGTAGCGGGTCATGAAGAAATCGTAGAGCGGCGGCCGGGTATAGCCTTTGGCGTTGGCCACCTCGATAGACACGGCGCGCTGGTTTTCGGCGGCGACGGCGCCCTTGCTGCCATGCGCCTCTATGCGCTGGTCGTACCCGTAGGTGGCGCGGCGGGAGTTGGAGACGGTGGCGTGCTTGCCGCTCGGGGTCGACAGCATCACTGAAACGCTGTCGTAGTCGCCGGCCGCGCCGATGGCCTTGTCGACCAGCACCGAGGCCTGGGCCGAGACGGTAGCGATCTCTTCGCCCAGGAGGAACCGGGCCATGTCGAAATCGTGGATGGTCATGTCACGGAAGATGCCGCCCGAGCGCTTCACGTAATCGACCGGCGGGGCGCCGGGATCGCGCGAGACGATGGTCACCATCTCGACCTCGCCGATCTCGCCGGCGTCGATCGCGGCGCGGACGGCCATGAAGTGCGGATCGAAGCGGCGGTTGAAGCCGACCATCAGCGTCGTCCGGTTGGCGTCGACGACCCTGAGGCATTCCTCGACCCGCCTGACGCTCAGGTCGATCGGCTTTTCGCAGAAGATGGCCTTGCCCGCCTTGCTGAACTTTTCAATGAGATCGGCATGGGTGTCGGTGGGCGTGCAGATGACCACGGCATCGATGTCGGAGGCCGCGGCGATCTGGTCGATCGTCCGCACCTCGCAGCCATATTGGGCGGCGAGGTCCTGGGCCGCCTTCGCCATCGCGTCGGCGACGGCGACGAGTTTCGCGGCGGGGTTGGCGGTCACCGCCTTGGCGTGGACTTTTCCGATCCGGCCGGCGCCGAGCAGGGCAAAGCGAATGGGCATGGTGGGCGATCCTTCGAGGGCGGGCACGGGCGGCCCGGATGAGCGGCCCGCGGCTTGCGGCGCGGGCGCCCGCGCATAGCACGGGCGACACGTGGCGGACTACGGGCTGGACCTAAGGCGCACGGGCAGTTCGCATGTGAAAATGGGACAGGGACGCTGCCGCATTTCGTTCGCCGGTTGAGGCACGCACCTCATTTTGATCGTCCTTCGCAAGAAGTCGCATTGACTCAAGCCCACTAACCCACCCGAACGCGCCGAATCTGAATTGACTTAGCGCCCGAGTTGCTAGAGCGTCCGCGCGAGGTGCCCAAGCGCAAATGCGTTAAGGATTGGAACGGCTGAAGTCTGTTCCTGCCCGCTTGGTCGGCCGAACGTGAAGTCTGGGAGGACTCAACGAAAATGAAACTGAAGCATTTGACCCTGCTCGCGGGCGCCGTCCTGCTGGCAGCTGCTCCGACCGCCACGCTGGCGGCGGGCAAGACGATCGCCGTGTCCTGGAAGACCTTCCAGGAAGAGCGCTGGAAGACCGACGAAGCGGCGATCAAAGCCGTCGTCGAAGCCGATGGCGACAAGTATATCTCGACCGACGCGCAGAACTCCGCGCAGAAGCAGGCCGCCGACATCGAGAGCCTGATTTCGCAGAAGCCGGACGTGATCCTCGTCGTGGCCTACGACTCCGACGCGATCCTGCCCTCGATCAAGGCGATCAACGACGCCGGCATCAAGGCGATCGCCTATGACGTGCAGTTCGAAGATCCGAACTCGATGTACATCACGTTCGACAACGTGGGCGTCGGCCGGATCATGGCCCAGGAAGCCCTGAAGGTTAAGCCGACCGGCAACTACGCCTTCATCAAGGGCGACAAGGGCGACCCGAACTCGCAGTTCCTGTTCCAGGGCATGCAGGAAGTGCTCAAGGACGCGCTCGGCAGCGGTGCTGTCAAGAACGTCTGCGAGACCTTCACCGACGGCTGGAAGGCCGACGCGGCCCAGAAGAACATGGAGCAGTGCCTGACCTCGACCAACAACAAGGTCGATGCGGTTCTCTCCGAGAATGACGGCATGGCTTCGGGCGTCGTGGCCGCTCTTGCGGCGCAGGGCCTGGCGGGCCAGGTTGCCGTGACCGGCCAGGACGGCGACAAGGCCGCCATCAACCGCGTTGCGCTCGGCACCCAGACCGTCTCGATCTGGAAGAACGCGACCGACCTCGGCACCGTGGCCGGCAAGGCCGCCGTGTACCTCGCCAATGGCGGTGACATGACCAAGTATCCGGGCGTCGTCACCTTCAACGGCGGCAAGACCGGCGTCGCGATGACCTCGATCCTGCTGGCCCCGACGGCCATCACCAAGGACAACATCGACGTCGCCATCAAGGCCGGCCACATCACCAAGGACGAGGCCTGCGCCGGCGTCGCCGCTGGTGCCAACCCCGCCTGCGGCTGATCGCTCGCAAGGTGACTTGAACGACGATATGATTGCCGCGTCGCCCGGGAACGGGCGGCGCGGTTCTCTTTGGAACCAACAGATCGTGCGCTGCTCCGCGGGGGACCGGCGCCAAGACAACGGGCGGATCGCGCCGCCCGGAATCAGGCCGCAACACTTGGCCGGGGGGCAGGCAGATGACGATGCAGACGAACACGGCGGAGCCCGCGAGCAGCAACGACGGGATCATCCGCAGATTCCTGCGGGCAACCGAAATCGACACGCGCATGCTCGGCATGATCGCCGCGCTGCTGATCATCTGGGTGGGCTTCGACGCCTATAGCGGGATCACGCGCCCCGGCGGCGGCGGGCTGTTCGGCGGCACCTTCCTCACTTCGCGCAACCTCTGGATCCTGATGGTGCAGACGTCGACGATCGGCGTCATGACCACGGGCATGGTGCTGGTCATCGTGCTGCGCCAGATCGACCTGTCGGTCGGCTCGATGCTGAGCCTCGTGGCGGTGTCGACGGGCGTGCTGCAGGTCTTCGACCTCGGCCCGTGGCTGGGCGTCGGCCACCCGATCATCTGGATCGTCGCGGTGCTGTTCGCGATCCTTCTGGGCGCCGCCATCGGCGCGGTGAACGGCTTTCTCACCGCCTATGGGCAGATCCCGAGCTTCATCGTGACGCTGGGCGGACTGATCGCCTTCAGCGGCACGGCGTTCCTCATCGCCAGCGGCGTCACCGTGGCGCCGCTCGACCGGACCTTCTCGTTGATCGGCGGCAGCGGCACCTCGGCCTCGATCGGCCCGCTGTGGAGCTGGATCCTCGGCGTCATCGTCTGCGCAGCGATCGTTATCGGCCTCGTGCTCGGCCGCCGGCAGCGCATCCGCTTCAAGTTCGCGCTGCGGCCGATCTGGGCGGAGGTGCTCTTGGGTGTCGTCGGCTGCGCGGTGGCGCTGGGCGCGACGGCGATCGTCAATTCGTATCTCTGGCCGCCGCGCGTCGCCGCGCAGTTCGCCACGGAAAACAAGATTCCAATTCCGACGGGGGTGGAAGACAAGGACGGCGTGGGCGTGTGCATGTCGGCCGCCGGCAAGGTGGTCAACTGCGTCAACGGCCTCACTTTCCAGACCGGCTATCCGATCCCGGTGCTGATCCTGCTGGCGGTCGGCGTGGTGATGACCTTCATCGCCGGACGGACCCGCTTCGGCCGCTACGTGTTCGCAACCGGCGGCAACCCGGAAGCGGCGGAACTGGCCGGTATCAACACCAAGCGGCTGACCGTTGCGGTGTTCACGCTGATGGGCGGCCTCGTGGGCGTTTCGGCGATCATCGCCTCGGCCCGCCTCAATGCCGCGACGACCTCGATCGGCACGCTCAACGAGCTCTACGTGATCGCCGCCTCGGTGATCGGCGGCACCTCGCTCGCGGGCGGCATCGGCACGATCTACGGCGCCATCCTGGGTGCGCTGGTCATGCAGTCGCTGCAATCGGGCATGGCGCTGCTCAACGTCGACTCGGCCTGGACCAACATCGTCGTGGGCGGCGTGCTGGTGTTGGCCGTCTTCGTCGACCAGGTGTATCGTCGCAGCGTCCGTTAAGGAGGAGCAGATGACGGGAACGTCAACACGCGCACCGGTCGACCGCAGCGGCAAGCCGCTGGTTGCCATGCAGGACATTTCGATCGCGTTCGGCGGCATCAAGGCCGTGGACCACGCGACCGTCGACCTCTTTCCCGGCGAAGTGGTGGGCCTGCTCGGCCACAACGGCGCCGGCAAGTCGACGCTGATCAAGGTGCTGTCGGGCGCCTACAAGCGCGACGCGGGGCAAATCTTCGTCGACGGCAAGGAGGTGGAAATCTCCAATCCGCGCGACGCCAAGGCGCTCGGCATCGAGACGATCTACCAGACGCTCGCGCTCGCCGACAATGTCGACGCCAGCGCCAACCTCTATCTCGGGCGCGAGCTCAAGACGCGCTGGGGCACGCTCGACGACATCGCCATGGAAGCGGAATGTCGCAAGGTGATGGGGCGGCTCAACCCGAACTTCCGCCGCTTCAAGGACCCGGTGAAATCGCTCTCGGGCGGGCAGCGGCAGTCGGTCGCCATCGCCCGCGCCATCCACTTCAATGCGCGCATCCTGATCATGGACGAGCCGACCGCCGCGCTCGGCCCGCAGGAGACCGCGCAGGTGGGCGAGCTCATCATGCAGCTCAAGGCGCAGGGCATCGGCATCTTCCTCATCAGCCACGACATCCACGACGTGTTCGACCTCGCCGACCGCATCGCGGTGATGAAGAACGGCCGGGTGGTGGGCACGGCGGAAGTCAAGAACGTCACCAAGGACGAAGTGCTGGGGATGATCATTCTCGGCAAATGCCCGCCGGGCGCCATTCCGGGTCCGGGCGCGATCTCGGAGCCGATGGCCGTCGCGGTCTAGGTTTCAGGGCCGGACAAAAGATCAGGGGCGGCTCGCGGAGCCGCCCCTTTTGTTTTGGCGCGGCGAACGGCCGTCCGCCGGTCAGGTGGGCGCCCACTGCTGAGGCGCCTTGCCGGGGGCGATGACGTAGAAGGCGTTGCCCTCGACCTTGACCGGATCGCTCTTGCTGCCGTCGGGCCAGGTGATCTCGATTTCGGCGTCGGTCATGTCGGCGAGGCCGAAGTGGATCCACGTGGCCTGGCCGCTGGCGTGGCCGCCGCCGACGGTGATCTCGCGCTGCATCACCACGCTGCCCGCGGTGACCTTGATCCACGCGCCGATGGCGTCGTGGTTGGCGCCGGGCTCCTCGAGCCTGAGGTCGAGCCAGTGGCCGGCATCGGCGGTGGTGTTGCGCCAGACCTGCGCGGGGTTGTTGCGGTTGACGACCACGAGATCGGGCAGGCCGTCGAGATTGAAATCGGGCAGGCCGGCGCCGCGGCCGGTCTGGGTGCTGTCGACGCCCGCCTTGTCGCCGACCTCGGTGAACTTGCCGTCGGGACCGCCGAGCAGAAGGTTGTCGGGATCGTGCATGGCGAAGTCGGGCATGGCGTCGACGTTGCCCTTGGCGATGAAGAGATCGGGGATGCAGTCGTTGTTTACATCCTCGAACTGCGCGTGCCAGGCCGTGCTCGGGTGGTGGTCGTCGCCGGTGTAGGGCTGCTGGGCGATGGCACGCGAGGGGTAGGCGATGTCCTTGAAGTCAGCGGGGATGACCGTGCCGCTGGCCGGCGGCGGCGTGGTCAGCGTCTGCAGCTTATTGTCGGCCATGCTGGTGAGGAAGTAGTCGGGATAGCCGTCGCCGTTGACGTCGGCTGCGGCGATGCCCATGCCCCAGATCTTGAGCGGCTTCCAGCCTTCCTTGGCGGTGAAGAGCGCCGGCGGCTGGCCCGGATCGACATGCCAGAGCTGCTCGGTGCCGCCGAGATAATATTCGCGGTCGTTGGAGACGCGGAGGCTCTGCGTGCCGGAACGGTTCCAGTCGGTGAACAGCATCGAGAGCGTGCAGAAGCTCGGCTTCAGCACCACCGGCTTGTCGAAGCCGGCGCTGCCCGACCGGGGCCGCAGCAGCCAGTTGTCGGTGCACGAGCCCCAGGGATTGATCTCCTGCGTGCGGTCGATGTAGCTGCCGAGCGCCAGCGTCGGCCAGGTGGCGCCGTGCTCCCAGGTGGCGCTGAACGCGGTCCACCAGGCATCGCCGCCGTCAAAGCCCCACTTCTCGTTGGCCCGCTCGAACTTGCAGTCGCCGAGGCCGCGCATGGCGACCGCCTCGCCGACGCGGAGCAGCACCACGTCCATGATGCCGTCGCCGTCGATGTCGATGGGATAGGCGCCGGTGACGCTGTCGAGCTCGAGGCCGCTCTGCTCGGCGCTGAACTTCAGCGCGCCACCCTGCTTGCTCTGGTTGAGGTAGAACTTGGCCTTGTTCTCCCCGCCGGCAAGCAGCATGTCGGGGAAGCCGTCGCCGTTGCAGTCGAAGGTCGCGACGCCGCCTCCCACCATGTACTGCCACTCGCCCTTGTAGACGCTGTCGATGCCGGCGCTTTGCGTCTCTTCGGTGAAGCTCGGGATGACGGGCGCGGCGGTGGCGGCCACTGCCAGCTGGGGCAGCGCGGCCAAGGGCAGCGCGAGGAAGGCCGCGAAGGCGATGAGCGTGCGCATGATCATTTCCAGGTCTTGAGGCCAACCGCGTAGGCGGCGATGCAGCGGCCCTGAGCGAGGCCGTTCTCGATGGCGGCGCGGAAGTGGATGCCGCCGTAGAGCCGGGAGATGCCGGCCTGTTGCGCGGCCTCCCAGAAGCTCTTGAAGTTGTGCGGGGCGAGATTGTCCCGGCTGCCGGTGTCGTCCTCGAAGGCGAAGTTGTCGCCATAGATCGCCGTGAGCACGGTGGCGGCGGCGGCCGAGGAGACCGAGTGGCCGCTGTCGTATTCGGGGAAGGCCGGGGTGTTGATCAGCGTCTGCCACTTGGGGTCGATCACCTTGTTGATGTAGGTGAGCGGGCGGATGGTGTCGTAGGTGTACTTGACCTGCCAGCAGCCGATGAAGGCGTCGGCTTCGGCGACGGCGACGCGCATCAAGGTGTCGGAGGCCTTCTCGAGCGGGATGTTGTCGCGCTGCAGGATCTGCATGACGATCGAGATCCAGTGGCCGGGCGGGGTCCAGGACAGCATCGGATCGTCGGCCCAGAAGCGGGCGATCGCCGCCTGCTCGGGGGTGAGGCTGTTGACGGTGTCGTAGACCTCCTTGGCCTGCTTGTAGAACTCCGATCCAGGGTCTTCGCTGTAGGGCAGGCCCGGCGGCACCTTGCAGTCGAGGTCCTTGGGCATGGCGAAGGGCCGGTTCTCGCCCCATTTGGGCAGGAGCGGCGTCTGCTGCTGCACGATCTTGCTGGTCGGCTGCCAGTGGCCCGGCGCCGGGTTGAGCTTGTAGTCCTGCGGATAGGGGAAGCCCATGTTGACGATGGTGGCGCCGCCATCGTCCTTGGCCCAATCGAGGATGTGCGCGGCTTCGGCGGCGCCGAAATCTTCGCTGCGCTTGACGACGTCGGCGGCAACGCCGGCCTCGGTGTCAGCGGTCAGCTTTTCGACCTGGGCCTCGTAGGCGCGCTGGCCGGTGGGTCCGGTGTTCTCGAACATCGTCTTGATGACGGCCGACATGGTGGCGTTGAGGACGATCGCCTCGTCGTAGGTGGCGCCGGCTTCGCGCTGCGGACCGGCGGTGAGGCCGGTCAGCTGCCCGGCGACCGACTGCAGATCGCTCGAGCCGGCGGCGACGGCCTCATAGGCCGCGATGCTGAGATAGGCGAAGGTGCGGCTCGCGACGGGCGGCGTGTAGGTCGGGGTGTGCCGGGTGAGCAGCAGGACCATGTTGGTCCAGGTGAGCTGCACCTCCTGGGGCGACGGATTGGCGAAGGCGGCGACGGGCGCAAGGCTCAAAAGCCCGGCAGCCGCGATCGCGGCGATGAATTGACGCTTGGACGACATGATCCCCCCGGATCGGCTTTCGCCCGGTTTTCCGGGTCGTGTATCGATATAAGCACATCGCTGTCGTCACAGGCAATCGCGCCCGTTTCGGCAGTCGCGCCGCAGACTGGGCGGTTCAGTGCAGCATCGTGGGAATGGGAGGAGACAGCGGTTGGCGCGGGCATGTTGGCCTCTGGGCGGGTGCCGGATTTTGGCCGAGCGCGGGCCTCCGGTGCCCCGGAGCGTGGGTGCGGGTAGACGGAGCCGCGGGACATCTGGTGTCCTTTGGGGATTTTGTGGGACATCAAATGTCCCGCGGCGGCAGGATTTCGGAGTGGGGTTCGGGCTGGCGAGTCCTGCCGCCAGCGTTAAAGCCAAACCTCGCAAGGGGACGGCCCTCACGCCTACCTGTCCAACCCACGCCGGCCGTCGT
>CAYRZM010000275.1:0-7321 GCA_964428685.1 uncultured Devosia sp. | reverse complement strand
GCCGGCCAATTAGGGGCCCTGGCGCCCCGTTCCCCGGGTAGTTTCTGAGTCGAAGGGCGGCCGGTCTTTGACAGCGCGCGTGCTGATCGTTGACGATATTGCGACCAACGTCCGGTTGCTCGAGGCGCGCCTGACGGCCGAGTATTTCGAGGTGCGCACCGCCTCCACCGGCCGCGATGCCCTCGCCATCTGCGCCGAGGGCCAGACCGACATCGTCCTGCTCGACGTGATGATGCCCGAGATGGACGGCTTCGAGGTCTGCCGGCGGCTCAAGAACGACGCCGCGACCGCCCACATTCCCGTCCTCATGATCACCGCGCTCGACCAGACCTCCGACCGCGTCCGCGGTCTCCAGGCTGGCGCCGACGACTTCCTCACCAAGCCCGTCGACGACGTGCAGCTGATGGCGCGCGTCAAGAGCCTCGTGCGGCTCAAGGCGCTCACCGACGAGCTCCGCGCCCGCGCCCAGACCGGCCAGGAAATCGCGATCGAGGACGCGATGCGGGCGATGGATGCCAGCAACGCCGAGGGCGGCCACATTCTTCTCGTCGACACCGATCCGCGGAGCGCCGAGCGGGTCCGCGGCTACCTCGCCGCAACGAACTTCGTCGACGTCTTGTCCGATCCCTCGCAGGCGGCCATGCAGGTCGCCTCCGGCACCTACGAACTCGCCATCGTCAGCATGGCGCTCGGCGATTTCGATCCGCTGCGGGTCTGCTCGCAGATGCGCACCCTCGAGCAGACGCGCAGCCTGCCGATCCTGCTTGTGGCCGAGGACAGCGACCGTCCGCGCGTCGTCCGCGGCCTCGATCTGGGGGTCAACGACTTCATCATGCGTCCGGTCGAGCGCAACGAGCTCGCGGCCCGCGTCCGCACCCAGATCCGCCGCTACCGCTACGCCGCCGAGCTCCGCCAGTCGGTCACCAACACCCTCGCGCTCGCCGTCACCGACGAGCTCACGGGCCTCTACAACCGCCGCTATTTCGACCGGCATCTCTCGCTGATGCTTGAAAAGGCCCGCGAGCAGGATCGCGATATGGCGGTCATGCTCATCGACATGGACTTCTTCAAGGACGTCAACGACAACCACGGACACGACACCGGCGATGCCGTGCTGCGCGAATTCGCGCAGCGCCTCAAGCGCAACATCCGCGGCGTCGATCTGGCCTGCCGCTTCGGCGGCGAAGAGTTCGTGGTGCTGATGCCCGATACCGATTTCCGCCAGGCCCAGGGTGTCGCCGAGCGTGTGCGCGCCGCGGTGGCCGAGCGCGGCTTTGAGATCAGCAGCGGCCGGCTCCTGACCGTCACCTGCTCGGTCGGTGTCGCGCTCAACGAGCACGAGCTCGACACCCCGGAAATGCTGCTCAAGCGGGCCGACGTGGCGCTCTACCGGGCCAAGCGCGAAGGCCGCAACCGGGTCGTCTTCGACGCGGCCTAACGGCCTCTGATATTTGAACTAAATCGCCGCCAAGTAAGGTTACCGCTTCACTACCGGCGGCGTGTCTTGTTGTCTTTGCCGGGCCGGCGACTAAAGGTGCGCCAACGAGATGAGGCGCGTCCCTCGTCCCCCAAAATCCCTACGGTTCCCTCAGGTCCGCCGCAACTCCTGAAGTCCGTAGGGCGGCCGGTCCGGAGCTGCTGTGAGGCCTCTTCGGCACCCACTCCGGATCGGCCACTCCATTTCCTCGCGGCCCCATGCACCCAGCAAAAAGCCCCGCTTTCGGCGGGGCTTTTTCATTCCATCCGGGTGAACCCGAACTTACTTGATCTTGGATTCCTTGAACTCGACATGCTTGCGCACGACGGGGTCGTACTTCTTGAAGCTCAGCTTCTCGGTCTGCGTGCGCGAGTTCTTCTCGGTCACGTAGTAGAAGCCGGTGTCGGCGGTCGAGACGAGCTTGATCTTGATCGAAGCGGCTTTGGCCATTGCGAAAATCCTTGGGGAGAGGGCCGCTCGGGCCCTGAAATTTGCGCGCAACCTACGGATTTGCGATTGAAAGTCAAGGTTGAGGAGGACCGCCCATGGCCGAGCCCGTAGAGCTGATCCGGAAGCTGCAGATCAAGGCCGGCACCAGGCTCTGGCTGGTCAATGTCCCCGAGGCGATCGCCGAAGCCATCACCTCCGGCGCCGAGGTCGAGACGGTGAAGTCGGGCGAGGCCTGCGACGGCGCGATTGTCTTCGCCGACACCCCCATCGAGGTCGAAAAACTGGCCCCGAAGATCCTCAAGGCCGTGCCGCGCGACGGCCTCCTCTGGTTCGCCTACCGCAAGGGTGCCGCGGCGAAATCCTCCGGCCTCACCCGCGACCACGGTTGGGAGCCGCTGCGGGCGGCCGGCTGGGACACGGTCCGGTCAGTCTCGATCGACGAGGTCTGGACCGGCCTCAGGTTCCGGCCGAACGACCTGATCAAGCGCTGAGGTTCAGGGATAGCTCGGCAGCGCCGGGTCGGCCACGCGATGGGTGGCATCGAACCCGTGCATCCGCGTTGCCCATTGCAGCCCGACGATCCCGCCCTTGATCGAGGGCAGCATGACGAGCGGCAGCACGACCGCCGCGGGCACCAGCGTTGCGACGAACACCCAGGGCGCGATGTCGAACGCCTGCAGTTCGAGCAGGATGCCCACCAGCAGGTGGCCGGTAATGAAGATCGAGACATAGGGCGGGAAATCGTCGGCGCGATGGTGGAACAGCTCTTCCCCGCACACCTCGCAGGTGTCCGCCACCTTGAGGAACGAGCGGAACAGGTGCCCCTTGCCGCAATGCGGGCACCTGAGCCGCATGCCGTTCCACACGGCCTGGGCGACACTGCGCTGCTCGGCTGGCGTACTGACCTGGACTGGCATGACCCTACCTCTTGCGGCCCCGCGGACCGTAACTCCGAAATGGGCGCTTGGGGGCCCGTTTCACAGATGACGGTTTGCCGCGCCCGCCCTCGCTCAGGAGCTCGAAGCGCAGCGCCCCGGCCACAGGCGCCGCTTCGAGCAGCCGGACCTTGACCATGTCACCGATCCGGAACGTTTCGCCGGTCCGGTCGCCCACCATCGCCTGCATCTGCTCGACGTAGCGGTAATAATCCTGCCCCAGCGTCGAGGCGGGGATGAAGCCGTCGGCGCCGGTGTCGGAAAGCCGCACGAACAGCCCCGACCGGGTGACGCCGGAAATCCGCCCCTCGAACTCCGCGCCGATCTTGCCGGCAAGAAACTGCGCCAGGAGCCGGTCGGAGGTCTCGCGCTCGGCCAGCATGGCGCGTCGCTCGGTGCCCGAAATGTGCTGGGCGATCGCCGGCAGCCGCGCGATTTCGCCCTCCGTCAGCCCGTCGTCGCCAAAGCCGAGCGCCGTGATCAGCGCCCGGTGGACGATCAGGTCGGCATAGCGCCGGATCGGCGAAGTGAAGTGCGCGTAGCGGTCGAGGTTGAGGCCAAAGTGCCCGTAATTCTCGTGGGCGTATTCGGCCTGCGCCTGCGAGCGCAGCACCATCTCGCTCACCTGCTGCGACTTGCCGGCGGCGCCGGCCTTGGCCAGCACCCGGTTGAAGTCCGCCGGCCGCACCGCCTCCGACTTGCCGAACGGCAGGTCGAGTGAGGCGAGGAAGTCGCGCAGCGCGTCGAGCTTTTCGCGGCTCGGTGTGTCGTGCACGCGGTAGAGAAGGGCCGTCTTGTGCTTTTCGAGCGTCTCCGCCGCCGCGACATTGGCCGCGATCATCATCTCCTCGATGAGCCGCATGGCTTCGAGCCGCTCGGGCGTGCGCACGTCGGCGACCATGCCCTTGCCGTCGAGGATGATCTTGCGTTCGGGCAGGTCGAGGTCGAGCGGCCCGCGCCGGTCGCGGGCTTTCACCATCGCCGCATAGGCGGCGTACAGCGGCCTGAGGATCGGCTCCAGCAGCGGCCCGGTCGTCTCGTCCGGTCTTCCGTCGATCGCGGCCTGCACCTGTTGGTAGCTGAGCTTGGCGGCCGAACGGAACAGCACGCGGTGGAAACTGTGCCGCTTCTTGCTCCCGTTCGAGTCGAACACCATTCTGACCGCCAGCGACGGCCGGTTCTCGCCTTGCTTGAGCGAGCAGAGATCGTTGGAGATGCGCTCGGGCAGCATCGGCACGACCCGGTCGGGGAAATAGACCGAGTTGCCGCGCAGATACGCCTCGCGGTCGAGCGCCGTCCCCGGCCGCACATAGGCCGCAACGTCGGCAATGGCGACGGTCACCACATAGCCGCCCGGATTCTTCGGGTCGCTGTCCGGCTCGGCGTGAACCGCGTCGTCGTGATCTTTCGCGTCGGGCGGGTCGATCGTCACCAGCGGCACATGCCGCCAGTCCTCGCGCCCTTTGAGCGAGGCCTCCTTCGCCGCGTCCGCCTCCTTCATCACCGAGGCCGGGAAACGGTACGGAATTTCGAGATTGTGGATCGCGATCATCGAGACCGCGCCCTCGGAGTTGGGGTTGCCGATGACCGCGGCCACCTTCGCCTTGGGGATCATCAGCCGACCGCTGACTTTGCTGGTGACTTCCACCAGGTCGCCGTCGCGCGCCTCGCCAAGATCGCCGCTGTCGATCCGCATCTCCTTGAGCTTGCGGTCGACCGGCACCAGCCGCGCGCCGCCTTCGTCGATCCGCACGATGCCGATCTGCCCGCGCCGCGGCTTGTCGAGGATCTTCATCGGCCGCGCGGTGTAGGCGGGGAGGGGGCCGTCCCCCGCATCGATCCGCGCCAGCACGCGGTCGCCGGGCCCGGGCACCACGCGGGCGTTCCGCGTGTTGACGATGGTGACGCGCGGCGGCTCGCCTTCGGCCTCGTCCCACTGCGCGGGAAAGGCGTGCAAGTTCTCGGGGTCGGCATCGGCGGGGATGTCGAGCGCCGTCACCTGCGGCAATGTCGCGGTGCGGCGGATGGTCTTGCGGGTCCGGGCGATGAAGCCCTCGCCCTCGAGTTCCTTGAGCAGCACCTTGAACGGCGTCCGCATGTCGCCGTGGATGCCGAAATGCTTGGCGAGGTCGCGCTTGCCGTCGAGCTCGGGCCGGCTGGCCATCGCCTCGAGGATCGCCTCGCGCGAGGGCAGGGTGCCCACCTGGTATTGGCGGGCGGGTTTAGGGGTAGAACGGGGCTTTGTTTTCGTTGAGTTGGACTTGGTTGTCATTGATCTTCCCGAACCTCGTCCTTCGACAAGCTCAGGATGAGGTTCTCAGAGAGCACAAGGCTCTCCCGCCCTCATGGTGAGCCTGTCGAACCACGAGGGCGGTGGCACTAGGCGTCAACTGTCTTCTTCGCGGCCTTCTTGGCCGCAGCTTTCTTTGCGGGCGCCTTCTTGGCGGCTGCCTTTTTGGCCGGCGCTTTGGCGGCGGCCTTGCGCGCCGGCGTCTTGCCGCCACCCTTGGCCGCGCGTTCGGCGATCAGCTCCAGCGCCTGCTCGATCGTCACGTCTTCGGGCTTGATGCCCTTGGGCAGCGTCGCATTGACCTTGCCCTGGTTCACATACGGCCCGTAGCGCCCGTCGCGCACCGAGATCGTCCCGTCGTCGTGCTCGAAAGCCTTGATCGCCTTGATCGGCGTCGCGCCGCGCCCGAAGCGCCCGCCGCCCGCCGCCTTCTGCGCCAGGAGGTCCACCGCCCGGTTGAGGCCGACCGTGAACACTTCCTCGACGTCGGGAAGGTTGGCGTACTTGCCGTCGTGCAGGATGAACGGACCGTAGCGGCCGATGCCCGCGCTGATCGGCTTCCCCGTTTCCGGGTGAAGGCCGACCGCGCGGGGCAGCGCCAGCAACTGCAGCGCCTTCTCCAGCGTCAGGGAGTCGGGAGACCAACCTTTTGGCAGGGAGGAACGCTTCGGCTCGTCGCCGTCGCCGAGTTGCACATATGGGCCGAAACGCCCCGACTTCAAGAGCACGTTGAGCCCGCTCTCCGGATCGACGCCGAGGATGCCGTCGCCGGCCCCGGCATTGTCCGCACCGCCCGTCGCCGCATCGGAAAGCTGCATCGTGTAGCGGCACTCGGGATAGTTCGAGCAGCCGATGAAGGCGCCGAACTTGCCCAGCTTGAGCGACAGGTGCCCCGTTCCGCAGTTGGGGCAGATACGCGGGTCGGACCCGTCGGCGCGGGGCGGGAAAATGTGATCGGCGAGCAGCTCGTTCAGTGCATCCAGCACCTGCGACACGCGCAGGTCCTTGATCTCGTCCGTCTGCTTGGTGAAGTCGTCCCAGAAGTCGCGGAGCACGTCCTTCCAGCGCAATTCGCCGGCCGAGATCTGGTCGAGCTTTTCCTCGAGGTCGGCGGTAAAACCGTATTCGACCAGCTTCTTGAAGAAGCTTTCGAGGAACGCCGTGACGATCCGCCCGCGATCCTCGGGGATCAGCGCGCGCTTTTCGATCCGCACATAGTTGCGGTCCTGCAGCACCGAGATCGTCGCCGCATAGGTCGAGGGCCGGCCGATGCCGAGCTCCTCCATCTTCTTGATGAGGCTCGCTTCGGTGTAGCGCGGCGGCGGCTGCGTGAAGTGCTGCTCGATCACCGCCTCTTCGAGCTTCGGCGCATCGCCCACCGCCAGCGGCGGCAGCTCGCGGCTGTCCTCGTCCTGGTCGTCGGCGTCCCGGTCTTCCTTGGCGGCGATGCCATAGACCGCGAGGAATCCGGCAAACGTCACCACCGAGCCGACGGCGCGCAGCACGATGTCGCGGCCCGGCGCGTTCACCGCGATGTCTGCGGTCGTCCGCTCGATTTCGGCCGGCCGCATCTGGCTTGCGAGCGTCCGCCGCCAGATCAGCCCGTAGAGCTTGCGCTGGTCCGCATCGCCCACCGTGTCCGGGTGCCGGAACATGTCGGTCGGGCGGATCGCCTCGTGCGCTTCCTGCGCGTTCTTGGCCTTGTTCTGGTAGATGCGGGGGGTCGGCGGCAGGTAGGCCGAGCCGAACTCCTTCTCGATGGCGTTGCGTGCCGCCGCGATGGCTTCCGGCGCCATGTCGATGCCGTCGGTGCGCATATAGGTGATGACGCCGTCCTCGTAGAGCCGCTGCGCGATCTGCATCGTGCGGCTCGGCGAGAAGCCAAGGCGCGAGCTTGCATCCTGCTGCAGCGAAGACGTCGTGAACGGCGCATAGGGGTTGCGCTTCGTCGGCTTCTTGTCGACCGACCGCACCTCGAACCGGCCCGCCTCGATGGCGCGCTTCAGCGCCTCCGCCTCGGCACCCGATTTGACGTCGAGCTTGTCGGTCACCTTGCCGTCGACCGAATAGAGCCGCGCCTCGAAACTCTTGCCCTTCTCGATGAGCGTCGCCAGCACCGACCAGTATTCGACCGGCTTGAACTTCTCGATCTCGTTCTCGCGGTCGCAG
>CAYRZM010000274.1:0-9729 GCA_964428685.1 uncultured Devosia sp. | reverse complement strand
AAGTGGCCGCCCACGAAGATCAGCTGCGGGCAGAGCTCCTTGGCGCGCCGTCCCGGCATGCCGCCGCGCACGCCGAAGGCCTTGGCTTCGTAGGAGGCGGCCAGCACCACCCCGCCGCCGACCGCGATGGGCTTGCCGCGAAGACCGGGATCGAGGAGCTGCTCGACCGAGGCGTAGAACGCGTCGAGATCGGCATGGAGGATGGTCGCCTGGTCCATGCGCGGGCTCCTCTGACGCAAGGGGCAGGCATGAGAACACAAAGTGAACATAAGCGAAAGGGGCCGGCTTCGGCGCGCCGGGCAACGCGGCCTTGCGCATTGTCACAATCGGGCGCAAGGTCTTGCCGTGGCTTGGGGTTTTGCGGGCGGCTGGTCACCGCTTGTTGCGATCGTAACCCTGGGAGAAATCAATGAAGTCCATCAAGCTGGGTCTGGGTGCCGTTTCGGCGGCCGCGCTCCTGTGCGCGCTCGCGGTGCCGGTGCTCGCCGACGACGCCTCCTCGTCCTCCGCCGCGGCATCGTCGTCCGCCCCCGCCGCCGCGCCGGCGACGGCCCCGGTGCCGCAGAACGACGATCTCGACGCGGTGCTCTGGGACCAGACGTCGGTCGAGTTCAGGGCGGTCGCGCTCGGCGAATATGCGCTCGCCAAAATGCGGCTCGACGAGGCGCTGGCCGACAAGAGCTGGACGGCCGCCGAGGAGCAGACCGGCGATTTCCAGAGCCTGCCGCCGGCGATCATCCTCGATGTCGACGACACGGTGGTGAACACCTCGGCCTACCAGGCCTGGACCGTGGTCAACGGCACCGCCTATTCCGGCAAGACCTGGGGTCCCTATGTGGCGGCCGAGCAGGACGTCGCCATCCCCGGCGCGGTCGACTTCACCAAATATGCCGACAGCAAGGGCGTGAAGGTCTTCTACGTGACCAACCGCACCGCCGACCAGGAAGCCCCGACCAAGGAAGAAATGACCAAGATGGGCTTCCCCGACGGCGGCAGCGTCGACACCTACCTGATGGCCAAGGAACAGCCGGACTGGACCAGCGCCAAGGGCACGCGGCGCGCCTTCATCGCCAAGAATTACCGCATCCTGCTGCTGCTCGGCGACAACATGGGCGACTTCACCGACAAGTTCGGCGGCAGCGTGTCCGACCGCGACGCGGTCTATGCGGCCGACGCCACCCATTGGGGCCACGACTGGATCGCCATTCCAAACCCGACCTACGGCTCGTTCCAGTCGGCGCCGTTCCTCACCGACTACTCGAAGTCGGCGGACGAACAGCGCAAGGAGATCGAGGCGGCCCTCAAGCCCTGGAGCGGTCCGGCCCAGTAGGCCGCGATCGAGGAAGCCGGGCGGCCTCGCCGCCCGGTGCCCGATCGCTCAGTCGGCGCGGAACTCGACGCCCAGCTCCTTGAGCCGGCGCCATTTCACGCGGCACGGCTGGCGCGAATGGCCGTCGAGTACGAGGTCGAAGGTGTCGGGAATGCCCACCACCGAGGCGACCAGCAGCTTGGCGCCCTTGGCCGAAAGATTGCGCACGGTGCAGTCGATCGACGACCGCCCGGCGTTGAACACGAGATGCCCGCCCTTGAGCGTGGTGCGCCGGGGCGTGCTGCGATTGTCGGTATCTGTGTCGGCCATGGCCATCATCGTCTCCTTGCCGCTATCTGGGGAGCGAACGATGGTGGCACAATAGCGGTTTCCTCAGGCGATCCGTGGGGTTTTCCGACAATTGCGTTAATGGGCGCGATCAGGCCCGGTGGACGTAGAGCTGCACGGTGTCGCCGTCGATCCGGATGCCCACCACGTCGTCGGCGCGATAGCCCCAGCGGCTCAGCGCGGCGCTGAGCGCGGGGTTGGCGGCGATGGTGTGGCCGAGGCCCACGACGTTGCCGAAGCTGTTGAGCTGGACGCCGGTGCAGACGCGGTGGAGCACCACGTCGGCCCCGGCGGGCACGGCTGCCACGGCGTCCTTGCGGACATTGGGCAGCACATTGAGGATGTTGCCGCACATGCGTTCGTAGATCTGCTCGGCGGTGAGCGGCGGCTTCGACGATTGCGCCAGCGCCGGGGCGGCGGAGAGCGCGACGAGGGCGGCGGCAAGGAGAGGCTTCAGCATGGTGTCCTCGCGGGAATTGGGCTTCAACACTTAACGCCGATGCGGCGCTTTCCGTCGCGTCCGGCGCATTAATTCGCGGCAAGGCTTGCACGCCGGGACGCGCTGGCCGATATAGGCCGCGAGAGGTTGGCGCGGACGTGTTCCTCGCCAACCGGGTCAGGTCCGGAAGGAAGCAGCCCCAACGAGACCTTCACGGGTCGTTGCCAGCCTCTCGCCTTCCCCAGATTCCTCGGTTCGGCTTTTGCGGTTCACGGTTTGGACCGCTATATACTCTTCATGGCTGACGGACTCTTCCCCGAACCCGCTGCACCGGCGCCTGCCGCCGCGCCCTATGTGGTGCTGGCGCGCAAGTACCGGCCGTCGAGTTTTGCGACGCTGATCGGGCAGGACGCGATGGTGCAGACGCTGCGCAATGCGTTCCGCACCGGGCGCATTCCGCACGCCTTCATGCTCACCGGCATCCGCGGTGTGGGCAAGACCACGACCGCCCGCATCCTCGCCCGCGCGGTGAATTTCGAGGACGAGACCGGCCCGCATCCGACGCTCGACCTCGACCGCGAGGGGCTGCACGACCGCGCCATCATCGAGGGCCGCCACGTCGACGTGCTCGAGATGGACGCCGCCTCCAACACCGGCATCAGCGACATCCGCGAGATCATCGAATCGGTGAAGTACGGGCCGGTCCGCGCGCCCTACAAGGTCTACATCATCGACGAAGTGCACATGCTCTCGACGGCGGCCTTCAACGGGCTGCTGAAGACGCTCGAGGAGCCGCCGCCCTATGTGAAGTTCATCTTCGCGACCACCGAAATCCGCAAGGTGCCGGTGACGATCCTCTCCCGCTGCATGCGCTTCGACCTCCGCCGCGTGCCGGCCGAGACGATGACCGCGCATCTCGTCGACCTCCTCGGCAGGGAGGGCATCGGCTACGAGCCCGAGGCGATTGGCATGATCGTGCGCGCCGGCGAGGGCAGCGTGCGCGACTGCCAGAGCCTGCTCGACCAGGCGATCAGCCACGGCGACGGCACCGTAAGCGCCGCGACGGTCAAGGCGATGCTGGGGCTCGGCGACCGCGCCAAATCGATCGATCTGTTCGAGGCGCTGATGGAGGGCAACATCGCCGCCGCGCTCGGATTGCTCAGCGCGCTCTACGAGGCCGGCGCCGACCCCGAGACGATCGTCGGCGATCTCGCCGACTTCACCAATCTCGTGACGCGGGTGAAGATCGTGCCGGGCGCGGCCGACGACCTGTCGCTCACCCCCGACGAGCGCGGCCGCGCGCCGCAGCTGGCGCAAAAGCTCGGCATGCGGGCGCTGAGCCGGGCCTGGCAGATTTTGTTCAAGGGGCTGGAGGAGATCAAGGCCGCCGGCAATGCGCTGCAGGCGGCGCAGATGGTGCTGGTGCGGCTGGCCTATGCGAGCGAGCTGCCGAGCCCGGACGAGCTGATCGGGCGGCTGCAGTCGGGCGCCCAGCCCGCAGCCTCGAACGGCATCTCGGCGGTTCCCCATCGCGGCACCATCAATGCCGGACCGCTGGCGGCGCGAGCGCTCGACCCGCTGCCGCGGACCGTGCCGGCGGCGTCCCCGATGCCGCAGGGCACGCCCGCGCCAAAATCCTATCTCGACCTGGTGGCGCTGGCCGGCGAGAAGCGCGACGTGCTGCTCAAGACCGCGCTCGAAACGCAGCTGAGGCCGATCTCCTTCCGCGAACAGGCGATCGAGGTGGCGCTGGTCGAGGGCGCCGATCCGGGCGTCATCCAGATGCTGTCGCAGCGGCTGAAGCAGTGGACCGGGCAGGTTTGGGGCGTGTCGGTGGCGACGCGCCCGGCGTCCGGCCCCACCCTGCGCGACGTGCGCGACCGGCAGGAAGCGCAGGCGGCAACCGCCGCGACCGACGATCCCCTGGTGCGCGCCATCCTCGAGATGTTCCCGGGCAGCAAGGTCACGGTGAAAGAGCAGGACGAGAAGGTTCCGGACGCCGCCTATGAAGACGCGTTCATCGACGAGCGCGAGGACGAGTGATGGTCGATTTCATGGGCATGATGAAGAAGGCCGAGGAGCTGCAGCGCAACATGCAGGCGATGCAGGACGAGGCCGGCCGCGCGACCGTCGAGGGCCGCTCCGGCGGCGGCCTCGTGACCGTCACGCTCAGCGGCAAGGGCGAGATGAAGGGAGTGAAGATCGACCCCTCGCTGTTCAAGGAGGACAGCGCCGAGATTCTCGAAGACCTGATCGTCACCGCCCACGCCGAAGCCAAGGCCAAGGCCGACGCCATGATGCAGCAGAAGATGGCCGAGATGACGCAGGGCCTGCCGCTGCCGCCCGGCATGAAACTGCCGTTCTAGCCGCGATCGCATGAACCTGCCGCTTCAGCTCCAGCGTCTTGCCGACATCGTCCTCGCCTGCGTGCTCGTGGGCGTGGTCGCGGCGGCATACGCCTTCACGCTCTCGGGCCAGTTCGATATGCGCTACCTCGTGACGGTGCCGTTCAACGTCGTGGTCGCCCTCGTGGTGGGCTTCGGCGGCGCCACGTCCTCGCCGCTCCTGCTGCTGCTTGCGGTCGCGACCATCGCCGTGCTGCTCATCGTCTATTTCGCCGACCGCGTCATACCGGTGCGCTGGCTGCGGGTGATCGCGGAGGCGGCGGTGCTGGCGCTCCACACCATCGGCGTCAACTATGCGCTGCTCTATCTGAGGTCCTGATGGCCGCCGGACCCGAAATCGAGCAGCTGATCCAGCTTTTCGCGCGGCTCCCGGGGCTGGGGCCGCGCTCGGCGCGGCGCGCGGTGCTCCAGCTCATCAAGAAGAAGGAGCAGCTGATGCTGCCCCTCTCGGCGGCGCTCGACCGCGCGGTCGAGACCGTGCGCGTCTGCGAGGTCTGCGGCAATGTCGACACCCGCTCGCCCTGCGGCATCTGTTCCGATCCGCGCCGCAGCAGCGGCATCCTGATCGTGGTCGAGGACGTGGCGGACCTCTGGGCGCTCGAACGGGCGGGCGTCGGCGCGGTGAAGTATCACGTGCTCGGCGGCGTGCTGTCGCCGCTCGACGGCATCGGCCCGGACGACCTGACCATCGATGCGCTGGTGCGCCGCGCGCCGGAGTTCTCCGAAATCGTGCTCGCGGTGAACGCGACGGTCGAGGGACAGACCACGGCCCATTACGTCACCGACCGGCTGGCCGGCGCCGGCGTCCGGGTGACCCGGCTTGCCCACGGTGTGCCGGTGGGCGGCGAGCTGGACTATCTCGACGAGGGCACCCTCAGCGCCGCGCTCAAGGCGCGGACGGCAATGTAGGCAAGGCCGCTTTCCATTGCATGTCGTCCCGCGAAGGTGGGGACCGCTTTCGCGGGGATGATAGGCGGCGGCAGGTTGAGAGGGCTTACTTGACCCCGCGGTCGACGTCGAAACCGTCGCCCTCGTCCCACTCTTCGGGATCGAGCACGTCGTCGTCGAGCGGCTCGGAGCCGTCGGTGAGGGAGCGCTCATCATCTTCCTCGATGGTCTCGAGCTCGTCGGAATCGGGACTCAGCGTTTCGCGGTGGTTGAGCGGATCGTCGTCGGCAGAGACCTCGTCGTCCACGCTCGCGGCGTCGCCGTCGAGATCGCCCGAGAGGCGGGCGATCGCTTCGTCGATCTCCGTCACCAGCGCCCTGGGGTCGCCGTCGCCGAAATCGCCGGGCTCCTGCTCGCGCAGTTGCGCGGCAAGCTCCTGGAGGCGCGCGATGCGCTCCGCCGGGGGCCGGTCGTCGCCGTAGAGCAGCTCGTCGATCTCCGCCTGGCTGACCGGCAGCGCTGTCAGCATGTCGCCCCAGCCGTCTTGCGGCACCACGTCCTGCGGCAGGATGCGTCCCGGATGCGCGTTGCTCATGATCGTCTCCCTTTTGCGTCTGAGGGAGAGAACGCGCGAGCCTCGCGCCGGTTCAGAACAGGCTGCCGACCTTGCGCTCGACGATGAGCGGCACTTCGGCGGCGGCCGGCTCGTCGAGCTCGAGCTCGTCGATGCGCTGGCCGCGGCGCACCACCTTGCTGGTCGAAGTGAGGATGTCGCCGATGTCGGTGTTGGCCTGGTTGAAGTGCTTCTGGAGCGCGATGACGCGGTCCTTGAGGCGGCCCACATCGTCGAGCAGCTCGCGCACCTCGCGCTGGATCTTGTGCGCCTCCTCGCGCATGCGCACGTCGCGCAGGAGGCTCTGCACCACCTGGATCGAGAGCATCAGCATCAGCGGCGAAACGATCACCACCCGCTGCCGCATCGCCTTCTGCACCATGTCGTCGAACTTCTCGTGGAGGTCGGCGAAGATCGATTCCGAGGGCACGAACATGAAGGCCGTGTCCTGCGTCTCGTCGGCGATGAAGTAGTTCTCGGCGATCGTCTTGACGTGATAGGCGATGTCGGTGCGGAACCCGGCGGTTGCCTGCTTGAGCGAAATCTCGTCCTGCGCGGCGCGGATGCGCTCCCAGCTTTCGAGCGGAAACTTCGCATCGATCACGAGCTTCGGGCCGCCGTTGGGCATGAACACCACGGCATCGGGCCGCTTGCCGTTGCTCAGCGTATATTGGAAGGCGAACGAGCCGGCCGGCAGGTGATCGGTGATAATCGCTTCCATCCGGCCCTGGCCGAAGGCGCCACGCGTCTGCTTGTTGGCGAGGATCGACTGCAGGCTCACCATGTCCTTGCCGAGCGCGGCCATGTCGGCCTGCGCGCGATCGATCACCGCAAGGCGCTCGTTGAGGGCGCTGAGACTCTCGGCGGTCTTGCTGTTGGTCTCGTTGAGGGCCTGGCCGACGCGCTGGCCCTGCGCGTCGATACGGTCGTTGAGGCTGCGCATCAGGTCGGAGGTGCGATCGCCGAAGATCTGCGCCATCGTCTGCATGCGCGCGTTCATTTCGTACTGGCCCTGCAGCATGCCGGCGAGCTGGCGCTCGAGCGCGTCGTTCTTAGCGCGCACGGCGTCCGCGTCGCGGGCGCGCTGGGCCGCCTCGATTTCGCGCATCCGGGCCTGGCGCAGGCCGAGGATCACGAGTCCGGCGCAGAGCAGCGCGAGGAGGCTGCCCGCGCCGATGACCAGCATCCCGAGGCTGACGGGCGCGCCGCCGAGGTCAAAAACGATTCGATCCATACCCGGACGCTACCACATCCGGTTTACGATTTGTTCTTTTCCCGCGCGAGTTGACCCAGAAGGGTCAATCACCATATTTGGCGGCAAAACCTCCCTTTAAGGCCGCTGCTTCATGGCGAAACGCGAAATCCTTGTGCTGCCCGACGCGCGCCTGCGCGCGGTGGCTGATCCCATCCCCCAGGTCGACGAGTCGGTGCGCCAGCTCGCCCGCGACATGCTGGAGACGATGTATGACGCGCCCGGCATCGGCCTCGCCGCGCCGCAGATCGGCGAGCTCAAGCGCATTGTCGTGATGGACCTGAGCAAGGAAGGCGAGCCTAAGAATCCGGTGGTGATGATCAATCCCGAAATCCTCAAATACTCCGAGGAGACGGTGACCACCGAGGAAGGGTGTCTCTCGATCCCCGAGATCTACTACGACGTGGAGCGCCCGGCCGAAGTGACGGTCCGCTACACCGACCTTGAGGGCAAGACCGTCGAGACCGACGCCAAGGACAAGTTCGCCATCTGCATCCAGCACGAGCTCGATCACCTCGATGGCGTGCTCTACATCGACTACCTCTCGCGCCTGAAGCGCGACCGCGTGCTCAAGAAATTCCAGAAGGCCGAGAAGCTGAGCCGGAAGGCGGGCTGAGCCATTTCCGGTTCCGGCCCTCGTCCTTCGACAGGCTCAGGATGAGGGCCTCATTGTCTCAGTAGCCCTCATGGTGAGCTTGTCGAACCACGAGGGCGTGCCAGCCGGGGATTCATGCGCATCGTCTTCATGGGCACGCCGGATTTCGCGGTGCCCACCCTCACCGAGATCGTTGCGCGCGGACACGAGCTGGCCGCGGTCTACACGCGGGCGCCAAAACCGGCCGGGCGCGGGCAGGCGGAGCGCAAGTCGCCGGTGCATCTCGCGGCCGAGGGATTCGGCATTCCCGTCCGCACGCCGAAATCGCTCCGCAACGACGAGGAACAGGCGGCCTTCGCGGCGCTTGGCGCCGATGTCGGCGTGGTCGTCGCCTATGGGCTGATCCTGCCCAGGCCGATCCTCGAGGCGCCGCGGCTCGGCTGCCTCAATCTCCACGGCTCGCTGCTGCCGCGCTGGCGCGGGGCGGCGCCGATTCAGCGTGCGGTGCTGGCAGGCGACGCGCGCACCGGAGCGATGGTGATGCGGATGGACGAGGGGCTCGACACCGGACCCATCGGGCTCGCCGAGGAGATGCCGATCGGCCCCGACGAGACCACGGGCGAGGTGCACGACCGCATGATGCGGATCGGCGCCGACCTGATGGGCCGCGCGCTGGCGGCCCTCGAGCGCGGCTCGCTGACCTTCACGCCGCAGCGCGAAGAGGGCGTCACCTACGCGAAAAAGATCGAGAAGGCCGAAAGCCGCATCGACTGGTCGCGGCCGGCGGCCGAGGTCCACAACCTCATCCGCGGCATGTCGCCGTTCCCCGGCGCGTGGTTCGAGCTCGATCTGGGCGGCGCGCCGGCGCGGGTGAAGGCGCTGCGGTCGACGATGGCAGCGGGGCAGGGCGCGGCGGGCACGATCCTGCCGGAGCTGACCATCGCCTGCGGCAGCGGCGCGGTGCGGCTGCTGACGGTGCAGCGCGAAGGCAAGGGGGCGATGGACGCCGCGGCGTTCCTGCGCGGGGCGGGGATGATGCCGGAGCGGGCGGGCTAGAGTCTGAACGTGCGCCTGAGAATGCCGATCAGTTGCTCCGCGCCTCGCCTATCGAGCTGGATCGTCTGTGATACCTTTCCCGGCATCTCGCGATCCGCCCGCCCATAGGTATTGATCTGCACAAAGCCCACGCCGTCAATTTCGTACGCGGCCCACCGAGCCTCCACCTCTACATGAAGCTGAGTCCTCTCCAACTCAAACGCCTCAAAGTTCCTGATCAAAGCCATCGAGACCTCCTGATCCTATGCCCCGTTATAGACTGATCCTCGAATACGATGGAACGCCGTTCGCCGGGTGGCAGCGGCAGGCGGGGGTGCTCAGCGTGCAGCAGGTGGTCGAGGAGGCCATCGCGAAGATGGCCGGCGAGACGGTCGTGATCCAGGCGGCGGGGCGCACCGATGCGGGGGTGCATGCGCTCGGGCAGGTGGTGAGTTTCGACCTGAGCCGGGTGTGGGACCCGTTCAAGATCCGCGAGGCGCTCAACTTCCACACCAAGCCGCATCCGGTGGCGGTCCTGAGCGCAGAATCCGTGGCCGACGACTTCGAGGCGCGGTTTTCGGCCACCGGCCGCCACTACGAATACCGCATCCTCAACCGTCGCGGCCGGCCGGCCCTGGAGGACCGCCGCGTCTGGCACTGCCCGATGGCGCTCGATGCCGAGGCGATGCACGAGGCGGCGCAATTGATCCTCGGCAAGCACGATTTCACCACCTTCCGCGCCGCCGAATGCCAGGCGAAATCGCCGGTCAAGACGCTCGACCGGCTCGATGTGAGCCGGGAGGGCGAGACGATCGTGGTGCGCGCCGGCGCCCGCAGCTTCCTCC
>CAYRZM010000273.1:0-2100 GCA_964428685.1 uncultured Devosia sp. | reverse complement strand
CCCGTCCAGATCGCCGCGACCGGGGTGCGGAAGCGGACGCTGACGGTGGCGATGGCCTTGGAGACCAGCGGCAGGCCGCCGTCGCGGTTGAACGCGAACAGCATGCGCGAGGTCGAGGTCACGGTGGCCAGACCGCACAGGAACTGCGCGATCAGGATGAAGAAGTAGAGCAGCTCGACCAGCCAGCCCGGCAGCACCGCCGTCATCGTGTCGAAGAACACGCTCCAGCCCTGCTTGGCGCCAGCCGCCATGTCGGGAATGGCGATCATGATCGCCATCACCATCACCCAGCCGGCAAGCGAAGAGATGACCACGGCATTGATGATGCCCTTGGGCACCGAGAGCGCCGCGCCCTTGGTTTCCTCGGAGGTGTGCGCCGAGGCGTCATAGCCGGTGATGGTGTAGATCGGCAGCAGCAGGCAGAGCGAGAACAGGTAGACGAGGTTGTCGCTCTGCGGGAACACGTTGCCGCCCGCATCGCCCGAATTGTTGGTGAAGGTCCACAGGCGGCTCCAGTCGTGCGTCGGTGCGCCGACCAGCAGCGCCACCACCAGCACGACCGTGGTCGCGAGGATGATGTAGCCCGACCAGTCGGTCAGCAGCGCCGTGAGCCGGATGCCGAGGTGGTTGATGATCGCCTGGGCGATGGTGATCACCGCGACGAACACCACGATCTCCCACGGATCGGTGGTCATGCCAATCAACGTGCCGAACGTGCCCTGGAAGAAGAATGCCGTTCCGATGTTGATCGCGCCCATCACCGTGATGAGCCCGAGCAGGTTGAGCCAGGCCGTGACCCAGCCGACGAAGCGGTTCCCCAGGATCGAGCCCCAGTGATAGAGCCCGCCCGCGGTCGGATAGGCCGAGGCGATCTGGGCCATGGCGACGGCAAAGAACCCCGAAACGCAGCAACCCACGATCCAGCCGATGCCGGCGCCCGCGCCGCCCACCGAGCCGGTGGCCTGCGCGAACGAGTTGATGCCGCCCGAGAGGATGCAGATGATCGAAAACGAGATGGCGAAGTTCGAGAACCCGCTCATCCGTCTGGCAAGCTCCTGGGCATAGCCCATGGAGTGGAGGATTTTCTTGTCCTCGTGGTGTTCCATCGACATTGGTTAGTCCCTTCCTTGCAACGCTAATCCCCCGCGGCGCGGTGAGGAGAGATGTGCCGGCGTCCCGCGCAGCGCGTCGCGCGCCGCTTCAAGACACCGGGCCAGCCGGTCCGCCCAGAGGGCGACGCCGGCAGGTTCGAGGATTTCGTCGTGGCGGAGCTCGATCATCGTCGCGTCGCGTCCCGCGCCGTGATGATCGACCGTGTAGGAGACACCCGAGCCGCCCGCATAAGGCTGGTTCCAGCCGATGGTCATGTCGGGCAGTTCGGCAGTCAGCGCATCGCGCAGGGCGGCGCTGAAAGCTTCGCCGCGCGGCGGCAGGATGCCGATCGGCCACGGCCGGGCAACGCCCTTGAACACCGGCGTGAACGAGTGGACGCAAACGAGGATCGTTTCGATCCCCGCGTCGCGCCGCGCCGCGAGCAGCCGCGCGATGGCATCGTGATAGGGTCCATGGTAGCGGGCGATCCGCTCGGCCTTGTCGGAAGCCGTCACCGCGGCGTTGCCGGGAATTTCCGTGAACTCCGACACCGGCGCGATCAGCGTCTCGGCGTCGGTGAACCGGTTGCAGTCGATGACCAGCCGCGACACCGTGGAATGCACCAGCGGCGCATCGAGGAGTTCGGTCAGCCGCAGCGAAACGGCAAGCGCCCCAGGGTCCCAGGCGATGTGCCGGATGCGCTCCGAGGGCGGCCGGCCGAGATCGCCGTAGCGCGCCGGAAAGCGGTTCGAGGCGTGATCGCAGACGATTGCGAACGGGCTTTGGCCCTGCGCATTGACGGTGCGAACCGGCGCAACTAGGTCCGCGGCGGAACGCGGCGCCCCTGCGGTGCCCATATCGACCCCCGAACCGGACCGGAGACGCTTCCGATCCGCACCGGCCGTGGAAACCCCCGTCAGCCGGTCATTCGAGCAATTGATTCGCTTTTTTTGACACTGTCAAACGAGTGTCATGTTGCCGGCGCGGTCCCGTGTGGAAATGTGTTCC
>CAYRZM010000272.1:0-7680 GCA_964428685.1 uncultured Devosia sp. | reverse complement strand
CCGCCGCCGCACCATGACGAGGTCGCCGGGACTGACTTCGCCCGAGGCCGTGACGAAGTCGGGCATCCGCTCGCCCGCCGCAACGAAGCCGAACCGCTCGTAGAGCCGCATGGCTCCGGCATTGTGCTCCCAGGCGTCGATCAGCACCTGTGGCGCGGCACGCACGGAAGCGTCGTCGAGGCCCGCCCGCAGCAGCGTCGATCCAATCCCCTGCCCCAGCCGGTCCGGCGCGACGTAGAGCCGGTGGAAGAAGACGCCGTCCGGGTGCGTCAGCTGCATCTGGAGATAGCCCGCGATCGCACCATCGGTTTCCGCGATCAGAACCGCATCGCGAGCGAGATAGCCGCGCCAAGCGTCCGGCGAGAGCGTCGCGGCAAGGTGCGCCTCGAGGTCGTCCGGCTGGAAATGCGCGCCGAAGGCCGCGGTGTAGGCGGAAGCCGAAAACGCCGACAGGGCCGGCGCGTCGGCGAGGACGGCGGGCCGGACCGTGATCCCGCCGGCAGCGGTCAACCGAGCGCCTTGAATGCCCCGCGCCCAGCATACTTCGCCGCGCCGCCGAGCATCTCCTCGATGCGGATCAGCTGGTTGTACTTGGCGATGCGGTCGGAGCGGGAGAGCGAGCCGGTCTTGATCTGCCCGCAGTTGCAGGCGACCGCGAGGTCGGCGATCGTGGAATCCTCGGTCTCGCCCGAGCGGTGCGACATCACCGTCGTGTAGGCGTTGCGGTGCGCCATATCGACGGTGTCGAGGGTTTCGGACAGCGAGCCGATCTGGTTGACCTTGACCAGCACGGAGTTGGCGACGCCCTTCTCGATGCCGGTCTTGAGCCGCTTGACGTTGGTGACGAACAGGTCGTCGCCGACGAGCTGGACCTTCTTGCCGAGGAGGTCGGTGAGCGCCTTCCAGCCCTCCCAGTCGTCCTCGGCCATGCCGTCCTCGATGGTGATGAGCGGGAACTTGCCGCAGAGACCGGCGAGGAATTTTGCGTTCGCCTCGGAGGTCAGCGACTTGCCCTCGCCCTCCATCTCGTACTTGCCGGACTTGAAGTATTCGCTCGAGGCGCAGTCGAGGCCGAGCGCGACGTCCTTGCCGGGCTCGTAGCCGGCAGCGGTGATCGATTTGACGATGTATTCGAGCGCGGCCTCGGCGGACTTGAGGTTGGGCGCAAAGCCGCCCTCGTCCCCCACATTGGTGTTGTGGCCGTCCTTCTGCAGCGCCTTCTTGAGCGTGTGGAACACCTCGGTGCCGATCTGCACGGCGTGCGCCATGGTCTCGGCGCCGATCGGCAGGATCATGAATTCCTGCATGTCGATCGGGTTGTCGGCATGGGCGCCGCCATTGATGATGTTCATCATCGGCACCGGCAGGACATGGGCATTGGGCCCGCCGACATATTTGTAGAGCGGCAGCTCCGAGCTTTCGGCGGCGGCCTTGGCGACGGCCAGCGACACGCCGAGGATGGCATTGGCGCCCAGCCGGCTCTTGTTGGGCGTGCCGTCGAGCTCGATCATCGCCCGGTCGATGCCGATCTGGTCGAGCGCGTCCATCCCCTCGATCTCCGAGTAGATCTCGGTGTTGACGAAATCGACCGCCCGGGTGACGCCCTTGCCGAGGAACGGCTTGCCGCCGTCGCGCAGCTCCACCGCCTCGTGCGCCCCGGTCGAGGCGCCGGACGGGACGATCGCGCGGCCGAAACTGCCGTCGTCGAGCACCACATCCACCTCGACGGTGGGGTTGCCGCGGCTGTCGAACACCTGCCGGCCGGTTACATCGATGATGGAAGACATGACGCGCCTCTGAATCTCGCGGAAAACCGGCTCTTCCTAGACGCGCCGTGTGACAATCGGAAGAGGCGCGCCCGCCGATTCCGGATGCCGGACGCAAAAAAAGCGGCCCGAGGGCCGCCTTTTGTGAGCGGGTCCCTGCCGGGTCAATTCCAGTACGGATCGGCCTTGTAGTAATCGTAGGCGCGGTTGCGGCTGAGGGTGCCATCGTTCTGGGTGAGTTCCTTGATGTTGTCGACCGGTGCATCCTTGAGGTCGTCCTTGGCGAACGGAACGACATAGGCGTCGTAGCCTTCGTCGAAGTCGAGGGTCGACCACGGGACCGGGTGGAATTTCTCGCCCATGCCGAGCACCCCATCGAAACCGACCACCGCGAACATGATCGCGTTGTCGGTCTTGTCGAGGATCAGGTCCTCGATCTTGCCGATGACGTTGCCGCCGTTGTCCTTGACCTTGGTGCCGATCACGCGGGTCGCGCGAATTGCGGTCGTATGCCCTGATCCTGTTGGCATTTTCGTCTCCTTCCAATGAGGGATGTGAGGGCGAAACGGGTGGCTCGGCGGAGAGTTCCGCGCCCGCTCACAGGGCCTCACGACTTGCCCGCAAACGATCACAAGGGCGCAAGCGGACTGGATTTTCAGCCGTTCCGCGCCACATTACGCTCACGCGATTTGGGGCCATGCGGCCCGAGGGAGAGCGCGATGAACCTTAACCTCAAGTCTATCCTCAGGGTCGCCGCCGTGGCCGCGATCGTGCCGCTGGCGGGGCTCGGCCTGTGGACCGTCAATGCCAGCGCCGAGGGGTTGCTGCCCGTTCAGGCGCCCGCCCCGGCGGTGGACGAGACCAACTCGGCCGCGAGCGAGACCGCGGTGTTTGCTGGCGGCTGCTTCTGGGGCGTCCAGGGCGTGTTCCAGCACGTCAAGGGCGTGCAGAGCGCGATCGCCGGCTACGCAGGCGGCACGGTGGCCAATCCGACCTACGAGATGGTCGGCGGCGAGCAGACCGGCCACGCCGAATCCGTGCAGGTCGTGTTCGACCCGCGGCAGGTGAGCTACGGCCAGCTGCTCCAGGTGTTCTTTTCGGTGATCACCGATCCCACGACCAAGGACCGGCAAGGCAACGATGTGGGCTCGAGCTACCGCTCGGCGCTGTTCACGATGACCGACCAGCAGGCCAAGGTGGCAAATGCCTACATCGCCCAGCTCGATGCGGCGAAGGTGTTTCCGGCCCCGATCGTCACCGAAGTCACGCCCTACACCAACTTCTACCAGGCGGAGGACTACCATCAGGACAACGCCTACACCGAGAAGGTGAACCCGGGGTACCTCGACTTCTTCGACGAGCCCAAGATCGCCGACATGAAGAAGTACTATCCGGCGCTCTGGATGGAAAAGCCGGTGCTGGTGTTCGCCGCCAACTACAACACCGCCTCGTAGGCACCCCGTATCCGAACGGTTATGACGCGCCGGGCGACCGGCGCGTTTCGTTTTGGGGGACAGGATGGCAGCGACAGACGAAAGCCTGGGAGAAGCGCTGCGGCGGCACGGCACCATCGCCATTGTCCAGGCCGACGCCGGCGGGCGCTTCGCCTTCTGGAACGATGGTGCGGAGGCGATCTTCGGCTATGCCGCTGCCGAGACGCTGGGCCGGCGCATCGACCTGCTCGTTCCACCCGAATATCGCGACATGCACTGGGCCGGCTTCAACCGCACGATCGGTTCGCACTGGCGCGGGGGCGACGCCTGGGGCGAAATCGAGGCGCTGCACAAATCTGGCGACCTGCTGGCGCTCGAGGTGCTGCTGACGCCGATCAGCGACAGGGCCGGTCGCGTGCTGAGCGTGATGGGAATGTTCCGCCGTCGCGCCGGCGGCGAGAGCTAGAGCAGCGCCTCAATGTCGGCAATGAGGTCCGCCGGTAGCACCTTGTCGCCGAAACGCTTCACCGGCCGCCCGTCGCGGCCGACGAGGAATTTGGCGAAGTTCCATTCGATGTCGCGGTTGTCGGAGCCGGGCGTCGACGACTTTAGCCACTTGTAGAGCGGATCGGCGCCCTCGCCGTTGACCTCGATCTTGGCGAACATCGGGAAATCGACGCCGTAGATCGAGGTGCAGAACTCGGCGATCTCCTCCGCCGTGCCCGCCTCCTGCTCGCCGAACTGGTTGCAGGGAAACCCCATCACGACGAGACCGCGCGGACCGTAGGTGCGATGGAGCGCCTCGAGCCCCTCATACTGGACGGTGTTGCCGCAGTGGCTCGCGACGTTGACGACGAGCGCGACCTTGCCCGCGAAATCGGACAGCGGCTCGACCCCGCCGAGCAGGCGGGTGGCAGTGAAATCGGAAAGCGTTGTCATGGAGCGTGCTTAGCGGTCGCGCTTGTGCGCGTCGATCATCTTTTCCGTGATCGACTTCTCGGCGGCCGCTTTCTGCTTCTCGGCCTTGGGGCGCCCGAACTTCAGGCGATTGGCCGCCGCCGCCGCGTCCTTGACGGCGCGGGCTTTGGCCTTCCGGGCTTTGCTGAGGGAGAGGATGTCTGCCATCAGAGAGGCTTGTCCTTTTCCGGCCCCCAGAAGCAGCTCACGTCGCCGAAGGAGATGCTGAAGACGTCATCGTAGCCGGTATGCATGCCGATATCGTCCCGGACGCGCAGCAGCTCCTTGGCCGAAGGATCATCCGGGAAACGGTCGACGTAGAAATCCGCCCAGGCAACCTGCGTGATCGGGGTCTGTTCCTCGAGGTATCGCATCACCCGATCCTGCTGTCCGGGAAACTTGAGCGGAATGAACTTTGCTTCCTTGGCGTACTGATTGAGAGCAGTCTCGTCGATGAAGGAGTCGGCAAGGAACTTCACGGCATCGGGGAGCCCGCGACCGGAAACTTTGAGACCGAAGAGATCGACGCCCTGCTGCTCGGCAGCGACTGCGCTAAATACCGCACCATCGATGGCAAGCGATGTGTACCATTGCGCCCAACTGCTCCGGTACGAATCCGGCACGTGGCCGTCGGGATAGATAGTGCGGAGAAACCGCACGTAGCCGGTGCGGACCGCCCAGTTGAACAGTCCCGGGTCATTTGTCTGGCTGGCCCAGAGCAGCGCGTCCATCGCCCGGCGACCGTTGTGATTGCGGTAGCGGCTCGTGGGATCGAGCAGATCGATCCCCAGGGGGAGATCCTTTCCGAACGCCATCAAGGACGCCAGCTTCGCCAGCCAATTGTCGACGGTCTTCTCTTCGGCAGGGCTCAGCATCCCGGCCGCGTCGAGCTCGTTGCGCGCCTGAAGCACGTGGGGGAACAGCACGCTGATCCCCCAGTCGAAATTGTCGCGCGGCTCCTCGCCGCCCTTCGTCGGTTTGTCCAGCGGCACGTTGGCAGTCGCCCACTCTAGCAGCAGCGACTTGAGCCTTGCGGCATAAGTGTCGAATTCGCCGGCCATAAGCGCGTTGTCCGCCGGTTTTGCCTGAACAAGGGCGAGGTTCAGAACCATGATGTACTGCGCGTAGTCGCCGCCCCATTCGGGCTTGCCGACGCCACCCTGGAACATGGTCTTCTGCAGCACCGGATGCGGCTGCTCGGAATAGTGAAGCAGCGGCGACGCGCAGGCATCGGTCGGCAGTCGCTGCCGGGCCGCGGCGAGATCGAAGTAGAGATTGCCGGGGTGAGGCAGCGAGGTAAGCCACGGCACGCCAATCGCCTCCGCGGTGAGGTAGTCGCACCAGGTGTCGGTGCTGTTCGCATCGAGCACCGGCAGGTTCCAGCCCTTGTCGGCAACGTATTTCGCGGCGGCGGACCGGGTTGCGGAGTCGAGATTGCCGCTCTGCGCGACGCTGATCCCCTTGGCGGCCAGCAGGCGCTGGATGCAGGCGACCGGGTTGTCGGGCGGCGTGTAGGCCTGCGCGGCGGCGGTTCCGAAAATCACAAAGACGGCAAGCCAGAAGACCATGCGCAGCATGGGAGTTCTCCGTGACGGCTGTGATCTATCCTATACCGGCCTGCGGGCGCTGTCCCGCCGAGACGCTACACCAGTCGGCTCTGCTCCATCGCCGCCGCGATGAAGCTCGCGAACAGCGGGTGAGGCTCGAAGGGCTTGGACTTGAGCTCCGGGTGGAACTGGACGCCGATGAACCACGGGTGGTCGGTGCGTTCGACGATTTCGGGCAGCGTGCCGTCGGGGCTGACGCCGGAGAACAGAAGGCCGTTCTTTTCGAGCACCTTGCGGTAGGCCATGTTGACCTCGTAGCGGTGCCGATGCCGCTCGTTAATGCGGGTGCTGCCGTAAATGTCGGCGATGCGGCTGCCGCGGGTGAGCTGTGCGGGGTAGGAGCCGAGCCGCATGGTCCCGCCGAGGTCGCTTTCCGCCGTGCGCTCGACCTTCTCGTTGCCCTTGGTCCACTCGGTCATCATGCCCACGATCGGCTCCTTGGTCGGGCCGAATTCGGTGGAGTTGGCCTTGGGGATGCCGGCCGTGTTGCGCGCCGCTTCGATGCAGGCCATCTGCATGCCGAAGCAGATACCGAAATACGGCACGTCCTTGGTGCGGGCGAACTTCGCCGCCTGGATCTTGCCGGCCGAGCCGCGCTCGCCGAAACCGCCGGGAACGAGGATGCCGTGGATGTGCTCGAGATAGGGCGCCGGGTCTTCGCGCTCGAAAATCTCGCTGTCGATCCAGTTGAGGTTGACTTTGACCCGGTTGGCGATGCCGCCGTGGACCAACGCTTCGCTCAGCGATTTGTAGGCGTCCTTGAGGCCGGTGTACTTGCCCACGATAGCGATGTTGACCTCGCCCTCGGGATTGTGGAGGCGCTGCGTCACGTCCTCCCACTGGCTGAGATCGGGCTCCTTGGCGTCGGTGATGCCGAAGGCCGCCAGCACTTCGCGGTCGAGCCCTTCCTTGTGGTAGGCGAGCGGGACGTCGTAGATCGAGGCGACGTCGAGCCCCTGGATCACCGCGCTCTCGCGCACATTGGTGAAGAGCGCGAGCTTCCGCCGCTCGGCCTGGGGGATCGCCCGGTCGCAGCGGACCAGGAGCACGTCGGGCGAGATGCCGATGGAACGGAGTTCCGCAACCGAATGCTGGGTGGGCTTGGTCTTGAGCTCGCCGGCCGACGGAATGAACGGCATCAGCGTCAGGTGGACGTAGACGGCGTGGTGGCGCGGCAGGTCGTTGCCGAGCTGGCGGATCGCTTCGAAGAACGGCAGGCCCTCGATGTCGCCGACAGTGCCGCCGATCTCGACCAGCACGAAGTCGAACTCGTCGTTGCCCTCGAGCACGAATTCCTTGATGGCGTCGGTGACGTGCGGGATCACCTGCACGGTCGCGCCGAGATAGTCGCCGCGGCGTTCCTTGGTGATGATGTCGGAATAGATGCGGCCGGTGGTGATGTTGTCGCGTTTGTTGGCGTGCCGGCCCGTGAAGCGCTCGTAATGGCCGAGGTCGAGGTCGGTCTCCGCCCCGTCGTCGGTGACGAACACCTCGCCGTGCTGGGTGGGCGACATCGTGCCCGGATCGACGTTGAGATAGGGGTCGAGCTTCCTCAGCCGGACTTTGTAGCCGCGCGCCTGGAGCACGGCGCCGAGCGCCGCGGACGCGAGACCTTTACCCAATGAGGAAACCACGCCGCCGGTGATGAAAACATAGCGCGCCATGGGCCTTCACCTTATGGGGGCGGTTCAATGATTCGGAAGCCCGCGGCGGCGCCCTCCGCCCGGGCCAACACATCTTTCTCGTCCGCCCGGAGCAGCGCCCCGAACGCCTGGCTCAAAAAGAAGAAGGGGATGTTGCCATCCCCTTCCGGTCGTCTGCGGTTCGCCCGCTCTATGGACTGCTCGGTGCGCTGCTTGCCGAAGCGGCGGCGCTGCTCGAGGGTGGCGCCGTTTCGGACGGCGCCGGAGTGGTTTG
>CAYRZM010000271.1:0-11244 GCA_964428685.1 uncultured Devosia sp. | reverse complement strand
GGAAGCCGCGGGTCACCGAGCCCGACTTGATGAGCGAGGAGGTGATCTGCTGCACCGTCGCCGCCGGAATGGCGAAGGCGATGCCGACGTTGCCGCCGTTGGGCGAGAAGATCTCGGTGTTGACGCCGACGACTTCACCCTGGAGGGTGAAGGTCGGGCCACCCGAGTTGCCCGTGTTCACGGCCGCATCGATCTGGAGGAAGTCGCCGTACTGCGACCCGGCGACGTCGCGGCCGCGGGCCGAAACGATGCCGGCGGTCACGGTGCCGCCGAGGCCGAACGGATTGCCGACGGCCACCACCCAGTCGCCGACGCGAACGTCGTCGGACGAGAACTTGACGAAGGGCAGGTCGGACTCGCCGTCCACCTTGACCACCGCGAGGTCGGTGCGCTGATCGACGCCGACGACGGTCGCCGTCTTCTGGTCGCCATTGTCGAAGGTGACGGTGACCTTGGTCGCATTCTCGACCACGTGGTTGTTGGTGACGATGTAGCCGTCAGCCGAGATCACGAACCCCGAGCCCGCGGCCTGGTAGCGGCGGCCCTGCGGCGGCTGGTTGGGATGGCCATTGCCGTTCCCGTTGCCGAACTGCTGGAAGAATTTCTTGAGCGGATTGTCGTCCGGCAGATCGGGGATCTGGCCATTGAAGCCACCGCCCTGGTCGTCGAACTGGTTGGGCTGCTCGCGGCCTTCGACGAGGATCGAGACCACCGCAGGCTTCACCGCCGCAACGAGATCGGCAAAGCCGGTGGCGGGCGCGGCCGGCGCCGGCAGCGTGATCTGGGCAGCGGGGGTCACCTGGGCCGCGGCCATCGGGCTCGACGCGGCGAGGAATGCCGTGCCGCCGCCAATCCCGATCAGGATCGCCAGGGCCGAAGCTCCGATCCACTTGCGGGTGCGGGCGAGGAAATTGGAGCGCATTGTGTTTGTTCTCCTTCAAACGGCTCTCAACAGAGTGGAGGCGTTATGGGAGAGCGGCTCTTTCCGCGACGTTGCGTCAACATTACGCTTTGGTAAGGGCCCCAAGAGCCCTTGCGCCCGAGGCGTTTCAGTCGCTCGGCGGGTCCGCCAGCGCCTCGAGGGCCCGGCGTTCCTCGGGGGTGAGGCCCGCCGCCGGTGCCGCGGCAAGCATTGCCCGCCGGCACCGCACGGCAACCACCAGCACAACGGCACCGACCACAAGCATCACCGGCGCCGCGAGCCACAGAATCAGCGTGTGCCAGGCAAACACCGGCCGCAGCAGCACGAACTCGCCGTAGCGGTCGACGAGGTATTGCCGCACCCGATCGTCGGTGTCGCCGGCGACCAGCCGCTGCCGCACGAGCACGCGTATCTCGTGTGCGAGGTCGGCGTCGCTGTCGTCGATCGATTCGTTCTGGCAGACAAGGCAGCGGAGTCCTTCGGAGATCACCCGGGCCCTCGCCTCGAGCGCCGGATCGGCCAGCATCTCGTCGGGGTTGACCGCGAGGGCCGGCAGCGCCAGCCAGATCAGTGCCAACGCGGCGAGGAGCAGCCTCATTCGGCCGGCGCAGTGCGGACCGCGGCGCGGCGTGGCACGCCGATGCGGACGCGGCGGTCGGTGAGCGAGAGGAAGCCCGCGAACGCCATGACGATCGCGCCCAGCCAGATCAGCGTCACATACGGCTTGAACCAGGCGCGGACGACGCGGCTGCCGTCAGCCTGCTGCTCGCCGAGCTGGAGATAGAGCTGGCTGAAGCCGTAAGTCTCGATCGCCGCTTCGGTCGTCGGCGTCCCGCTCGCCTCATAGACGCGCCGCTCGGGCGTGAGCACGCGGTCGGCGGTGCCGGAAGCCGATACGGTGAACCGGCCGCGTTCGGCGGCGTAGTTCTCGACCTGGAGATTGTCGATGCCGTCGAAGTGGACCGTGTAGTCGCCGATGGTCTGCGTCGCGCCGGGTGCCATGGTGGTGATCAGCTCGAGCTGCCATGCCGTGGCGGTGACGATGCCGATGACGCTCACGCCGAGCCCGAAATGCGCCAGCGCCGTGGAGAAGGCGGCGCGCGGCAGGCCGACCAGCCGCCTGAGGCTTTGCGACGGGGCCATGCGGAACAGGCCGGCGCGGTCGACCAGCTCGGCAATGGCGCCGAACGCCACCCAGAAGCCGAGCAGGAGGCCGAGCGGGGCGAGCGAAACGGCGGCACCGGAGAGCGCAAAGATCAGCGCCGCCACGAAGATCGCCGCGCCCGCAGCCGCCGCGAGCCGCTGCGTCACCGCGACGAGGTCGCCGCGCTTCCAGGCGAGAAACGGCCCGAACGGCAAGACGATCAGAAGCGGCGCCATCACCGCCCCGAAGGTCAGGTTGAAGAACGGCGCTCCAACCGAAATCGTCTTGCCCGTGGTCGCCTCGAGCAGCAGCGGATAGAGCGTGCCGACCAGCACCGCGGCGGCGGCGGTCGCAAGGAACAGGTTGTTGAGGATCAGCGCGCCTTCGCGGCTGATCGGCGCGAACAGTCCACCGGCCCGAAGCGCCGCGGCGCGAAACGCGAAGAGCGCAAAGGCGCCCCCGATGAACACGGCCAGCAGCGCCAGGATGACGAGGCCGCGCGTCGGATCGGACGCGAAGCTGTGGACGCTCGTCAGCACGCCCGAGCGGACCATGAAAGTGCCGAGCAGGCTCAGCGAGAAGGTGATGATCGAGAGGAAGATCGTCCAGATCTTGAGCGCGTTGCGCTTTTCCATCACCAGCGCGGAGTGAAGCAGCGCGGTGCCGGCGAGCCACGGCATGAAGCTCGCATTCTCGACCGGATCCCAGAACCACCAGCCGCCCCAGCCGAGCTCGTAATAGGCCCAGTAGGAGCCCATCGCGATGCCGAGGGTGAGGAAGCACCAGCTCACCAGCGCCCACGGCCGCACCCAGCGTGCCCACGCCGCGTCGATGCGGCCGGAAATCAGCGCCGCCACCGCGAAGCTGAAGCAGACCGAAAAGCCGACATAGCCCGTGTAGAGGAGCGGCGGATGGATCGCGAGGCCGATGTCCTGGAGGATCGGGTTCAGCTCCTGCCCTTCGAGGGGGGCAGGCGCGAGGCGCAGGAACGGGTTCGAGGTGAACAGCGTGAAGCCGGCGAAGGCCGCCACCAGAAGGCTCTGGATCGAGAGCACCAGCGTCAGCAGTGCGCGCGGCAGGTTGCGGCCGAAGACGGCAACCGCGGCGCCCATGCCGACGAGGATCAGCACCCACAGCACCATCGAGCCTTCGTGGTTGCCCCAGACGCTGGTGACCTTGAACAGCAGCGGCTGCAGCGAATGCGAGTGCTCGTAGGCGAGCGCCAGCGAGAAGTCGGAGGTCACGAACGCCTGGATCAGGGCGCCGAACGCCGCGGCGACGAGGATCAGCTGCAGGACCGCGCCCTGCCGCAGCATCACGGTGACCCGGTCGCTCCGCTGCCAGCCCCAGAGTCCGGCGAGCGCCGACACCGCGGCAATGGCAAAGGCCAGGATCAGCGCAAAGTGCCCGAGCTCGATCGACATCAGCCGCCGGTCTCCTGGCCGCGCTGCCACTCGCCCTTGGCCTTGAGCTCGTCGACGACTTCCTTGGGCATGTAGTTCTCGTCGTGCTTGGCCAGCACGTTGGTCGCAGCGAAGCTGCCGTCGGTCGCCATCGCCCCTTCGATCACCACGCCCTGCCCTTCGCGGAAGAGATCGGGCAGGATGCCCGTAAAGTGGGCCATCATATCGGTCTTGCCGTCGGTGACCACGAAATCGTTGCGGTCGCCGTCATGGGTCCAGCTGCCCGCCTTGACGAGGCCGCCGAGCCGCACGGGCACGCCGGCCGCGACGGCCTTCGCCTCGATCTCGGTTGGCGAATAGAAGAACACGATCTGGTCGCGCAGCGCGAACAGGATCAGGCCCAGCGCCACCGCGAGGACGGCGCCAAGACCCGCGATAACGCCGAGCCGGCGCTGCTTGCGCGTCACCGCGCCACCAGCCCGTTGTCGGCCGCGAGCACGTCGAGCTCGGTGCGGACCTTGGGATCGGGATAGGCCTTGCGCGCCGCATCATAGGCGGCCTGGGCGTCGGCCATGCGGCCCTGCACCATGCGCGAGCGGACGAGCTCGGTCCATTCGGCAATGCTGCCGCCCTGCGCTTCGAGGCGTGCCGCGAGACCATCTACCATCGCGTCGATCTGCGCCGCGTCGGGGACGGCAGTGGAAGACGCGGCAGGCTGCGGGTTGAGACCCGCCTGGGCCATCGCGAGGCCGTTGCGCGCCGTCACGACCCACGGCTCGTCGCCCTTGGCGAGCGCCAGAAGCGCGTTCCAGTCGCGCACCGCGTCAGCATTATCGCCGACGCGCGTCTCTTCGCCGGCGATGTAGAACCGCGAGCGGACATGCGTCGGGTCGAGCTCCGCCGCCTTGCGGAACAGCACCATCGGCTCGCCAGCGACATTGCCGTTCTGCGCCATCATCAGCGCTTCGCCCAGATCGGTCTCGCTGTCGGCGGTGGGAGCCGCGAGCGCGTTCACCTGGCGCAGCGCCTTCGCGGCGTCGGCGTAGCGCCCGAGCTGCATGTAGGCGGGGGCAATCACCCTCCAGCCCTGGAGGTCGCTCGGATTGGCAGCGAGCCGCGCCTCGATCGTCTTGACGGCGGTGTCGAGGTCGAGGCCGGCCGTGGCATCGGTCGTGCGTCCGGCGAGCGGCTGCGACGGCAGGTCGGGCCGTCCGAGATAGGCATAGGTCGCGACGGCGACGACGGCGACGAGCAGGACGGCAACCCACGCCATCCGGCCGCCGGCGGGCGCCGCCGGTGCGGCAGGCGCCGCAGTGTTGGCCCGCATCACCTCGCGCGCCAGTTCGCCCTTGGCGGCGGCCGCCTCGCTTTCGCCCAGCCGTCCGGCGGCGGCGTCGACATCGATTTCCCGCAATTGCGCGCGGAAATGCGCGGTGGTCGCATCGGCTGTGCTGGTGGTCGCGTTGACCGTCCGTCCGGCGCCCGCGTAATAAAGCGTGGCGCAGGCAATGGCGGTCAGAATCAGGGCAAGCAACCAGATGGTCATGGCCTCAGCGGAGTGTGCGGGTGTGCCGGCCGGGGCATCTATAGAGACATTCGGGCAAAATATGCAGCGCCCGCCCGCGCGATGGCAGGCGCCGATTGCCGCAGTTCGCGGCTGACCGGATGCCCGCGGGCTACGATTTTGCGATCGCTGGAGCAACGCCGCTGGCCGGGCTGCTGGCGGGCCTATTGGCGCGGGATCACGGCAAGCGCGTCGTCCGCGTCGGGCGCCGCCCGTCCGCCCAGCGTCTGCCGCGCGGGCTCGATCTGGGCTTCGTCTGGGCCACCCGCCCGCAAAGCTGGGAGCTGCTCGAGCGGGGCGTCCGGGAAACGCTGCCGCTGCTGCGTATCCTCGGTCCGGACACCGACGCGGCGGCGGCCGACACCACCATCACCGCCGACATTCCGGCGACCGCGAACGCCCTGTCGCACATCGCGCACATGGCGGCGGGATACGGCGTGCACGTCGGGCACAGTGCCGACCGCTGGACGTTTCGCGGCCTGCCGCTCCTGCGAGCCGAAACCGTCGAGGATCGGCTGGAGCGCTGGCTCGCTACGCTGCATGTCGCGCAGGTGGGCGGCGCTGGCTGGCGGCTCGATTTCGAAAATTCCGGCGCGGCGCGGCTGATGAGCGGCGAAGAGACCATTGAAGCCGACCAGGTCGTGCTCGCCGACGACGCGGCGCTGCTCGAATTGCCCGAAGCGATGCGCCCCCCAATGCTGTCGGTGCACTCAGTCATGGCGACCCTCACCGGCGCCACCGCGCGCCTGCCCTCGCCCGTGATGTGGTTTGCCGACCGCGGCGTGACGCTGGCGCAGCGATCGGCCGAGCAAATCCTCGCCTGGGTGAGCGGCGACACGGATGCCGAGCTCAGGCTGGCGAGTGCGTTCGCCGGCCCGTTCCCGATCCGGCGGCTCGCGACCAGCCGCTATCGCCGCGTCACTTCGCGCGATGGCGCGCCGCTGATCGGCCGGCTCAAGACGTCGCGGGTCTTCGTCATGGCGGACCTCGGCAGCGCCGCGGCGTTTTTCGCGCCGCCGCTGGCGCGGCTGCTCGCCGGCGCGGCCGAGGGCGCCGAGAAACGCTGGCTCCTTGCGCACGACCCCTCGCGCGAGCGGGAGCCGATCGCCGAGACGGCGCCATGAGGCTCGCGGCCGACGCTCCCCATCAGTTCGGCGGAATCGCGCTCGATCGCGGCAAGCCGCTGACGTTCCGGCTCGATGGGCGCCTTATCGAGGGGTTTGCCGGCGACACGGTGCTTTCCGCGGTGCTCGCGGCGGGCATCGACACCTACGGACGGCTCGGCGAAATCCCGCTCGGGCTGGGCGAGGCGTTTGCACCGGCCGTCGCGACCAAGGGCGGCCCGCCCCTGCCGATGGATCGGACGCCGGCGCTCGAGGGGCTCGATCTCGTGACGCTCGGGCGGAGGAGCCGGGTGCCCTGGGGTCGCGCGCGCTCGCTCGCGCGCGTGCTGCCGCCGGCGTCCGATGCGCCATGGCAGCAGGGCACCAGCGAGGCGACGCTGACGGCCGACGTGCTCATCGTCGGCGGCGGTGTCGCCGGCCTCGCCGCCGCCGAGGCCGCGTCGGCGGCGGGCCAGAGCGTGCTGCTGGTCGAGCGGCGCCCATGGCTCGGCGGGGATGCGCGCTATTTCGGCGCGACAGGCGACGAAGAGACCCCGGAGGCCGCGAGCACGCGGCTGATCGCCGCCGTGACGGGCAGCGCCAACGTCACGGTCCTGCTCCGCGCCGAGGCGTTCGCGGTGCATGGCGACAGCGTCCTCGTGCAGCAGGTCGTGGGCGACGATGCCCCCCAAAGCCGCATCGTCACCGCGACCGCGCGGAGACTGCTGCTCGCCACGGGCGCGGCACAGCGGCTGCCGGTGTTCGCCGGCAACCGCCTGCCGCGGATCACGCCGGCGATCGCCGCCTATCACCTCGCCAAGCGCTATGGCGTGGCACCGGGCAAGCTGGTGCTGGTTGCCACCCAAAGCAACTACACCTATCGGCTGGCCCTGCGCCTCCACGATGCGGGCGTCGCCATCCGGCGCGTCGTCGATACGCGGATCAATCCTCAGTCGCGCTTCGTCGATTTCGCCAAAGCCAGCGGGCTGACGCTCGGCTCGGGGCAGATTCCCCTCTCCGCCACCTTCCGTGCCCGCCACGGCCTCAGCGTCTCCTTCGCCAATGCCGGCACGGAGTCCGTGGCGCTCAGTCTCGAGGCCGATGCGCTGATCGTTTCCGGCCGCTTCCAGCCGCGGCTCGATCTGTGGATGCTGGCGGGCGGCGGCGCCCGCTGGTCCGCAGACCATCTCGCCGCCGAGGGGCGGCTCGATCACGTGGCGCTGGCGGGTTCGGTCGCGGGCTGGCGGTCCCTCAAGGGCTGCATCGCGAGCGGGGCCGATGGAATCGCACTTCTCTTCGAGCGCACGCGCGTGCCGGTCGAAGATCAGGAAATCGACGCCAATTTCGAAACGCCCGACGCGCCCACGCCGATCGCGCCGGTAGCGCTGGGGGTGAGCTTTCTCGACAGCGGGGCGTCGCTGTCCCGGCGTCCGGCGGTGGCGCTCAAGGCCCGGCCGATTGCGGGCGGACATGCCCTGAGCCTGGGCGACGTCGGCGCTTCGGTGGAGCTCGGCCTGATCGCGGGTGCCGATGCCGGCCCCATCGCCGAGGAGCGCGGGGCGCCCGGCGCCGACCTCGTCGCGTCGCCGTGGAAGCCCGTTCCAGCGGAGCCGCCCGCGGCCGCGCCGTTCCTCGCCGGCCGTTTCGGGCACGAGCCGGCGCGCGTGCATCTCTTTGTCGACGGGGAGCGGCGCTTTGCGCCCGGCGCGCTGGTCTATGCGGGCGGGCAGGCCCGCGATCCGGGCGCGGCGATCGGCGTCATCGTCGAAAGCGCCGACCCCGGCGGGATCGCGCAGATGCTGCCCGAAGCGCGGACGGAAACCGATCGGTTCGTGGTCGAGACACTCGACGGGCCGTCCCCCGCGCGGGTCAAAGTCAGCTGACGCGCCGCTCGGCGATGTCCTTGGCGTGACGCAGGGTGTCGGCAAAGTCCTTGCCGAAGCGGATTTCGGACATTTTCAGCGCGGCGTCGAGGCGACCGGCAACCACGGTGTCCGCAGGATTGACCCGCAAGGCCTCGAGCAGCCGGTCGATGTGGATTTCGAGCGCCTGCCCGGTCTGCGTCCACACCTGGTCGAACAGGGTGTTGAGCGCCAGCGAGTCGCGGCAGTCGCGGATCGTTGCCAGCAGGTACATGCCGTTGAGCGCCGAGAGGACCTGGTCGCCGTCGATCCGGTCGGTCCCGTCGCGGCGGCGCAGCGACTTGTTGAGATCCGGCGCGACGTCGCGGAGCCGCGGCTCCAGCCGGGCGGAGACGGTGCCGATCAGGCTGCCGGCCACGCTCGACCAGCGGCTGTTGCGGCCGAGCTCGACATAGCTTGTCACCGCCCGCATCAGCCGGTGGAAGCGGTCGATGGCGCGGCACATGAGGTCGGTGTCGCCGAACGTGCCCGACTGGCTCAAATGTGGAATCTGGTTTTGCGCGTGGGCCAGCATGGCATCGACCAGCGGCCCGAAATTGTGCCGGAAGAGCAGGGCTTCGGTGGCGCCGCCCGCCAGCCGGATGGCGGCCGTGATCAGGCGCGAGGGGTTGGCGACCTGCCCCACCATCGCGTGCAGCACGAAGGGCGCCGTCGCGCGGTCCGCAAGCGGCATCGACTGCAGTGCAAGTGCCACACCCGCTTCGTCGGGCAACCCATTGATCGAGCGGCCGAAGGCCTGTGCCTTGTCGAGCAGTGCACGGTGGCGAAGGGCGTCGAGCACCACCGGCATGCGGCGCCAGCTGTCCTCGCCACCCAGCTGCGTCATCAGGCGCCGCGCGCGCTCGGCGTCGGTGGCCGCTGCGGCAACTGTCGCATCGGCGCGCGTCAGCAGTTCGGGGAGCAGCGAATCGATGGCCTGCCGGCTGGCCTCGTTGTCATCGAGCGCGCGGGGATTGACGAGATCGGCAGCAAGATCGCGCAGCATCCAGACCCAGACGGCGGCGACGTCGTCCATAGCGACCGCCCCGTCGAAGTCGAATTCGCCCGCGGCATCGACGATGATGGGATCGAGAAGCCCGAGGAAGGGGCGCACGGCCTTGGCCGTGGCGCGCGCCGGGCGATCGGAGACGGCCGGTCGAGCTGGATTGGCGGGCATCGGCACGAGGCTCAGGAGTCGGTTGACCCCCAAGTCTAGTGCGGCTTGGTAAACAAAGCCTGCCGGCCGAAAATCCGGGGTTTAGCTGACCCTGGTGCTCGCCACCGACCAGCTGCCGTCGGCCCCGCGGCAGGCGGTGCCCTTCTTGATGAAGGTCTGGCCGCCAACCGTCACGCTGTTGGTGAAGTCGCGGCAGTCGATCAGGTTGACCCGGACATAGGGCCCGACGGTCACGAAACCGCTCTGGCCGTTGTCGCCCAGCCAGTTGCGCGGTGCGCCGACGCGGCCGAACTGCAGGGCGTTGAACTGCGCGCTCGACACCTGCGACTTCGAGTTCTGCGACAGCTGCGAGAACGCGGTGGGGTCGACGAAGGTCGACACGTCGGTCAGCGACGCGGCGGCGGCCGTGGTCTGGGCCGGCGCCTGCAGCGTCGTAGGATCGGTGATCGCGGGATTGGTGTCGCCCGAGAAGGTGCTCAGCTGCGGCGCGGTGGCGCAGCCGGCGAGGGCCAGGGCGGGCAGGATCAGCAAGGCGCGGAAATTCGTGTTCATCAAGGTCCCGAAGGTGGAGTGCCGCAGAGCTCAGCCGGACAATCGCGGCGGAGTTAAGTCAGGTCCGGACCAGGCTGCCCAGCTTGGCCGCGGGAAGCCGCAATTCCGCGAGCACGCCGCCCAGAACCGAGCGCTTCAATTGCAGGCTGCCGCCATAGACGTCAACCAGTTCCTTGACGATATCGAGGCCAAGGCCGCTGCCGGGCACTTTTTCATCGAGACGGACACCGCGGCGCAACACCTTGCTGACGTCCCCTTCTTCAAGCCCCGGCCCGTCGTCCTCGATGCGGATCACGAGGTTGGCGTTGGCCTGGCTCCGCTCGGCGGACATGGTCACGGCGATCTTGCCGTTGCTCCATTTGCAGGCGTTGTCGAGGAGGTTCCCCGCCATCTCCTCGAGGTCGCCCTCGTCGCCGCGGAACCAGGGCAGCGAGGCGTCGGGGCGCTTGAAGGCGATGGTGACCTTGCTGTTGAGCTTTTCCATCACCCGGACGAGGCGGAGCATGACCATAGTGGCGTCGGCCTTCTTGCCCACGACGCTGCTGCGGGCCGCCAGCCGGGCGCGGTCGAGATAGGTGGTCACGAGCTGGCTCATCTTCTCGGTTTCGGAGACGACGACCTTGCTCAGCGGGTTGTCCCGTGCGGCCCCCGCCTCGTTGCGGAGCACCGCAAGCGGCGTCTTGAGACCGTGGGCGAGATTGCCCACGGCGTTCTGCGCCCGCTCGATGATCTGGGTGTTCGAGCGCATCAGCTCGTTGATCTCTTCGGCGAGCGGCGCAATCTCGCGCGGGAATTCGCCGGCGATGGCGCGGGTCTCGCCCTCGCGCACCTTTTCGATTGCGGCGCTCAGCTGGCCGATCGGCCGGAGCGCAAGGCGGGCGACGATGCCGCTCATCACCGCCAGCGCCAGGCCGACGGCGCCCAAGACGATCAGCGTCTGTCCGCGGAATTCGCCGACCAGCGCGCTGCTCGTATCCAGATTGCCGGTGACGGTGATGTGGAGCGGCGTGCCGTTGCTGGTGGTGGCGCACTCGATCGCCCGGACATGGTTGCCGGAATCATCGGTCAGCACCCCGGTACGATAATTGTCGAGGTCGAACGCCCCGTCGAGCGACGGGGCCACGCTCCCGACCGCCGAGCGCGAGGTCGCGAGCACGTCGCCGCTCGCGTTGCGGATCACCCAGTACCAGCCGGTCGCGGCGCGGCTGAAGCGCGGATCGGGCAGGGCGACGTCGCCGAAATGCGCATCGCTCGAGTCCAGCGTCGCCGTCGACAGCGTATCGATGTCGAATTTGAGCTGGCTGGTGAGATTGGTGTCGAGCTGGCGCGAATAGAGGTCGGTCAGCAGGAACGCCGTTCCGGCGAGCGCGATGACCAGCCAGCCGGCCGACAGCCAGAACAGCCAGAAGGCGATCGAGCCCTTCCGCACGGCACCCTCAATCCTCGAGGATTTGGTAGCCCAATCCCCGGACCGTGTG
>CAYRZM010000270.1:0-15005 GCA_964428685.1 uncultured Devosia sp. | reverse complement strand
GATTCGTTTCCGGAGCTGGCTTATGCAACTGATTCGGGCATAAGCAAAATCGGGCGATTCGCGCTTCCTGCTCAGAAGCCGCGGGCCGCGCGTCCGGATAACGAACCAAACCCTTCGATCAACGCCTCGGTGCCGTCGACGCTGGTGATCTGGTTCTTGATGTCCTGCAGCACCCTGAAGGAGTCCTCGGTCCAATCGACGTCGAGGGCGTTTTCCGCTGCTTTCAAAGCCTTATTTAGCTCAACCGACTTGTAATGCAAGGCGAGCGCATGCCGAAGGCCGGTTTCGGCATCGAGCGGCGCGGCATCCCCCAGCACCTGCCACACCCCCTGCCCCCGCAAAAGCGCCTCCATCCGCTCGATTTGCGGCCCAAACCCCCGGCCGCCAAGGGCTTCGCGCAAGTCGGGGCCGGAGATGTCGTGATCGGCCATCACCAGGTCGAGCACCGCCGCAAAGAGCTTCCGGCCGGCGGGCGAGCCGAATTCGAGCCCGGCGAGCTGTTCCAGCCGGGGCTCGGCGAGCGCCGGGTGGTTGATGAGGCTCATAAGGATCACCGCCTCGCGCGGCGTCGCGTCCATCGTCCGCCCGGGCTTCAGGAGGCGCGAATTGCGCAGCGTGTCGGACACCACCACCCGCGGCGTCCCCTGCGGGCGCGGCGGCCAGCCGCCGCGGCGGGGCCCGTTCCGCCGGTCGTCGCGCCGGCCCTCGAACCGCGACGCGGGCCGCACGGGCGCGAAGAAATCGGCGAGCTTTTCGTCGAACGCCTGCATGTAGTGCCGGCGCACCGACTGGTCGGCGATGCCGCCCGCCCGTTCGCGCAGCCGCGCCTCGAGCGCCGCCCGCGCCTCCGGCGCCTCCGGCACCATGCCGCCGGTCTCGAGGCTCCACACCACGTCGCTCAGCGAGCGGGCCCGCTCGATCACGTCGGCAAAGGCGTCGCGCCCCTGCTGGCGGATGAGATCGTCGGGGTCGACCCCTTCGGGCAGCGTCGCGATCCGCACGGTCTTCCCCGGCGTCAGCAGCGGCAGCACCAGCCCCGCCGCCCGTTCCGCCGCGCGCAGGCCCGCGACATCGCCGTCGAAGCAGAGGATGGGCGTGTCGGTCATCCGCCAGAGCAGCTGGAGATGGTCTTCCGTCAGCGCCGTGCCCATCGGCGCGAGCGTGCCCTCGAACCCCGCCATCACCGCGCTGATCACGTCGAGATAGCCCTCGACCACGATCACCGGCTTGCCGTCGCGCGCGGCCTTGCGCGCCTCCATGCCGTTGTAGAGCACGAGCCGCTTCTGAAAGAGGACCGTTTCGGGCGAGTTGAGATACTTGGCCGGCACGTCGGGCGAGAGCGCCCGGCCGCCGAAGGCCACGATCCGTCCGCGGAAATCGGTGATCGGGAACATCACCCGGTTGCGGAAGCGGTCGTAGGTGAGCGGGTCGTCCTCGCGCGAAGCGACGAGCCCCGTGTCCGCCATCTCCTGCGCGCTCACCCCATTCTGCGCGAGATGCTCCTTGAGCCCGTTGCGGCTGTCGGGAGCAAAGCCAATGCGGAAGCGGGTTTGCGCGGCCGCGCTCACGCCGCGCTCGAACAGGTAGCCGCGCGCCCGCGCCCCGATATTGTGCGCCAGGGCCGCCTCGAAATACTGCGCCGCGACCTCCATCACGTCATAGAGGTTGCGGCGGGCTTCTTCGCGCGCTTCCTCCCGCTCGTCGCGCGCCGGCATCGGCACGCCGGCCATGCCGGCGAGCTTTTCGACCGCCTCGGGGAAGCTCATCCCGCCCTTTTCGGTGAGGAAGCGGAAATGGTCGCCCGTCACCCCGCAGCCGAAGCAGTGATAGATGCCCTTGCGGTCGTCGGCGTGAAAGCTCGGGGTCTTTTCGCCGTGGAACGGGCAGCAGGCCCAGTAGTCGCCACGCCCCGGCTGGCTTTTGCGCTTGTCCCAGATCACGCTCTCGCCGACCACCTCGTGGATGGGCAGCCGCTGCCGGATCTCGTCGAGGAAGCCGTCGGAAAAGCGCATGGGGGATAAGTAAGGGTTAGCCTTGCGGCGTGCGAGGGGCCATCGGCGACTTATCCCCGCAACCCCCCGGCGGCATTCTCCGTTCAGCCACAGGAGGAGCCATGGCCGAAACGACCGCCGGCATTGCCGGTCCGCTGGAGCACTGGAAGACGGTCGGGCTCGACACGCTGAAAGTGTTCTTCGACCCCGACACGTCGCCGCGCTGCGCGGCCACTGCGTTCTTCGGCTTCCTCTCCTTCTTCCCCGCGATCGCGACGGTGGCGCTGATCTACGGCCTCGTCGCCAATGGCCCGCTGGTCTCGGCGACCGTCGACAGCCTCATCTATTTCCTGCCGGTGATGGCGCTGACCATCCTCGACGAACAGCTGAAGCTCCTGGCCGCCGCTCCACCGGCGGCCCTCGGCCTCGGCCTCCTGATCTCGGTGCCGCTGGCGCTCTGGTCGGGCTCGCGCGGGGTGGAGGCGCTGCTGTTCGCCATGTCCCGCGTCCGCGGCCGGCCGGAGCGGCGCGGCTTCGTCAAGGAAGTGCTCGTCGCCGTCGGCATGACCGTGGGCGGCTCGATCTTCGTCGCCGCGGCACTGATCACGGTCGCGGGCCTGCCCGCGCTTCTGCCGTTCCCGACGGGTGCCGAATGGCTGGTCCTCGTGATCCGCTGGCCGGTCCTCCTGGTGATTTCGAGCGCGGTAATGGCGCTCCTCTACCGCTTCGGACCCGACCGCCATCCGCACAAGTTCCGTTACGTCTGGCCCGGCGCCCTGCTCGCCTCGATCCTCTGGATTCTCGCGGGCGCGATCTTTTCGATCTACGTCCAGAACTGGGGCAACTACTCCGCCACCTTCGGCTCCGTTTCGGCCGCCGTCGTCCTCATGCTCTGGATGTACAACTCCGCCCAGATCATGGTGCTCGGCGCCGCCTTCAACGCTGCCCTCGAAAAGGCCGCCGGCGACGGGCCGCGCACCGGCGTCGTCACGGCTCCGGCGGAGGGGACGGCCGCGGGGCGCAGGGGCTAGTTTCCTCCGCGGGTGTGGCCGGCTTGCGCTTGCCAGAAAGGCGCTTCCGGCGCACGCTCCTGGGGTTGAGCGCCGACTCCAAGGGGGTAACCGATGGGCAAGCTTCTCGCGACCACCGCCGTTCTCACGCTTCTGTCTGCAACTGCGGCCGTGGCCGGCGCGCCGCCGGTTTCGCCGACGACCAGCCAGTTCACCGTCCTTCTGGGCGTCGGCGTCGAATTCGGCGACGGCCAGCCCGATGTCGGCGTGACCGGCAAGATTCTCGCCGCGCCCTTCGCCAACGTCGTGGCCGGCGGGGGTGCAACCTACTTCCCCGGCACGCAGACGTTCGGCCTCGACCTCAGCGCCGGTCTCAGTCTCAACGGCATTGCGGCCCTCGGCGGCTACGATTTCCTCACCCAGAAGCCGCAGGTGAGCGTCGGCTTTGCGCCCGTCTTCACCTCTTGCCCCGCCGGCTTCACGCTCGATGGCGGTGTCTGCGACCCGCCGCCCAGCCCGTCCGACCGCCGCGTCAAGCGCGACGTCGTGCACCTCGCAACGCTCAGCGACGGCATGAAGCTCTATTCCTTCCGCTACCTGTGGTCGGACACCGTCTATGTCGGCGTCATGGCGCAGGACCTGCTCGCGGACCCGCGCTGGGCCCATGCCGTGTCCACCGGGGAAGACGGCTTCTACGCCGTCGACTACGACGAGATCGACCTCGTGATGGTCACGCTGGAGCAGTGGAACGCGTTCGGGCTCGATGCCGTGGTTCTGGGCGAGCGCCCGGCCGAATTCTGGACCGAACAGGCCGCCTGATCGACCTTATCCCGTCTGCGGGGGCCGGTCGTAGCGACCGGCCCTTTTGCGTTTGCGGAACGGATGGGCGAGCAGCGCCGCCGCCCGGAAGCTCGAGGGCCGCGCGTCCGCTGGCAACCCCATTTTGAGCTCGGCCTCGGGCAATGACGGCCGGTCGAGATAGGTGCCGAACAGCCGGTCCCAGATCGTCAGCACCTGCCCGAAATTGGAATTGCCCTCGCGCATGTCGCGCGAGTGGTGGGTGCGGTGGAGGTCGGGCGTCACGATCACCCAGCGCAGCCAGCGGTCGAGGCCGCGCGGCAGCGTCACGTCGGCATGGGCGAAGGCGTTCTCCACCGCAAAGATCAGCCCGTAGATGATCGCCGCCACCACCGGCATGCCGATCACCACATAGACGGCGATCAGAAACACGTAGCTCGCCGCCACTTCGAGCGGGTGGTGCAGCTGGCTGGTCAGCGCCGTCACGTGCTCGTCGGAATGATGGATCGCATGGAGCCGCCAGAGCGCCGGGATCGCATGGCTGAGGCGATGGAAGACGTAGTTGAGGAAGTCGACCACCACGAGGCTGATGACGAACACCACCGGCCCCGGCAGCGGCAGGCGGCCGAGATCGAACACCCGGAACGGCGTCAGCGCGCCGACCAGGTGGTCCTGCACGCCGTAGCCCAGCACCAGCGTCGTCAGGATCGTCAGCGCCGCAAAGCTCAGGATCGGCGGCAGGTGCTCGCGCCAGTTCGGCCGCTCCTGCATGCGCGGAAAGCCGAGCTCGACCAGCCCGAACACGAGGATCGCCGCGAAGGCCACAAGCGTCGGCAGCTCGCCGGCCAGAAGCTGCGCGAGGCTCGGCATCGACGCTCCCGTGTCAGGCCGGGCTCGCGGCGCCGCGATAGAGCCGCCAGGCGAGCGCGAACAGCCCGAACGAGAAGAAGATCATCATGAAGCCGGCGAAGACGACGAAGAAGATCGCCCCCATCAGCGGCGCGAAGGCCAGCGCAATGCCGAACAGAACGTAAAGGATGCCCGACAGCAGCACCGGCCAAATCTTGCCCATCACCGCGCGCTCGCGCACCGCGAGGACGATCTCCATCACGCCCACGACGATCGCCTGGATGGCGACGAGATAGACCACGAAGGTGGTGAACACGATCGCCGAGAACACCGGCGTCAGGAGGATGAGCACGCCGACCACGATGGCGAGCACGTTGCGCACCACGTCGAACCAGAAGTTGCCGGTCTTGGCACCGCCGAAGGTCAGCGCCCAGACGCCGAGCACGCCGTCGACGATGAAGATGATCGCCCCGACCATCACCAGCACGAAGATCGCCGTTGCCGGCCAGATCACCGCATAAAGACCCGCAAGGAGCATGATCAGGGCCCTCAGCCCCATCAGCAGTCCCCATTGCCGCTGCATCGCCGACGCTGCCATTTCTGCCTCCGGAGCTGGACCCGGACGACTATGACTCAGTCGGCGCCGCTTTGCACGAGGTGCCTTGCTTCCCGCGTCCCCCGATGGTCAAACAGCCGCCCGCCCGGACCTTCCCCATGCCGCCCGCCCTCTTCGCCCTGTTCGCCGCCGCCTTCGCCATCGGCACGTCCGAGTTCGTCATCGCCGGCATCCTGCAGCCGGTCGCCGCCGACCTCGCCATCTCGATCCCCGATGCCGGGCTTCTGGTGAGCCTCTATGCGCTCGGCGTCGCCGTCGGCGGCCCGCTGCTCGCAACCTTCACCGGCCGCTTCGAGCGCAAGCGCCTGCTGCTGGTCTATGTCTCTGTCTTCACCGTGGCCTATGTCGGCTGCGCGCTGGCGCCGAGCTATCCGCTGCTGCTGCTCGCCCGGGTGCTCGCCTCGCTGATCCACGGCGCCTTCTTCGGTGCCGCGCTGGTTTCCGCATCGACCCTCGTGCCCGAAGCGCGGCGCGGCTTTGCCATCTCGCTGGTGCTGGCCGGGCTCACAGTCGCCAACGTCATCGGCGTGCCGATCGGCAGCGCCATCGGCAATGCCTTCGGCTGGCGAATGACGTTCTGGTCGGTCGCCGGCCTCGGCCTCGTCTCGCTGGCGCTCATCGCCGCATTGATACCGGTGGCTCCGCCTGCGGACCGCGCCAGGGGTAGCCTTCGCGCCGAGCTTGCGGCGCTGCGGCGCGAGCCGGTGGTCAGCTCCTTCGGCATCATCGTCACCCAGACCATCGGGCAGTTCGCGCTCTTCACCTATATCGCGCCGCTCCTGACCGGCGTCGCCGGCGTTCCGGCCGGCTACGTGCCGTGGCTGCTGCTCGCCTTCGGCCTCGGCTCGACCGCCGGCATGCTGCTCGGCGGGCGTCTTGCCGACTGGAAACTCATGGCCTCGCAGACCTTCTGGCTCGCCGTCCAGATCGTGCTCTACGCGCTGATGCTGGTGTTCGTGGGCGACGCCTGGATCATGGCCGGGCTGCTGCTCGCCTGGGGCGCCCCGGTGTTCGCCTTCGCCGCCCCCGCGCAATCGCGCATCCTCTCCGCCGCGCGCGATGCCCCCGGCCTCGCCGCCAGCCTGATCCCCTCCGCGTTCAACATCGCCATCGCCTTCGGCGCCTGGCTTGGCGGCTCGATGATCCGCTCGGGCATTTCCTATTCGGCGCTGCCCTGGGTCGGGCTCGTCGGGGCGGTGGTCGCCACCGCGATCGCGGTGTTCTCCTGGATGCGTGAAAAGCAATTGCGGGCCGCCGCGGCGCCCGTCTAGGTTCGAGCCATGCTCCGCGCGCTCCTGATCGTCCTCGCCCTCCTTCCGGCCACGCCGGTTCTCGCCCAGGCGGCCGTGCCCTTCGGCTTCTGGACCACCGCCGACAACGGCGAGCGCCTCCAGATCGAGCCCAACCGCGACTGCTCGTTCTATGCGGTGGGCGGCACGGCGGTCGCCGGCAAATGCGTCTGGCAGTCGACCAGCCGCGGCGGCGTGCTCGCGCTCTACTACCAGACCCCGATGGGGCTCGCACCGATCTACTGGAGCGTGGTCTGGGTCAACGACACCGAGATCACCGTCGACGGCGACCACTTCTTCCGGCGGCAGTAGCCCCCCAAGAGCGCGCGTCAGCCGAGGGCGGCCTTCACCCGCGCGCTCGCCTTGCCGAAATCGATCTGTCCCGGATAGTCGGCCTTGAGCGCGGCGATGACCTTGCCCATGTCCTTGCCGCCCGACGCTCCGGTCTTGGCGATCGCCGCCTGGATCGCGGCATCGACCTCCGCCTCGCTCAGCGACTTGGGCAGGAACTCGCCGATGATGGCGATCTCCTCGCGCTCGATGGTGGCAAGGTCCTCGCGCCCGGCGCCGCTGTAGATCGCAAGGCTCTCCTCGCGCTGCTTGACCATCTTCTGGAGCAGCGCCAGCAGCTCGGCGTCGCTCAGCGGCGCCTTGCCTTCGCCGCGGTTGGCAATGTCCTTGTCCTTGATCGCCGCATTGATCGCGCGCAGCGTCGCCGTGCGCCGCTGGTCCCGCGCCTTCATCGCCGCCTTGTAGCCCTCGTTGATTTCCTCGCGCATCGTCCTCTTCCTTCGGCGGGCTCAGGCCACCAGAATATCGTTACGGATCGCCGCCTCATAGCCCATATCCTTGGCCATGAGCGCGAGCCCCTCGCCATCGAGATGGAGCTTGTAAGGCGTCTCGGCAAAGCGCAGCCCGGCGCGCACCGCCACGCTGTCGATGAGGAGAAACCGCGCCGAAAGCCCATCCACCGGCAGCAGTCGGAACGCCGGCCACTCGCGCGGCTCGTGCCGGCCGCCGCGATCGGGTGAGAGGACGCCACTCAGGGCTCCCGCCTTGTAGAGGTTGCGGAAGTTGAGCCGGTGCCCGTAGCGATAGGCCTCCGGCCGGTCCGAGTTCGGCAGGGTCGCGGTGATCACCTCCGGCCCCGAGTTGAGCAGCGCCGTGAGCGCGCCGGCGGGGATCGTGCGGAGGCTCCCATCGATCAGCAGGACGCGGTCGGCCGCCGCGGCGCCGTCGATCAGAATGAGGTTGTGAACTGCGGCGCCGATCAGCGTCGTGTCCACCCGCCGGTAGCCCGTCCCGAACGTGGCCGCGAGCCCGGGGGCCGGCGATGCCTCGCCCGGTCCATAGAGTGCAACCGAGAGCTGCCCGCGCGGATAGTCGAGCCCCGCAAGCGCCGCTGCGATCGCGGGATTCCACGTGCGCCCGTCGGGCAGATGCAGCCCGATCCACACCGTCGCCTCGGTGCGCGTCGTCTCGAGCCGCTGGTCGTCGTAGACCGCGCGCGTGATCGGCAGCCGCATGTTGGCGATGGCCGGATAGCGCTTGCTCCGCAGCCACCATTTGAGCCGGTTGGGATGCAGCCGGTCGATGATGTGCTGGTGCTTGTCGGTCCAGCTGGCCCAAGTGGTGAGCCACTTGTGCGAGACCAGCGCCGTCCCCTCGCCGCGATAGGTGCGGAATTTCCGCTCGACCAGCGCCACCTGCGCGGCGCTCGTGTGCGTCTGGCCGCCGCCGTCGCGCGTCGGAGACCAGACCTCCGCCAGGAGGCCGACCGGCCGGTCCTCGGCGCGCACCCGCAAGGCCGCCGCGAGCACCAGGAACGGCCCCGTGCTCTGGAAGACGTCGCCCGAATTGGCCGCGACGACCGGCGCGAGGTCGAGGATTTCGCGCCAGAACGGATGCCCCGGCACCGAGCCCATGAAGGCGTTCGAGAGGAGGTAGCCGATGCCCGCCTGCCGCCGGTGATCGCCCACATGCTCGAACGGCTCGACCCCGACGAAGCAGTCGAGGGCGAGCAGCGGATCGATCGGCGCGTGAGCCTCGACGTCGAGGTCGGAATAGACCCCGCCCTGCGCGTGAAGCACCGCATAGCGGAAGAAGTCGGCCCGCTGGATGTTGCGCGGATATGCGTCGTAGATCGGGAGCAGCGCGGGATAGGTCTCCGCCATGAAGGCGCGCATGCTGGCGTCGGTCCAGAGCACGATCTCCCAGCCTGGATGAAGCCGCACGAACGAGTCGTAATAGCGCTTGAGCACCGGCGGCAGGTCCGCGGTTTTCCAGGTGAAATGCAGGCGCTTGGGGATCATCCTCAGCCCATTACCGGCAACAGGGCTCCCCTGCAAATGGCCGGCGTTGACGCCTCCCCGCCCGTCGCCTATCTACCCCTGTGAACCCATATGAATTCCGCGCCTGCGCCGCCCTTCGGGGTGCCTTGGCGCGCGCCTGATGGAGCCCTCACATGTCCGGCTGGCAAGCCCAACCCGCGACCGCCCTGCTTATCCTCGCCGACGGCACCCGTCTCGAGGGGCGCGGCATCGGTGCGGTCGGCCATGCGGCGGGCGAGGTCTGCTTCAACACCGCCATGACCGGCTACCAGGAGATCCTGACCGATCCCTCCTATGCCGGCCAGATCGTGACCTTCACCTTCCCGCATATCGGCAATGTCGGAACGAACGACGAGGACATCGAGACGGTCAACATGGCCGCGCTCTCGGGCGTCCGCGGCGTCGTGCTCAAGGCCGACATCACCAACCCGGCCAACTACCGGGCGGCCGAGCGGCTCGATTCCTGGCTCAGGAAGCGCAACATCGTCGGCATCACCGGCATCGACACGCGGGCGCTGACCGCGCGCATCCGCGAGACGGGCATGCCAAACGGCGTCGTGGCGCATGCGCCCGACGGCTATTTCCACGAGCCCTCGATCGTCGCCGAGCTCAAGAATTTCCCCGGCCTCGAAGGCCTCGACCTCGCCAAGGAAGTGACCACCGCGCAAACCTACCGGTGGGACCAGACGCCGTGGAAATGGAACGAAGGCTACGGCACGCTCGAAAAGCCCGACTTCCACATCGTCGCCGTCGACTACGGCGCCAAGCGCAACATCCTCCGCCAACTCGCGAACGAAGGCGCGCGGGTGACCGTGGTGCCGGCGACCGCGACCGCCAAGGACATCCTCGCTCACAATCCCGACGGCATCTTTTTGAGCAACGGCCCCGGCGATCCGGCGGCGACCGGCAAGTATGCGGTTCCGGCGATCAAGGCGCTGATGGACACCGGCAAGCCGATCTTCGGCATCTGCCTCGGCCACCAGCTGCTCGGCCTCGCCGTCGGCGGCGTCACCGCCAAGATGCATCAGGGCCATCACGGCGCCAACCACCCGGTCAAGGACCTGACCACCGGCAAGGTCGAGATCACCTCGATGAACCACGGCTTTGCGGTGGTGAGCGAGAGCCTGCCCGTCGGCGTCACCCAGACCCACGTGTCGCTGTTCGACGGCTCCAACGCCGGGCTCAGCGTCGACGGCAAGCCGATCTTTTCGGTGCAGTACCACCCCGAGGCCTCGCCCGGCCCGCACGACAGCCACTACCTCTTCACGCGCTTCCTAAATCAGGTGCGCGCCCAGAAGGGGCTGCCGCAAAAGCCCGAGCGCCCGCAGCCGGCTGCGGCCTGACCGCAAACGAAAACCGCCCCCGGAGGGGCGGTTTTTGCAGCCGATCCCGCGACGTTACGGGTTCGACGGGTTGGACGGATTCGACGGATTGTTGTTGCCGTCGGAGGCCGCGCTCGGCTGGTTGTTGTTGGCATTGTTGTACTGCTCGGCGCCGAGCTGCTGGTATTCGTCGGCGGTGAGCTTGCCGTCCTTGTTCGTGTCGACCTGGTCGAAGTTGTTCTGGTCGAGTCCAGGATAGGCCGCCTGGGCTTCCGGGAAGTCGACGAAGCCGTCGTGGTTGGCGTCCGCCGTCTCGAACGAGGGCGCACCGGCACCCGGCGACACCGTCGAGGCGTCCTGGGCGAAGGCGGCGCCACCGAAGCCGACGACACCGGCCGCGGCGACGATCAAAGCGATCTTGTTCATGGTCTTTCCTTCACGATCAGTTGAGGGCACCACGGCGCGCTCTGGCGCACGCGGCGTCGCTGGCTCAACCACTCGCGGCGGGATTGGTTGCCGCTTCAAGGTGGGCGATTGCACGCCTAATTTGAGTCAATAATGCGCTGGCGGCGTTGCGTCTGTAACAGCGCTCTAATCCGCCCTGCGGCAGCGCGTCACACCGCCCCGTGCAGCGTGTCGCACTGCGCCGGATCGCCGGCATCGTAGCCCTGCTTGAACCACTTCATGCGCTGCGCCGAGGTGCCGTGCGTGTATTGCCGCGGCGAGATGGTGTTGTGGGTCAGCGTGTCGTCGCCGATCTGATTGGCGGCATTGATTGCCTCCTGCACGTCGCCGTCGTCGAGATAGCCGGCTTCGAACTCGCCTTTCGCCCACACGCCGGCAAAGCAATCCGCCTGCAGCTCGATCCGCACCGAATAGGCGTTGGCCGCGTCCTGGCTCATCGACTGCCGCTTCTGGTTGAATTCCGGCAGGATGCCGAGCTCGTCCTGCACGTGATGGCCGACCTCGTGCGCGATCACATAGGCCTGCGCGAAATCGCCGGGCGCGCCGAACTGATCACGCAGCTCCTGGTAGAAGCTCAGGTCGATGTAGACCTTCTGGTCGTCCGGGCAATAGAACGGCCCGGCCGATTTGTCCGCGGTGCCGCAGCCAGAGCTGGTCTGGTCGGTGTAGAGCACCACCTTGGGCGGCGTGTAGGTCTTGCCCTGCTTCTGGAAATAATCGGTCCAGAACGTCTCGGTGTCCTTGACCATCACCCCCACGAAATTCTTGAGGTCGTCGTCGCTGGCGTTGGTGGTGGGCGGCAGCACCGAGGTTGACTGCGTCGTGTCGCCGCCGGTCAGGAGCGTCAGCGGGTTGATGCCGAAGGCCATCGCGATGAGCACGAAGATGACGACGATGGCGATGCTGCCCAGGCTCGACCCAGACCGACCGCTCGGCAGCTGGATGCCGCCCAGCGGTCCGCCTCCGAGCCCACCGCCACCGAAGCCACCGCCCAGTCCGCCGCCGCCGAACCCGCCGCCAAAGCCGCCGCCCTGGCCGCGGCGATCCTCGATGTTCGAGCTCTGCTCGCGACCCTGCCACCTGACCATCAGCGTTCTCCTCTTCGCGGGGGGCAATCTAGCGCCCGGCCGGCACCAAATCCACCGCACCGCCCGCCGGATCGGTCATAGGTCCGTCACTTCGGCGCGCCAAGCTTGATTCGAGCCCGCGAGCCAACGGACAACCCTGCCCCTTGGTTTCGCCGCCCTCTGCACATGGGAGACCGCTATGAACTTCAACCCGCGCCTTTCGCGGCGCGCCTTCCTCGCCGGTTCGGCGAGCGCCGGCGCCCTCGTCGTCATGCATCCGTTCGCCGCCCTCGCCGCGACCAACCAGGCGCATCTGCGGCTGATGGAGACGACCGACATCCATGTCGCGATCTATCCCTACGACTACTACGCCGACGCCCCCAACGACACGATGGGCCTCGCCCGCACGGCGGCGCTGATCAACGGCTTCCGCGCTCAGGCGACCAACTCGTTCCTCATCGACAACGGCGACCTGATCCAGGGCAACCCGATGGGCGACTACGTCGCCTACGAGCGCGGCTTCAAGGACGGCGACCTTCACCCGACCTTCGCCGCCATGAACACGCTCGGCTACGAGGTTTCGACGCTCGGCAACCACGAATTCAACTACGGCCTCGATTTCCTCAGCAAGTCGCTGGCCGGCGCGAAGTTCCCGCTGGTCTGCGCCAACCTCATCAACGCCGCGACCATCACCGGCGACAATCCGACCAAGGACAAGACGTTCCTGCCGCCCTTCACCATCATCGAAAAGACCCTGACCGATGGCGACGGCAACCCGCAAAAGATCAAGCTCGGCTTCATCGGCTTCGTGCCGCCGCAGATCATGATCTGGGATTCGGCCAATCTCGACGGCAAGGTCGCCGTCCGCGACATCGTCAAGACCGCCCAGGCCTGGGTGCCGGTGATGAAGGAACAGGGCGCCGACCTCGTGATCGCGCTCTCCCATTCCGGCATCGACGGCCAGCAGGGCGACATGATGGAGAATGCCTCGCTGTTCGTCGCCGGCGTTCCCGGCATCGACGTGGTGATGACCGGCCACCAGCACCTGGTGTTCCCCAACTCCAAGGATTTTGCCGGCATCGCCGGGGCCGATCTCGACAAGGGCACGCTGATGGGCAAGCCCGCCGTGATGGCCGGCTTCTGGGGCTCGCATATGGGCCTCATCGACCTGTTGCTCGAAAAGGGAGCGGACGGCTGGAAGATCGTCTCCTCGACCTCCGAGGCGCGGCCGATCTACCACCGCGACAACGGCAAGGTCGTCGCCGACGTGCAGGATGTGGCGACCGTCGAGGCGCCGGTCGAGGCCGATCACAAGGCGACCCTCGACTATGTTCGCCGCCCCGTCGGCCAGACCGCCGCGCCGCTCTACTCCTACTTCTCGCTGGTGGCCGACGATCCCTCGGTGCAGATCGTCTCGATCGCCCAGACCTGGTACTTGAAGCAGAACCTCAAGGGCACGCAGTGGGAGAACCTGCCGTTGCTGAGCGCCGCCGCCCCGTTCAAGGCCGGCGGCAAGCCCGGCCCCGACTACTACACCGACGTTCCAGTCGGCCCCGTGGCGATCAAGAACGTCGCCGACCTCTACCTTTATCCCAACACCATCCGCGCCGTCGAAGTGACCGGCGCGCAGGTGCGGGAATGGCTGGAGCGCTCGGCCGGCATCTTCAACCAGATCAAGCCCGGCTCGAAAGACGCCGACCTCATCGACCTCACCTTCCCGTCCTACAATTTCGACGTCATCGACGGCGTGACCTACAAGATCGACGTGAGCCAGCCCTCGCGCTACGACCAGAAGGGCGCCGTGCTCAATGCCGACGGCCACCGCATCGTCGACCTCATGTACGACGGCAAGCCGATCGACGAAGCCGCCAAGTTCGTGGTCGCGACCAACAACTACCGCGCGGGCGGCGGCGGCTTCTTCCCCGGCGCCGACGGCAAGACCATCATCTTCGTCGGCCCCGACACCAACCGCGACATCATCGTGCGCTACATCCACGAGACCGGCACGATCAACCCCAAGGCCGACGGCAACTGGTCGCTCGCCGCTATCCCCGACACCACCGTGATGTTCCAGTCCGGCCCCAAGGCCAAGGACAAGGTCGGCGACGTCACCGGGGTCAAGATCGAATATGTGGGCGAGGCCGACAACGGCTTCGGCAACTACCGCATCACGCTCTGATCCACCTGGCCGGTCCGTCCCCCAAGGATGGACCGGCTTGCCCTTCGCGCCGGTCTCCGCCAATCTCTCCGTCCGACTGGAACGGAGGTTCACATGCGCCCGACACATGCCCTGGCGGCAGTCCTGCTCGCCGCCCTCGCCTCGCCCGTCTTTGCCCAGGACGATTCGACCCAGTGCTGGGACCGCCAGGAGGGCGGCGACCCCGCCAACACCTTCCTCAACAAGCAGATGACCGACTACTGGCGGCAGATGCTGAAAGTGGCCGACAGCAAGGTCATGGGCCAGCTCGCCGGCGTCTATTACGGCGAGCGCACGTCGACCGACGGGGTCTACGTCAACCGCCAGTACCGCACCTTCGAGGCGACGGGCCAGTTCAGCTACCAGGACCAGACCTGCACCGTGGGCGGCGCCAACCCCTGCTCGCAGAATCAGGGCGTCGGCGAGTGGCGGGCCGCCAACCAGGCCGACGGCACCACCTATGTCATGGCCCGCTTCAACGATCTCCAGCGCACCGCGGCCTGTTTTGGCGACCGCGTCACGGTCCAGAACGGCGGCATCCTCGACGAGGGCGGCATCTTCTGGCAGCGCGTGCGCTAGCCGGTCACACCCACGATCCTATTGACACGCCCGGCCCCAGCGTCTTGGTTCCCGCCACATTCTTGACTTGGCGCGCGGGGGCGCGAGCGACGTGACGGAAAAAGACAGGATCGCCGGCTTGCTGGCGGATGCCGGGCTGCGCATCAACGGCCCCGATCCCTGGGACCCGCAGATCAAGGACGAGCGCGTGTGGGACCGGGTCTTCGCCGAGGGCACGCTGGGTCTCGGCGAAGCCTACATGGACGGCTGGTGGGAAGCGGACGATCTCGCCGAGTTCTTCAACCGCGCCGTGCGCTCGCGCGCCTCGATGAAGCTCCGGCTGACGCCGAACCTGCTCTGGCAGGTGACGCAGGCGAAACTGCTCAACATGCAGACCATCGCGCGCAGCCAGCGCGTCGCGCAGATGCACTACAACGAGACCGACGCCTACAAGGCGTCGCTCGATAAGCGCATGACCGGCTCCTGCGGCTACTGGCCGGCCGGCGTCACCAA
>CAYRZM010000269.1:0-3954 GCA_964428685.1 uncultured Devosia sp. | reverse complement strand
GGCGACCTACACCACCGGCCAGGTCCACGTGATCGACGGCGGCTGGACCGCCTAGCGCTTCGCGCGCGCCGACCAGACGAGCGCCGGCGCGTAGGCGAAATCTTTCTGGTTCGGGTAGATCGGGTGGAGGTAGCGCCGGCGGGGCAGGCGCTCAGTGTATTGGTCGACCACGCCCGGCGACAGCGCCATGAGCGACGGGTTGGCGATCGGCGCGAGCTCGGGCGAGAGATAGCCCGACTTCACCACCACGATCTTCGCGGCCTTGGGGTCGAGCCCGAGCCGCGTGAAGTCGTCGATGTTGTGATACGGGCGACGCCGGCTTGCCACCACAAGGGCGATGCCGCCCGTGCGCAGCACCGCCTCGCGCTTTGCCGGATCGTCCGTGGGCAGCAGGAACTGGACCGCGGCGGTGATGTCGACCGGCGCGCTCCCGGCCGGATCGAGCGTGCCGCCCACCGGCACCGTGATGGTTGCACCCACGCCGGCGGCATAGGCCGCCTCCGTCGCGGCCTCGTCGGTGATGCCGGCAAGGACCACGCTCTGGGCGTCGGCCGCGATCAGGGCGCGCAGCACGTCGGCACGGTCGCCGACGCCGCCCGCGGTGGGGTTGTCGCCGGAGTCGGCGAGCACCACGGGATGCGTCGGGCCGGTCAAAGCCAAGTTCACGCATTCCTCGATGCTGCCGGTCTTGCTGCCGAAGGCGAAATCGTCGCGCGCGTTCCAGTAGGCCTGCGCGAGCTCCTTGGCCGCCGCTTCCATCGCGGCGCGGTCGGTGCCGGTGATGACGGCGGCCGCGGTGGCGCGTGGCTCGTCGGCCCACACATAGCCGACCATCAGCGACGCGTCCCAGATGCCCGGGCGGGCGTCGATGCCGGGGAGGCGGGCGTAGAGCGATTTCGCCGGCTCGTCGACCGTCGAGGTCTTTTCCCCCGGCAGGACCACCGGGATCGGACACCAGACGATCCCCGCGCGCTCGCCGGTCTTGAGGCGCCTGAGCAGCATCGACACCGACCGACGCGACGTCTCTTCGACATCGATGTGCGGCGCGGTGCGGTAGGTCGAATAGAAATCGAGACTGTCGATGATCCTCGGGCTGAGGTTCCCGTGAAGATCGTAGCTCGCGGTGATCGGCACGTCCGAGCCGACCGCCGCCCGCGCCGCCGTCACCCAGTCGCCCTCCGCGTCCTCCATGCCCTCGACGTAGGCGGCGCCGTGGAGCGCGAGATAGAGGCCGTCGATCTTGCCGAACGCGCGCAGCCGCTCGAGGAACTCGGCCTTGAACCGCTCATAGGTCGCGCGCTCGATCGGCCCGCCGGGGACCGCGCGCGCGTGGAGCGTGGGCAGCCACTCGGCATCGTAGTCGCGGAGGAACCGGAACGCGGGGGCATCGAGCAGCGGCGCGCCGCGATAGACCGTAAAGTCACGCTCCCGCGTCAGGAACGGATTGTAGGTCGAGCACTCGATGTGGAAGCCGCCGAAGGCGATGCGCATGACGTCACGCCGTGATGGTCCGGCCGCTCTCGTCGAACCGGTAGAGATATTTGTCGTCGAGCGGCGTCACGTGGATCGTCGAGTCCGGCTTGAACCGGACCACGCCGAAGGCGCGGACCGTCAGCGTCCCCGCCGTCTCGGTGTCGATGTAGAAATTGGTGTCGGCGCCGAGATGCTCGGTGTGGACGAGCGTGCCCTTCCAGCGGCCACCGGTCGAGCTGACCGTCAGATGCTCCGGCCGCACGCCGATGGTCTTGGCGCCCGCGACGCCGACCGCGGTGGCATCGACGAAGTTCATCTGCGGCGAGCCGATGAAGCCGGCGACGAACAGATTCGCCGGATTGTTGTAGAGCTCCATCGGCGTGCCGATCTGCTCGATGCGCCCGGCATTCATCACCACGATGCGGTCGGCGAGCGTCATCGCCTCCACTTGGTCGTGGGTGACGTAGATCATCGTCGCCTTGAGGTCGTGGTGGAGGCGCGCGATCTCGAGCCGCGTGTTGACGCGCAGCGCCGCGTCGAGATTGCGGAGCGGCTCGTCGAAGCGGAAGCGCTTTGGCTCGCGCACCACGGCGCGGCCGATGGCGACACGCTGGCGCTGGCCGCCCGAAAGCTCGGCAGGGCGGCGCTTGAGATAATCCTGCAGCGACAGCATGCGCGTCGCCTCGGCGACCCGTTCGTCGATCCTGTCCTTGGGCTCGCCCGCCTGCTTGAGGCCCGCCGCCATGTTGTCGCGCACCGTCATGTGCGGATAGAGCGCGTAGGTCTGGAACACCATGGCGATGCCGCGCTTGGCCGGCGGCACGGTGTTGACCTGCGCGCCGTCGATCAGCACCTCGCCGGCGGTCGAATCCTCGAGCCCGGCGATGATCCGCAGCAGCGTGGACTTGCCGCACCCCGAAGGGCCGACGAAGATCACGAACTCGCCGTCCGGAACCGCGAGGTCGATGCCGTGCAGGACCTTGGTCGCCCCGAAGGATTTCTCGACGCCCTTGAGCTGAAGCGATCCCATTTCGTCTCCTAGAGCCTGACCGGCTTGCCGCTGCGCACGCTCTCGTCCGCCGCAAGGCAGATGCGGAGCGAGGCGACGGCGTCGTCCATGTGGCGCGTGAGGTCGATGTTTTCGGTGATGGCGCGATAGACGAAATCCTGCTCGCGCGCGCAGAGCGCATCGTGCCCGGGCTCGCCCGTCATCGAGATGATTTCGTCCGCCGCCGCGAAGGCGCTGCCGTCGGCGGTGAGCGCGCCGCGATGCACCTTGATGCTGTCGGTGCGCGTGTGCGTCTCGTGATCCTGCGACTTGGCGCCGGGATCGACGACGATCGACACCGAGCCCCGCGGCGTCATGATGTCTTTGACGAAGAACGCCTGGTCCGAGATCATCGGTCCCCACGAGGCTTCGTACCAGGCGAGCGAACCGTCGGCGAACAGCACCTGGAAGTGGCCGTAATTGTACATGTCGGGCGCGATCTCGTCGCTGAGCCGCAGCCCCATGCCGCGCACCTCGACGGCCTTCGCGTCGGTGATCTGGCACATCACGTCGACATAGTGCACGCCGCAGTCGACGATCGGCGGCGTCGTCTCCATCAGCATCTTGTGGGTCTGCCAGTTCACCCCGCTCGACTGCTGGTTGAGGTTCATGCGGAAGACGTAGGGCCCGCCGAGCTTGCGCGCTTCGGCGATGAGCTGCACCCAGCTCGGGTGGTGGCGAAGGATATAGCCGACGATCAGCTTGCGGTTGTTGGCCTTCGCGGCCGCAACCACGCGCTCGGCGTCCTTGACGTTGGTCGCCATCGGCTTTTCGAGGAACACATGCGCGCCCTGCTCGAGCGCCATCACCGCGAAGTCGGCGTGGCTGTCGGAGTAGGTGTTGATCGACGCGACGTCGGGCTTCAGCCGCTTGAGGGCGGGCGCGAAGTCGGGCTCGACGGCGTAGGTCTTGAGCTCGTCGGCGATGCGCGGCGTCGAGCGGTTGACCATGCCGACGATCTCAAACCCCGGATGCCGGTGGTAGGCGAGGGCGTGGCTCCGCCCCATATTGCCGAGGCCGGCGACGAGAACGCGCAGCGCGGTCGGTGGAGCGGAGCCGGAAGCCTGCGTCACTTCACGGCTCCCGACGTGATGCCGCGGATGAGCTGGCGCGAGAAGATGATGTAGAGGATGAGCACCGGCACGATGGCGAGGCTGAGCGAGGCGAGGACGGCGTTCCAGTCGATCTGGAACTGGCCCACGAAGATCTGCGCCCCGAGCGTCACCGTCTTGGTCGATTCCGACGGCGCGAGGATCAGTGGGAACCAAAGGTCGTTCCACACCGGGATCAGCGTGAACACCGCGACCGTCGCGAGCGCGGGCCGGATCAGCGGGAAGACGATGACGAAGAAGATCTTGTATTCGTTCATGCCGTCGATGCGGGCGGCGTTCTTGAGGTCGTTGCTCACCTGCCGCATGAACTCGCTGAGGATG
>CAYRZM010000268.1:0-33487 GCA_964428685.1 uncultured Devosia sp. | reverse complement strand
GCGGGCGGCACCAACCGCGCGTTCTGGAAGGACGTGCCGCTCGGCATCCCGTTCCTCCACGGCAATCCGCGCTACGACTGGCGCTACGACAGCGCGCCCGAGCCCGGGCTCGACAACCGCGTGCTGCGCCTGCCGCGCGGCCGGGGGCTCGGCGGCTCCTCGGCCATCAACGGCATGGTCTATGTGCGCGGTCATGCGTCCGACTACGACCGCTGGCGGCAGTTCGGCAATGTCGGCTGGGGCTGGGACGACGTGCTGCCCTATTTCAAGCGCTCGGAAGACTACGACAAAGGCGCCAGCGTCACGCATGGGAGCGGCGGCGAGCTCAGTGTTGGAACGCCGCCCTACAAATGGCCGATCCTCGAAGCCTATATGGACGCCGCCGGCGAGATCGGGCTGCCGCGGCTCAGCGACTACAATGGCGGCGGCGGTCGCGAAGGCTTCGCACTGTTCGAGACCACCATCCGCAAGGGCACGCGCTGGTCCACCGACCGCGCCTTCCTCGATCCCGTGCGCGCCCGGCCGAACCTCAGGATCGTCACCGGCGCGATCGTGCAGCGGCTGCTGTTCATCGGCCGCCGGGCGACCGCGATCGCCTATCGCACGGAAGACGGCGCGCACACAGCGACGGCGGGGGGCGAAATCATCCTCGCGACCGGCACGTTCGGCTCGCCGCACCTGCTGCAAGTGTCGGGCATTGGCCCGGCCGCGTTGCTGCGCGAGCAGGGCGTCGCGGTGGTGCACGACCTGCCTGGCGCCGGCGAGAACCTTCACGACCACTGGATGCTGCGCGTTCTGCACCGGGTGAGCAATGTCGCGACGCTCAATTCGTGGCTGCGTACCCCGGCCCACAAGGCCGTGCTCGGGGCGCGCTACGTGCTGGGCCTCGGCGGCCCGATGGGCGCGCCGGTGTCGCTCCTCACCGGTTTCGTCAAGTCGATGCCGTCGGTGGTCGATCCAGATATCCAATTCCAGATTTCCGTCGCGAGCTACGAGCGCGTGGGCGGGCCGACGCATCCGTTCCCCGGCATCGGGTCGTCGGTGTGCATCGCGCGGCCGACGAGCCGCGGGCATGTGCGGATCGTCAGTCCCGATCCGGCGGTGCGGCCCGAGATCCTCAATAACTTCATGGCGACGCCCGAGGACCGGCAGATCGCGATCGCGGGGATCAACAAGGTCCGCCAGATCATCGGCCAGCGCGCGATGGCGCCCTATGCGCCGGAGGAGATCGCCCCGACCGCGAAGGTCACGAGCGACGCGGACATCCTCGCCTATGCGCGCCGCACCGCGTCGTCGGTGTTCCACCCGGTCGGCACCTGCCGCATGGGCGATGACAATCTCGCCGTCACCGATGCGCGGCTGCGGGTGCGCGGCATCGAGGGATTGCGGGTGGTCGATGCCTCGATAATGCCCACCATTACCTCGGGCAACACCAACGGTCCGGTGATCATGATCGCCGAAAAGGCCGCCGACATGATCCGCGCCGACCGCGCCGCGCGCTGAGTTGCCTGTCGAGGGCGAACACCGGTCGCCAAACTGTCATGCAAATCGGATAGCGGGCCGTGATTCCGTGAGTGTCCGATGCGCTGTGCCATCTATTACGTGCCGCCCGCCGACGATCCTCTGAGCGTGGCGGCGGCGAGCTGGCTGCGCCGCGACATCTATACCGGGGCCAAGACCGCGCTGCCGGTCGAGGGGCTGACCGACGCCGACCACGCGTTCCTGACCGCGCTGCCCCGCCGTTATGGCTTTCACGCGACCCTCAAGGCGCCGTTCCGGCTGGCCGAGGGCAAGACCGTGCATGAACTCGAGCGGCGGCTGCGGAGTTTCGCGGCCGGGCTGAGCCCGCTGCATCTGCCCTGCCGCATCAGCCTTGTCGAGAATTTCTTTGCGTTCACCCCGGCCGCACCCGACCCGGACCTCGACATGCTCGCGGCACGGATCGTCACCGAATTCGACGGCTTCCGCAGCCAGCTCACCGAAATCGACATCGCGCGCCGCGACGTATCGCGGCTCACCGGACGGCAGCTCTCGAACCTCATGACCTGGGGCTATCCGCACGTCTTCGACCAGTTCCGTTTCCACATGACACTGAGCGGGCCGATCGACCACCTCGAGCGCGATCATGTGGCGAGCGTCCTCGCCCACCACTTCGGCGCTCTCGCGACCCCGACGCTTTCGATCAACCAGCTGGTGCTGGTGGTCGAGCCCGAGCCGCACGCGCCGTTCCTCGTCCACTCGGCGCACCGTTTCGGCATCGCCGCGCGGCTGCGCACCGCCTAGACCGCGAGCTCGAGCCGCTCGGCCGGAAAGCGGCTCAGCGCATACTGGATCGGCCGGCCCTCGGGGTCGGCGTCGACCGCCTCTGAGACCAGCAAGATCGCGCCGGGGGCGAGCTTGAGCAGCCGCGTCTCGTCCGGATCGGCATGACGGGCGGAGATGTGCGTGCTGAGCCGCGAATAATCGGGCACGCCCAGCGCCCGCAATGCCGCGGTGACCGAGTGCGTTGCCTCGAAGCGGTCCGGGAAATCGGCGAAGCGCCGATGGTCGAGCCAGCCGGTGTGCCGCGACAGCGGCCGCCCGTCGGCGAAGGAGAGGGTGTCGACGCGGACGGTTTTGGCGCCGGGGCGCAGCCGCAGTGCGGTGGCCACGCTCGTGCCGGCGTTTTCGATGCGGTGCGCCAGCAAGGTCTGCTCGAGCCGGCGGGCCTGGCCGGCCAGACCTTCGGAAAAGCGGGTGCGTTTGCCGATGCGGTAGGTGAGCCGGCGGGCGCTTTCGACGAATGTGCCGCGGCCCTGCTCCGCGCGGACGACACCATCCTCCGCGAGCACCGCCAGCGCCCGCCGCACGGTATGGCGGTTGACCGCAAAGCGGGCGGCGAGCGCCGCCTCCGAGGGCAGTTTCGCGTCGCGGCCGAGCTTGCCGCCGACGATGTCGAGACGGAGCGCATCCGCGATCCGGCGCCACATCGCGACGCCGCCCAGATCGCCGTCGCGCAGGTTTGTCATTGCAAATTCATCCGGAAGGCCTATCAGCCGAGGGAGCGACTAAGTTGTCTAACAAACTAGACAAGTGGAGACGCCCATGCAAGACGCCACAGCGACGCCCAACCCGCGCAGCGAAGCCCTCTCCGTGCTCGCCGGCGCCGAGCTCAAGGACATCAGCGCCGCCTGGGCGACCTGGGAGAACCGACCGCAGGTCGAGCAGATCCGCGCCCCCGAGACCGGTCTCATCATGATCCGCGGCCGCACCGGCGGCGGTGGAGCGGCGTTCAACCTCGGCGAGGCGACGGTGAGCCGCGCCAGCGTGCGCATCGATTCGGGCGAGGTCGGCCACGGCTATTGCCTCGGCCGCGATGGCGACAAGGCGCAGCTCATCGCCATCCTCGACGCGCTGTTCCAGCGCGAGCCGGACAACATCGAGTTCGCGATCCTCCGTCCGCTGCGCGACATCGCCTGGGCGCGCACGCAGCGGCAGAACGAAGAGACCGCCGCCACCCGGGTCGACTTCTTCACCCTCGTCCGCGGCGAGGACGAATGATGGAGGCAGGGCTCGAAGGCGGCTTTGCCGACACGGTTCTGGGCGCCCAGAGCGCCTTTCGCGCCATCATGGATGGCCTCGCCAATCCGGGCGCGGTGCAGCCGCTGGAACCGGTCGTCGCGCCTGCGTCGCTTGGGCCGCAACTCGCGGCCGTGGCGCTCACGCTGTGCGACCACGACACCGCGCTCTGGCTCGACCCCCTGCTGGCCGAAGACGAAGGCGTGGTGCGCTGGCTGCGCTTCCACACCGGCGCGCCGCTGACCACCGACCCGGCGCTCGGGCAATTCGCGCTGGTGTCGGCGCCGCAGGCCCTGCCGCGGCTCGACCGCTTCGCGCCCGGCACGCAGGACTATCCCGATCGTTCGACGACCGTCGTGCTGGCGCTGCCCTGGCTGAGCGGCGGACCGGCGCTCACGCTCAGCGGTCCCGGCATCGCCGATGTGCGGACGATGGCGCCGGCGGGCCTGCCGCACGATTTCGCCGCGCAATGGGCGGCCAACCGCGCGCTCTTCCCGCGTGGCGTCGATCTGCTGCTGGTCGCGGGCGGTGCGCTCATCGGACTGCCGCGCTCGACCCGGATCGCGGAGGGCTGACGATGTATGTGGCCGTCAAGGGCGGTGAAGCCGCCATCGCCAATGCCCATGCTCTGCTCGCCGACCGGCGCCGTGGCGACCGGAGCGTGCCCGCGCTGCGGCTCGACCAGATCGTCGAGCAGCTCGGCCTCGCGGTCGACCGCGCGATGGGGGAGGGCTCGCTCTACGACCGCGAACTCGCGGCGCTGGCGATCGTCCAGGCGCGGGGCGATCTGATCGAAGCCATCTTTCTCGTCCGCGCCTATCGCACCACGCTGCCGCGCTTCGGTTATTCGCGCCCGATCGACACCGGCGCGATGCGCATCGAGCGGCGCATCTCGGCGACCTTCAAGGACCTGCCCGGCGGCCAGTTGCTGGGCCCGACCTTCGACTACACGCACCGCCTGCTCGACCCCGCACTCGCGGCCGGCACCGAAGTCGCGGCCGCGCCCACGAGGCCGGCCGATCCGAGCAAAACGCCGCGGGTGACCGATCTCCTCGCGCAGGAGGGACTGATCGAACCGGACGGGCGCGATGCCGGCGAGATCGGCGATCTCACCCGCGAGCCGCTGCAGTTCCCGATGAACCGCGACCTGCGGCTGCAGGCGCTGGCGCGCGGCGACGAGGGGTTCCTGCTGGCGCTCGGCTATTCGACGCAGCGTGGCTATGCCCGCACGCACCCGTTCGCTGGCGAAATCCGCATCGGTGAGGTCGAGGTCGAGCTCGACGTGCCCGAACTGGGCTTTGCGGTTTCGCTCGGCCGCATCCGGGTCACCGAGTGCCAGATGGTCAACCAGTTCAAGGGCAATGCCGAGCATCCGCCGCAGTTCACCCGCGGCTACGGGCTGGTGTTTGGCCAGGCCGAGCGCAAGGCGATGGCGATGGCGCTCTGCGACCGCGCGCTGCGCGCCCGCGAGCTGGGCGAAGACCTGACCGCCCCGGCGCAGGACGAGGAGTTCGTCATCTCGCATTCCGACAATGTGCAGGCGACCGGCTTCGTCGAACATCTGAAGCTGCCGCACTATGTCGACTTCCAGGCCGAGCTGAACCTGATCCGGCGGCTGCGGGCGGAGCACGAGACGGCCGCGCAAGCAGCCCCCACCCCCAGCCCCTCCCCGCAGGGGGGAGGGGAGCCGGCGGCTCCTGTGCATCCCTCCCCCTTGCGGGGAGGGACCGAGGGCGGGGGCGGCTCTGCCGCGGCGCCTGCAATCACCGAGGCCGCCGAATGAACCCGATCGCGCACTACAACTTCGCTTACCTCGACGAGCAGACCAAGCGGATGATCCGCCGCGCCATCCTCAAGGCGATCGCCATTCCCGGCTACCAGGTGCCGTTCGCGAGCCGCGAGATGCCGATGCCCTATGGCTGGGGCACCGGCGGCGTGCAGGTGACCGCGGCGATCATCGGCCCAGCCGATGTGCTCAAGGTGATCGACCAGGGCGCCGACGACACGACCAACGCGGTCTCGATCCGCGCGTTCTTCGCCAAGGTCGCGGGGGTGCGGACGACCACGCACACCGGCGACGCGACGATCATCCAGACGCGCCACCGCATCCCGGAGGAAAAGCTCCAGGCCGGCCAGATCCTCGTCTACCAGGTGCCGATCCCCGAGCCGCTGCGCTTCCTCGAGCCGCGCGAGACCGAGACGCGCAAGATGCACGCGCTCGAGGAATACGGGCTCATGCACGTGAAACTCTACGAGGACATCGCCAGGCACGGCGAGATCGCGACCACCTATGCGTACCCGGTGAAGGTCCAGGGCCGTTACGTGATGGACCCCTCGCCGACGCCGAAGTTCGACAATCCCAAGATGCATATGAGCGAGGCGCTGCAATTGTTCGGCGCCGGCCGCGAGAAGCGCATCTACGCCGTGCCGCCCCACACGAGCGTCGTGAGCCTCGATTTCGAGGATCATCCGTTCGCGGTCCAGACGTTCACCGAACCCTGTGCTCTCTGTGGCGCCGAGGGCGTCTATCTCGACGAGGTGGTGCTCGACGATCACGGCGGGCACATGTTCGTCTGCTCGGACACCGATCATTGCGAGACGCGGCGCGCTCGTGGCCATGTCGGGCGGCTCGGCACTCCGGCGGAGGCGCGCCATGAGTGACGAACCGCTGCTGCGCGTCGAGGCGATCGGCAAATCCTACGGCACCCGGATCGGCTGCGCCGATGTGAGCTTCGAGCTCTGGCCCGGCGAGGTGCTGGCGATCGTGGGCGAGTCCGGCTCGGGCAAGACGACGCTGCTCAACGTGCTCTCGACCGCACTCGAGCCGAGCTCCGGCCGCGCGTTCTACCGCATGCGCGACGGCGCCTTCCGCAACCTCTACGAGCTGAGCGAAGCCGAGCGCCGCTTCCTGATGCGCACCGACTGGGGGTTTGTCCACCAGAACCCCGCGGACGGCCTCCGCATGACGGTGAGCGCCGGGGCCAATGTCGGCGAGCGGCTGATGGCGGTGGGTGACCGCAATTACGGCCACATCCGTTCGACCGCGCTCGATTGGCTGGGCCGCGTCGAGATCGCCGGCGACCGCATCGACGACGAGCCGCGCGCCTTCTCGGGTGGCATGCGCCAGCGGCTGCAGATCGCGCGCAACCTCGTCACGAGCCCGCGGCTGGTGTTCATGGACGAGCCGACCGGCGGCCTCGACGTCAGCGTGCAGGCGCGGCTGCTCGATCTGCTGCGGGGGCTGGTCAGCGACCTGGGCCTTGCCGCGATCATCGTGACCCACGACCTCGCGGTGGCCCGGCTCCTCAGCCACCGGATGATGGTGATGAAGGAAGGCCGCGTCATCGAGGCCGGGCTCACCGACCGCGTTCTCGACGACCCGCGCGAGCCCTACACCCAGCTGCTCGTCTCCTCGATCCTGCAGGTGTGACGATGACCGTGCTTCTGTCCGTTGGCGATGTCGCGAAAACCTTCACCATGCACCTGCGCGACGGCGTCGTGCTGCCGGTGGTCGACGGCGTGAGCTTCGATGTGGACGCCGGCGAATGCGTCGTGCTCGGCGGCCCGTCTGGGGTGGGCAAGAGTTCCATCCTCAAGATGGTCTACGGCAACTATGGCGTCGACCGCGGCACCATCCTGCTGCGGCGCGGCGGGGCGATGGTCGATCTTGCGACCGCCAGACCGCGCGAGACGCTGGAATTGCGGCGCGATGTCATCGGATATGTGAGCCAGTTCCTCCGCACCGTGCCGCGCGTGCCCGCTCTCGATGTCGTCGCCGAGCCGCTGGTGGCGCGCGGCGTCCCGCGCGACGAGGCCCGCACCCGTGCCGCCGGCCTGCTGTCGCGGCTCAATCTGCCGGAGCGGCTGTGGTCGCTCCCGCCCGCAACCTTCTCGGGGGGCGAGCAGCAGCGTGTCAACATCGCCCGCGGCTTCATCACCGACCATCCGGTGCTGCTGCTCGACGAGCCGAGCGCCTCGCTCGATGCCACCAATCGCGGCGTGGTGGTGGGAATGATCGCCGAAAAGAAGGCCGCCGGCACGGCGATGCTGGGCATCTTCCACGACGACGACGTCCGCGCCGAAGTCGCGAGCCGCATCGTCGACGTCACGCAGTTCGCCGAACGGTTCGCCGCATGACCCGGCTGAGCGAAACCCCGTTCATCCATCCGACCGCCGACGTGCGCGACAGCGTGCTCGGCCGCTACACCGAAATCGGCGCCGGCTGCCATGTCCACAACAGCGAGCTCGGCGACTACTCCTATTGCGTCGAGAACACGCAGATCGCCTTCGCGACTATCGGCAAGTTCGCCAACATCGCCGCGCATGTGCGCATCTATGCGAGCCGCCACCCCATCGAGCTCGCAACGCTCCACCACTTCACCTACCGCTCCTCCTGGTACTTCGATGACATCGCCGACAACGCCGAGTTTTTCGCGTGGCGCGCGAGCCAGCGCATCACCATCGGCCACGACACCTGGATCGGCCATGGGGCGGTGATCATGCCGGGAGTCACGGTGGGCAACGGCGCCATCATCGGCTCGAACGCGGTGGTGACGCGCGACGTGCCGGCCTACGCGATTGCGGTGGGCAGCCCGGCGCGTGTGATCCGCTCGCGCTTCGATCCCTCCATTGCCGAGCGGATGGAGAAACTCGCCTGGTGGGACTGGCCGCATGCGCTGCTGCACGACCGCATGGACGATTTCCGCAAACTGCCCGCCGGCGAATTTCTCGACCGGTACGAAGCTTAGTCTGTCATGTGACAGCCTTCTCCACTGTCACCCCGCCGTCATCCAAGCGTCACCGGCGTTTCGCCTGAGCCCAATACCGCTTGACCCCGTCGTTTCCGGCGGGGCGGTTCATGCTGAAGCTCACCAACGTCACGCGGCGCTTCGGCGGCAAGACCGCTGTGGACTCCGTCACCACCGACATCCCCGCCGGCCAGATGGTCGGCGTCATCGGCCGCTCCGGCGCCGGCAAGTCGACGCTGCTGCGCATGATCAATCGGCTCACCGATCCCACGGAAGGCGAGATCGCGTTCGAGGGGCGCAGCGTCACCGGGCTCAAGGGCAGCGAGCTGCGGGCCTGGCGCGCCGACTGCGCGATGATCTTCCAGCAGTTCAACCTCGTGCCGCGCATCGATGTGCTGACCAATGTGCTGCTCGGCCGGCTGAACACGCGGCCGATGCTGTCGAGCCTGCTCAGCATGTTCACGCACGAGGAGCGGATCGACGCCATCCGCGCGCTCGATCGGCTCGACATCGCGCAGACGGCCCTGCAGCGCGCCGGCACGCTCTCGGGCGGCCAGCAGCAGCGCGTCGCCATCGCCCGCGCCCTGATGCAGCGCCCGCGGATCATCCTTGCAGACGAGCCGATCGCCTCGCTCGATCCGCGCAACGCGCAGATCGTCATGGACTCGCTCAAGTCGATCAACGAGCGGCAGGGCATCACCGTCATCGTCAACCTTCACACGCTCGACACGGCCCGCGCCTACTGCCAGCGCATCATCGGCATGGCGGCGGGCCGCGTGGTCTTCGACGGCGTGCCTGGTGAGCTCACCGCCGCGGCGGCACGCGACATCTACGGCGCCGACGGCCTGAAGGAAGCCTTCTCGGAGGCCATCACATCCACCAGCCTCGGCGCGCTTGCGGGCGCGGCGGCGGCATCGCTTACCCCCAGCACCGCCCTCGCGGGCTAGGGGCAATCCTTCCGCGCTCCGCCGCCGGCGGGGCCGGACCTCTCAACAGGAGACCATCATGCTGAAACACACCTTGCTGAGCACGGTTGCGCTTTTCGCCCTCGCGGCCGGCGCCACCCAGTCATACGCCCAGGCCATGCCCAAGGAGCTGCGCATTGGCCTGCTCAGCGGCGAGAACGAGGCCGATACCCTCAAGAACCAGCAGTGCCTCGCCGATCACCTCAAGGCCGACCTCGGCTTCGACAAGGTCACCCTGTTCCCTGCCGCCGACTATGACGGCGTCATCCAGGGCCTGCTCGGCGGCACCCTCGATTTCGCCGAGCTCGGGCCGTCGGGCTACGCCGCGGTCTACCTCAAAGATCCCAAGGCCGTGACGCCGATGGTGACCTTCGAGGAAGTCGACGGCTCCAAGGGCTACTACTCGCTTGGCCTCGCCAAGAAGTCGTCGGGCATGACCAAGATCACCGACTTCAAGGGCAAGAAGCTCGGCTACGCCGATCCGGACTCGACCTCGGGCTACCTGATCCCGCTCACCCAGATCCCGCATGACACCGGCATGCCGAACGACAAGTTCTTCGGCTCGACCCAGTTCAGCGGCAGCCACGAGAACAACATTCTGGCCGTGCGCGACGGCACCGTCGACGTGTCGGTCGACGACAGCTCGGGCATCGGCGACTTCAAGGACGGCTACACCTCCGGCACTTTCCACCAGGAAGTCGCCAAGGGCGCCATCGATCCCAACGACTTCGTCGAAGTGTGGCGCTCGGGCCTGATCCCGAACGATCCGCTGGTCTATCGCACCGCGCTCGGCCCGGACTTCGGCAAGAAGCTCACCGACTGGTTCATGCAGCTCCCCACCGAAGACAAGGCCTGCATGAACTCGATCGAAGGCGGTGAAGTGAAGGACTACGTCCCCGTGACGCCGGACTTCTACAGCACCATCATCGACGCCCGTAAGGCGAACATCGGCGGCTGATCTTTCGAAGGGGCGGCTTCCATCCGGCAGCCGCCCTTTCCGTATCGCGCGTCCGCCAGTGACCGTCGTCCCCTCAGAGCTTCCCTCCGACTCCGCCGAGCAACTGCTGCGCGAGTGGAGCGGCCTCGTCCGCCAGCGCCGGGTTTACACCGCCCTCGGGCTGGCCCTGGTCGCCCTCGGCCTCGGCTGGTCGGTGTGGTTCGCCGACAGCTCCAATGCCGGGCACTTCTTCGACCGGCTGCCGCACTTCTTCGATTTCCTGAACTGGCTGATCCCCAAGGACCTCAACGACATCTGGCGGGCGCTGTTCGACCTGCCCAACACCAACGGCGCGACCACCGAAGAATTCAACTTCGCGCTCGGCCGCGTCTATATCGTCGGCGCCCTCTACATTCCCGAATATTTCTACCTGATGCTGACGACGATCAACGTGGCCCTGGTCGCGACGCTGATCGGCTTCATCTTCGCCCTGCCGCTGAGCTTTCTGGCCGCCCGCAACTTCGCGCCCTCCAACTGGCTGCGCCTGCCGGTGAAGCGCTTCATGGAACTGCTGCGCGCCTTCCCCGAGATCGTGATCGCCGGGCTGTTCTCGGCGATCCTCTCGATCGGGCCGGTCTCGGCGATCATCGCCATCGGTCTTCACTGCATCGGTGCGCTGGGCAAGCTCTTCTACGAGGTCAACGAGAACGCCGACATGGGCGCCGATGAGGGGCTGCGCGCCGTCGGCGGCAACTGGGTGAGCCGCGTGCGCTTTGCCGCTCTGCCGCAGGTCCTGCCCAATTTCATGAGCTACACGCTGCTGCGCCTCGAGATCAACGTGCGCGCCTCGACCATCATCGGCGCGGTGGGCGGCGGCGGCATCGGGCAGGAGCTGAAGCTTTCGATCTCGCGGGGCTTCGGCGCCAAGACACTGGCGCTGGTGCTCCTGCTGTTCGTCACCATCTGGCTCGTCGACCAGTTCTCCGACTGGCTGCGCAAGCAGCTCGTCGGCGCGCAGGCCTTCAAGTTCACTCCCTGAGGCGCAAGCGATGGCGATCGGTGAAGTCACCCTCGAAAAGCGCTACCCGGACGTCTTCAAACGATCGCCGCTGCGAAACCTCGTGCCGGCGGTCGTCGTCGCTGGAACGATCCTCTACCTTATCTACGCCGTGTGGTTCTTCAACCTGCCGCAGGTCCTCGCCAACGCGCACTGGGAGCGCTTCGGGCTCTACCTCAGCCAGTGGGTGGGCTACGACGTGCAGCCCGAGTTCCGCCGCGACCAGTCGCAGATCGTGGCGCGCTGGCAGCAGCATGGACCGATGGGCGACGATCCGCATCCCGACTGGATCGGCGTCGATAGTGCGGGCAACTGGACCGTCGCGATCAATGGTCCGGACCATGCGGTGACCTTCGACAAGACGGCCGCCACGGTGACGAACGGGTCCGAGCATATCGGGGTGACCTTCGCCGCAACCACGCCGGTGCTCGACGGGCCGATCCCCGCCTGGCTGCGCGTCTATGACGATGAGGTGGTGGCCGATATGGGCGCGGGCGGCGAGGTGCGGGTCGATGCCAACCGCGTCAAGATCCGCAAGCACTTCTGGGGCTGGCCGAACTTCGTGTTCGACACGGGCTCGCTGTTCTTCGGCCGACCGCTGGGCGAGGACGTGGAATTGATCCTCGCGGGACCCGACCTCAGGCCCGGCACACCCAACTGGCAACTCGCGCTCTCCGACTTCTGGAACAATCCGCGCTGGCAGCACGGCGACGTCTACATCAAGCTGCTGCAGACGCTGGTGATGGCTTTCCTCGGCACTGCGCTGGGCGCCATCGTCGCGTTCCCACTGGCGTTTCTTGCCGCGCGCAACATCACCGCGAACGGCGCGCTCAACTGGAGCCTCAAGCGCTTCTTCGATTTCATGCGCTCGGTCGACATGCTGATCTGGGCGCTGTTCTTCACCCGCGGCTTCGGCCCGGGCCCGCTTGCCGGCAGCGGCGCGATCTTTTTCACCGAGACCGGCACGCTCGGAAAGATCTATTCCGAGGGTCTCGAGAACATCGACGACAAGCCGCGCGAGGGCATCACCTCCACCGGCGCCAATGAGGTGCTGGTGCAACGCTACGGCGTGATCCCGCAGGTGCTGCCGGTGATGCTGAGCCAGACGCTTTACCAGTGGGAGAGCAACACCCGCGGCGCGACCATCATCGGCGCCGTGGGCGCGGGCGGCATCGGCCTCAAGCTCTGGGACGCGATGCGGACCAATTCGAACTGGGCCAACGTGTTCTACATGGTGCTGCTGGTGCTGGCGGTGGTCTTCATCTTCGACAGCCTCTCGGGCGCGCTCCGGCATCGCCTTATCGGGGAGAGCCGCCACTAGGCTCGACGCCTCCGCCTGCCGTCGTGCTAGGCTCGCGCCATGCCGAAAGCCGCGCGCGCCATCCTGCTCGATGTCTACGGAACGCTGCTCGACGTGCACGGTGTGGCCGTGCGCGCGGAGGCGATGTTTCCCGGCAAGGGCCGGGCGCTGAGCGCCCTCTGGCGCGACAAGCAGCTCCAGTACAGCTGGCTGCGGACGCTCGCGGGCCGCCATGCCGATTTCCGGCAGGTGACGGCGGATGGCCTCGACTATGCGGCCGAGGCGCTTGAGCTCTCTCTGTCGCCCGCCGGCCGCGGCGAGCTCCTCGACCTCTATCTGCAACTCCCGGCCTGGCCCGACGCGCCGCCTGCCCTTGCGGCGCTGCGCGAGGCGGGGCACACGCTGGCGGCGCTCTCCAACGGCAGCCCGCAAATGCTGGCGCCGGCGCTCGAAGCGGCAGGGCTCACGCCGCTGCTCGACGACGTGCTCAGCATCGAATCCGCCGGCCGCTACAAGGTCGCGCCCGAAGCCTATCGGCTCGCCGTCGACCGCTTCGGCGGCGCGCCCGCCGACTTCCTGCTCGTTTCCTCCAATGGCTGGGATGCGGCGGGCGCCCGGCTGTTCGGCTTCCGCGCCTTCTGGGTCAACCGCGCCGGCGCGCCCGTCGAACGCCTGGGTGTCGTTCCCACCGGCGTCGGCACGACCCTCGGCGATCTCGTGGCGTGGCTCGCGGCCTAGACGCCGAGGTAGCGGTGGAGGATTTCGGGCGCCGCCTTGAGCTCGGGGCTCGTGCCGTCGAACACCACGTGCCCGTTGTTGAGCACATAGGCGCGGCTCGAGATGGAGAGCGCCGCCGCCACGTTCTGCTCGACGATGATGATGGTCTGGCCCTCTTCCGCGAGGCGCGCGCAGATCGCCAGCAGGTCGCGCACGATGATCGGGGCGAGGCCCTCGAACGGCTCGTCGAGCAGCAGCACCTTGGGCATGCGCACCAGTGCGCGGGCGATCGCCAGCATCTGCTGCTCACCGCCCGAGAGTTCGCGGCCGCGGCTCATGCGCCGGTCCTTGAGCCGCGGGAACATGGCATAGACCTGATCGAGGCTCCATTTCGGCCGTGCGGTCAGGCCGGCCAGAATGATGTTCTCCTCGACGCTGAGGCTGCCGAAGATGCGGCGTTCTTCCGGCACCAGCTGCATCCCCGCGCCGGCAATGGCGTCCTGCCGCGCGCCGCGCAGGTCGCGGCCTTCGAGCCGGATGCTGCCGGTCTTGGTGAGGACGCCGCCCATCAGCGCGTTGAGCGTCGTCGACTTGCCGGCGCCGTTGCGCCCCAGGAGCGCCACCACTTCCTTCTGCTCGAGCCGCAGCGACACGTCGAACAGGATGTGCGAGTCGCCGTAGTAGGAATTGATCTTGTCGACCTCGAGATAGCTCATGCGTGGACGCCCCCGAGATAGGCGTCCTGCACCGCTGCGCTCGCCTGCACCTCCTGCGGCGTCCCCTCGGTCAGGATCCTGCCCTGCGCCAGCACGGTCACGCGGTCGGCCATGCCGAACAAGGCATCCATGTCGTGCTCGACGATCACCAGCGTGCGCCCGGCGGCGAGCCGCTTGAGGAGGCTCACCGTGTCCGCCCGCTCGGTCGGGCTCATGCCGGCGAGCGGCTCGTCGAGCAGCAGGATCTTGGGGTCGGTGCCGAGCGCGAGGCCGATTTCGATGCGGCGTTTCTCGCCATAGGCGAGCTCGGTCACCGGCACTTCGGCGCGCGCCGTGAGATCGAGCAGGCGCATGGTCTCGTCGATGTCGGCGTTGAGCTCGGTCATATGGTCGACGTTGCGGAAGAGATCGGCGCGGAATTCGCCGCGCGCGCGCGACAACGCCGAGATCATCAGGTTGCGGCGCACCGTGAGTTTTGGAAACAGCTGGTTGATCTGGTAGCTCTTGGCGACGCCGAGCTGGCACACCTCGGTGACGTTAAGCCCGGTCGTATCCTTGCCGAACAGCAGGATCTGGCCGGCCGTCGGGCGGATCTCGCCAGTGAGCATTTTGAAGAACGTGCTCTTGCCGGCCCCGTTGGGGCCGATCAATCCGCGGATTTCGCCTTCGTGCACCGCGAAGTCGATATTCTCGTTGGCGACGATGCCGCCATAGCGCTTGCAGAGGCCCCTGGTCTCGATGGCAATGCGGTCGGAGATCGGCCGCCTAAGGATCGGCGTGTTCGGCTCGCCCACAGGCGCGGCGGGGACGGGGGCGGCGACGGGTTCGCTGCGCCGCGGACGGGCGAGGGCCCAGAGGTCGGCGACCCCGCCGACGATGCCGCGCCTCAGGAACATGATGAGGACGACGAACACCACGCCGAGGACCAGCTTCCACGCCGCGCCGAGGTTCAGCACCGATTGCAGCTCGTTGCGGAGGTAGAGCCAGAGCGCGCCGCCAACCAGCGGACCGAGCAGCGTGCCGGCGCCGCCGATCACCGTCTGCATCACCAGCTGGCCGGAGGTGTCGAACGTGAAGGCCTCGGGCGACATGTAGCTCTGGAGCGTCGCTTCGAGCCCGCCCGCGAGGCCCGCATAGGCCGCGGCGATGACGAAGATGGTGAGCTTGTAGCGCTGGATGCGATGGCCCACGGCCATGGCGCGCTGCGGGTTGTCGCGGATCGCGGTCAGCACGTGGCCGAAGGGCGAGGCGACGATGCGCCGCGCGATGAGGAAGCCGATGAAGAACAGGACGGCCAGCAATCCATAGAGCTGCCACGGATCGGTGAAGCCATAGTCGAAGCTGCCGAGCGTGATGTGCGGCTTGGGCACGTTGGGCAAGCCGTTTTCGCCGCCCGTCCAGGGATAAAGGATCGAGTTCTCGAGAAAGAAGAACATCTCGCCGAAGGCGACGGTGATCATCGCGAAATAGATGCCGGAGCGGCGGAGCGCCAGCACGCCGACGCCGAGCCCGATGATCGCCGCCCCGATGATGCCGACCGCGAGCGCCACGAAGACGTTGGGGATGGTGTGCGAGACGAGGAGGTACGAGGCGATGAAGCCGCCCGAGCCGTAGAACGCCGATTGCCCAAAGCTCAAGAGGCCCGTGTAGCCGAAGATGAGGTCGAAGCCGAGGCCGAACAGGCCCCAGATCAGGATGCGGCTCAGCGTGTCCGACGTTCCCCCGATCGCGGGGAGCACGAACGGCGCGACGATGAGGACGAGGGCAAGGATCAGCTCGGGCAGGAAGCGCAGCCCGCCGGGCCGCCGGGGCATCGGGGTCACGCTCACCTCGTTCCGAACAGGCCTTGCGGCCGCGCGATCAGCACCAGCGTCATGGCGGCGTAGAGCATCACCTGGCTGAGCTGCGGGCTGAACATCGAGGTGAGGCTCATGATCTCGCCGGCGATGATGCCGCCCACGATCGCCCCGGGGAACGACCCCACGCCGCCGATGACGATGACCACGAAGCATTCGATCAGGATGTCGTCGCCGACATTGGGGGTGATCGAGATGATCGGCGCGTTGATGATCCCGGCAAAGCCCGCGGCCATCGCGCCGATGCCGAACACCAGCATGAAGATGCGCTGGGCGTTGATGCCGAGCATGTTGACCATCTGCGCGTCCTCGATGCCGGCGCGCACCACCATGCCGAGCCGCGTGCGGTAGAGGACGACGTAGAGGATGGCGAGGGCCACGGCGACGATGGCGAAGGCCACGAGCCGGTATTCGGGATAGATCGCAAAGCCGAGATTGACGATGGGGCTGACGATCACCGGCGCCTGCACCGATTGGGCGAGGCTGCCGAAAGCCCAGCGCACCAACTCGACGATGACGATGCCGGTGCCGAAGGTCACGAGGATCTGGTCCTCTTCGGGGCGGTTGTAGAAGAAGCGGACGATCAGCCGTTCGATGACGACACCGACGATGCCGACAAAGAGCGCCCCGACGACGACGGCAATGACGAAGCTGCCGGTGGCCTGGTAGGCGACAAAGCCCGCATAGCCGCCCAGCATGAAGAGCGCGCCATGGGCAAGGTTGAGCACACCCAGCGTGCCGTAGACGATGGTGAGGCCGGCGCTGATCAGCGCGAGCAGCGCGCCCGACACCAGGCCGTTGAAAAGCTGCGAGACGAAATTGCCCCAGTTCAGCACGAGGCGTTCCTTGCGGCAGATCCTGGTCTGTCGTGCATGTGGCCGCCCCCCTCCCAACCTCCCCCACACGGGGGGAGGTGCCGCTTTGTGTTTTCGGCGCGATCGCGGCCCAACCGCCGAAGTGGACCCTCCCCCTTCTGGGGAGGGTTGGGGAGGGAGTGGGCCGCGAGCACTATCGGCCGGACTTTACGTCGGGCTGCCCAGATTGCAACCGAAGGCGCTGGGATCTGGCAGGAGCTTGTCACCCGGCACGATCTCGACGACAGAATAATAGTCGTCCTTGCTCTTCATGTCGGCGGCCTTCTTGCCCTGCACGACGATCACAGGCCGGATGAGCTGGTGATCGGCCGCGCGCCACTCGACCGGCCCGACAAGCGAGTCGGCGTATTTCTTGCCGGCCTCGTAGGCCGCGATCACCTTTGGCGGATAGAACGTTCCGGCCGTTTCGACTGCGTCCGCCCAGAGCGCGATCTGCATGTAGCCCGCTTCGGCGCCCCATTCCGGCTTGTAGCCGTATTTGGCCTCGAACTTGTCGACGAACTGCTTGGCGAGCGGGAACTTGTCGCCGATGTCCCAGTAGAAATCGAGACCGGCATAGACGCCCGCGATCAGGTCCTGACCGACCTGCTGCACGAGGAAGGGCGACATGTAGGGGACGACCAGCGTCATCTTGTCGAGGAGGCCGAACTGCTTGGCCTGCTTGATCGAGTTCACCGCGTCGTTGCCGAACCCGATGACCACCAGCGTGTCAGCGCCCGAGTTCGCGATGTTGAGCGCGTACGCCGAGTAGTCGGTGGCGCCCAGCGGGAAGAGCTGGTTGGTGACCGTCTGCCAGCCGCCGGCCTCGGTGAACTTGGTCATCGAGTCGAACACGGTGTGGCCGTAGGTGTAGTCGGGCGTGAGGTAGGCGGCCTTGCGCGTCTTGCCGAGTTTGTCGAGCAACACCGGGCCGACAGCTGCAGAGGCCATGTAAGCGTAGAAGCAGGCGCGGAACGAGTAACGGGTGCAGTCCTTGCCGGTGGTGTCGTTGGAACCGGAAATTCCGGGCAGGTAGATGACCTTCTGGTCCTGCGCGAAGTGATTGAGCGCGACTGCCGTACCCGAAGACACCGAGCCGATCAGCACCGACGCCTTATTGTCCTGGATGAACTTGGTTGCGTTCTGCACGGCGATGTCAGGCTTCGCGGCTTCGTCGGCCGCGGTGGACTGCACGGTCTTGCCCAGCACGCCCTTGGTGGTCTTGGTCGAGATGGCCTTGATCAGGTCGTCGCCGCTGTTGAGGTGCTCGATGGCGAGCTCGATGCCCTTCTGCTCGTCGGCGCCGGCCGCGGCATAGGTGCCGGTCAGCGGCACGTCGATGCCCACGAACACGCTGTCGCCGGCCTGTCCGGCCGGGAAAGTCCCGAGCGCCGGATCGTCGGCGAGCGCCCAGGTGGGCAGGTTCGGCAGCAGCGCGGCGCCGGCAACGCCGGCGGTTCCGAGCAGCATGGCACGGCGGCTGATGCCCCCGCGAAGATCATCAGACATTGTGGTCCTCCCAGATGTGCACCGGCTGGCCGGTGCGTTGCGGCAGCGCGACTTGGGTGCGGATGACGCGGGAAATCGAACCTCTCCTCCAGAGGTCCGGGCGCCGTCCTCCTCCGCCCGCCAGATTTGCCAGTAAACGGGAGCCTGCTGATGGGAGGCTGACCTGAACCTGACTTCAACCTGACTTCGTGGGGATGGCCAGGGCCTGGTCGAGCGCCGCCAGAAGTCGCGCCACGTCGGCGGCGCTGACCGCCTCGCCGGCGCGCAGACGCTCGTCGATCTCGATCGCAACCTCGCCCAGCGCCGGAAATCCGAACGTTCCCGCGGCCCCGGCGAGACGGTGGACGACGGGCTTCAGCGGGCTCAGATCATGGCTGTCGCTCAGCGCCCCGATGGCCTTGTGATCGGCCGCCAGCCGTTCGCGGAACTTTCCCCCGGGGTCGAGCAGGCGAAGGTCCGCGGCGCTCGGGGCGGGCTGGCGGACCATCAATTGGCCGCGTCGATTCCGGCCAGGCGGTAGCCAATGCCGCGCCGCGTCTCGATCGTGGCTGCCGCCCCGGCCGCTTTGAGCGCGCGCCGGAGCTTGGACACCTGCGCCTCGATGGAATTGGCGCTGACCTCGTCGTCGAAGCCGTAAAGTGCCTCCTCGATCATGCGCTTGGGCGTCATGTGGTTCTTGCGGCGGACCAGGAGCTCGAGCAGCAGGAACTGCTTGCGCGCGAGCGGCAGGCTGGCGCCGTCGACCACGGCTTCGAGCGACTCGCAATCGACCGCGAGATTGCCGATCGACAGGCGGTTCGCCTGGAGCCGGCTCGGACGCCGCAGCAGCGCGGCCACTCGCGCGCGAACCTCCGAGAGGGCAAAGGGCTTGACCAGATAATCGTCGGCGCCGCTCGAGAGCCCCACCACCCGGTCCTCGACCTTGCGCCGCGCCGTGAGCACGAGGATCGGCGTTTCGACGGCGCGCCGCCGCATCTCGCGGACCAGCTCGAGCCCGTCGATGTCGGGAAGCCCGAGGTCGATCACCATCAGCGCGTAGTCGGTGCCGCGCGCCGCGATCAGGGCATCTTCGCCGCGATCGACGACATCGACCGTGTGACCGAGGGCACGAAGCTCGCGGCCGAGCAGCGCGGCGATATCGCCGTCGTCCTCGACCACCAGCACGCGACCCTGCGACGGGCCGCTCATCTCGCGGCGCCGCGACGCGGTGTCCGCGCGCTCTGGCGTCATCGTCACATCCTCCTTGTGCCGATGGCCGAGTGTGCGAGGCTTGCTGGGCAAAAACAAGGGGGCTAGGCTTTTGCGGCAAGCGCTGCCAACGGCTCCTGCGGGAGGAGAAACGCCATTCCGGCCTCGGTGCTGATCGCCGACGACGATCCCAACATCCTTCGCGCGCTCACCTTCCTCATGCAGCGCGAGGGCTATGACGTGCGAACGGCGACGGACGGCGAAGGCGCTCTGGCGGCGGTGGCGGAAGCTCCGCCGGACGTGCTGCTGCTCGACGTGATGATGCCGCGCGGCAGCGGCCACGACGTGTGCCGTGCGCTCCGCAGCTCACCCGACTACAATGGCATTCGCATCGTCATGCTCACCGCCCGCGGCACCGGACGCGACGCCGAAGAGGGTCGCGCGCTCGGGGCCGATGCCTATGTCACCAAGCCCTTCGCGATCCACGATGTCGTCGATTGCGTGGGCGCCATGCTCGCCGGGCCGCACCCGGCCCGAAGCTAGCATGCTGCGTCGCGCCGCCCGCCGCGACCGCCTCGTCGGTCTCTTCATTCTCGGCGTCGTGCTGTTCAATCCGCCGGTGCTCAATCTGTTCGGTGGAACGGTGTTCGGCTGGCCGGCGCTCTTCGTCTATCTCTTTGTGGCCTGGGCCGTGATCATCGCCGGCGTGGCGTTTGTCGTCGAACGGGGCGGGGCGGGCGACGACGCCGGCGGGCCGAAGCCGTGAGCCGCGAGCTCGTCCTCGCGATCGCCGTCGCCTATCTGCTGATGCTGTTTGCGATCGCCTGGGCCGTCGAGCGCGGCCCCCGGCGCTGGGGCAGGCTCGCCGGTTCGAGCCTTGTCTATACGCTGTCGCTCGCCGTCTATTGCAGCTCGTGGACCTTCAACGGCGGCGTCGGCCGGGCGGCGCAGAACGGCTTCGATTTCCTGCCGATCTATCTCGGGCCGACCCTCGCCTTCTGTCTCGGACCCATCCTCATCCGTCGCATGCTGCGGGTGAGCAAGGCCAACCAGATCACCTCGATCGCCGACCTCATCGGCGCCCGCTTCGGCCGCTCGGCGGGCGTCGCGGCGCTGGTGACGGTGATCGCCGTGATCGGCCTCATCCCCTATATCGCGCTCCAGCTCAAATCGATCGCGCAGGGCTTTGCGGTGCTCACCGCGACCTCGCCCGATCCGGCCGCGCAGCCGCTGGTGCTCGACGGCGCGCTGTGGGCGGCGGTGATCCTTGCGATCTTTGCGATGCTGTTCGGCTCGCGCTCGCTCCATCCCGGCGAGCATCACCCCGGCATGGTTGTTGCGGTGGCCGCGGAGTCCGTCCTCAAGCTCGTCGTCCTCACCATCGTCGGGCTCTTCGTCGTCTATGGGCTCTTCCACGGCTTTGGCGATCTCTTCACCAAGGCGGCCGCGGTGCCGGACATAGCGCAACTCTTTGCGCATGCGCCCGATCGCTACGGTTTCTCGTGGATCGCCATGACGTTCCTCGCCATGGTCGCGAGCTTCTGCCTCCCCCGCCAGTTCCAGGTGATGATCGTCGAGAACCTCAATGAACGGCATCTCGACCGCGCGCTCTGGCAGTTCCCGCTCTACCTGCTTGTCATCAATCTCTTCGTGCTGCCCATCGCCATCGCCGGGCGCCTGCTCGTGCCCGGCAACGAAAATCCGGACAACCTCGTCCTTGCTTTGCCGCTTCTCGGCAACCAGCCGGTGCTGGCCCTGATCGCATTTCTCGGCGGCGTGTCGGCGGCCGCGAGCATGGTCGTGGTCGAAACCACCGCGCTCTCCATCATGGTCTGCAACGACGTGGTGATGCCCGCGCTGCTCCGCGTAAAATCGCTCAACCTCGCGGGCCGCACCGATCTCACCCGGCTCCTGCTCTGGGTGCGCCGCGGCGCCATGGCGGTGGTGATCGCGCTCGGCTACCTCTACATGCGGCACGACAGCGCCGAGGTGACGCTCGTTTCGATCGGCCTTATGTCGTTCGTCGCGGTGGCGCAGTTCTGCCCGGCGCTGGTGGGCGGCCTGTTCTGGCGCGGCGCCACCAAGGCCGGCGCCATCGCCGGCATCTCCGCGGGCTTTGCCGTCTGGTGCTACACCCTGCTGGTCCCCTCCTTCACGCAGCCGCGGCTGATCGCCGATTTCGTCGCGGCCGGACCGTTCGGCATCGACCTGCTGCGGCCCTATGCGCTCTTCGGGCTCACCGGCCTCGATCCAGTGACCCACTCGGCCTTCTGGTCGCTGCTCGCCAACATCGGGGCCCTGGTGGGCGTGTCCGTGCTCGGCCGCCAGCGACCGGTCGACCGCGCCCATGCCGCGCTGTTCGTCGATGCGGAAAACCCGGATGCGGCCCAGATCTGGCGGCGCACGGCGCTGGTGCCCGATCTTCACGCGCTCGCGTCGCGCTTCCTCGGCCGCGACAAGACCGCTGCGGCATTCGCCGAATGGACGCGCAGCCGCGGCGTCGATGCGGCAACGATCGTTCGCGCCGACCCCGAGACGGTGCTGTTCTACGAGCGCCTGCTCGCGGGCGTCATCGGTGCCGCCTCGGCCCGGGTGCTGGTTGGGGCGCTGGTCGAAGAAGAGCCGCTCGGCCTCGAGGAGATCATGCGCATCCTCGATGAGACCTCGCGCGTCATCGAAGCCAACCAGGCGCTCGAGGCGGCCTCCGGCGAGCTCAAGCGCGCCAACGAGCGCCTCAAGGAGCTCGATCGGCTGAAGGACGACTTCGTCGCAACCGTCAACCACGAGCTTCGCACCCCGCTCGCCTCAATCCGGGCCTTCTCCGAAATCCTGCGCGCGAGCCCGCACATGGCGGAAGCCGACCGTGCCGAATTTCTCGACGTCGTCGTCGCCGAAACCGAGCGGCTCACCCGCCTCATCGGCCAGCTGCTCGATCTGAGCCGCATCGAAGCGGCGGCCGAGACCGCCACCGCCGATCCGGTCGATCTCAGTGCGGTGGTGCGGGAATCGGCGAGCACCCTGCGGCAGGTCTTTGCCCAGAGCGGGGTAGATCTCAATCTCGATCTCGGCACGGCCACGGTTCCGGTGACCGGCGATCACGACCAGCTGGTCCAGGTGCTGGTCAACCTCCTCGGCAACGCCGTGAAATTCTCACCCCATGACGGGGGGCGGGTGCAGCTGCGGCTCCGGCTGGTGGGCGAGGAAGCGGAAATCGCGGTGGCCGACAACGGCCGGGGCATTTCGGCCGCCGACCGCGCCACGGTGTTCGAGCGTTTCCGCCAGCTGGGCGATCCGCAGGGCGGCAAGCCGCAGGGCGTCGGGCTGGGCCTCGCCATCTCCAAGCGCATCGTCGACCGCCACGGTGGGCGCATCTGGGTCGAGGACGCGGAGGGGGGCGGGGCCCTCTTCAGGGTGCGGCTGCCGCGCCGGGTCGCGGATGGGGTTGCACCGGCGCGTGCCGACGCTTAGGTGAGCCTCCGGCGCCCGCGGCAAGAGGCGGGCGCGCGTTTCGGGAGCGCGCCGGATGGCGGTTGAAGCACGGTCTGGCGCAGCGGCAAAGCCGGCGAACCTGTTCGCCCTGCTCCGGCCCTATTGGCCGTGGATCGCCCTGCTGGTGGCCCTCACCATTGCCGGCAACGCGCTCAATCTCGTCGGACCGCAGATCATCGCCCACACCATCGACAGCTACGGCCAGCCGGGCTTCGATCTGCTGCCGGTTGTGCTCGGCTTCGGCGCGCTGCTGCTCGGGATTTTCGCCTTCACCTATGTGCAGGCGATCGTCCAGACCCTGACGTCGGAGCGCGTGGCGCGCGACCTGCGCCAGCGGCTGGTCGGGCGCATCGCCGAGCAGGATTTCGCCTACATCCAGCAGGTCTCGCCGGCGCGGCTCCTCACCAACCTCACCTCCGACGTCGACGCCATCAAGAACTTCGTGTCGCAGGCGATCGCCTCGATCGTCTCGTCGCTGTTTTTGATCGTCGGCGCGAGCGTTCTGCTGCTGCTGATCAGCTGGCCGCTGGCGCTCGCCGTGCTCGTCGTCGTGCCGGTGATTGCGGTCACGTTCTACGTGGTGCTCTCGCGCGTGCGAAAGCTGTTCCGGCGTTCGCAGGCCGCCATCGACTGGCTCAACAAGGTGATCAACGAGTCGATCCTCGGCTCCTCCCTGATCCGGCTGCTCAACTCGCAGCAGGCCGAGTACCAGAAGTTCCTCGCGGCGAGCGGCGAAGCGCTTGGCATCGGCATGAGCATCATCCGGCTCTTTGCCGGGCTCATCCCCAGCATCATCTTTCTCACCAACCTCGCGACGCTCACCATCCTCGCCTTCGGCGGCCACCTCGTGATTTCGGGCGGCATGACGCTCGGCGATTTCGCGGCGTTCAACTCCTATCTCGCGATCCTGATCTTCCCGATCCTCATCATCGGCTTCATGAGCAACGTCGTGGCGCAGGCGCAGGCCTCCTACGACCGCGTCTCGCAGGTGCTGAATGCGCCCGAGCCGCCCCCGAGCGGCACGATCGATGTCCCGCTGCGCGGCGATGTCGAAGTCAGCGACCTGACTGTCCGCTACGGCGAACGCGCCGCGCTCGACGATGTGAGCTTTGCCGCCCGCGCCGGCACGCGCACCGCCATCATCGGCCCGACCGCCGCCGGCAAGACCCAGCTGCTCTACGCCATGGCGGGGCTGATCGTGCCGCAGGCCGGTGTCGTCCGCTACGACGGCCGGCCGCTTGCGGACTATGACCGGCAATCGCTGCATCGCCAGGTGGCGCTGGTGTTCCAGGACAGCATCACCTTCAATCTGAGCCTCCGCGAAAATGTCGCGTTCAGCGCGGTCGTCGATGCCGGCGCCATGCAGAAAGCCATCGACACCGCCGAGCTGGGCGAGTTCATTTCTGCCCTGCCGCAGGGGCTCGACACTGAAATCTCCGAGCGCGGCACCTCGCTCTCGGGCGGCCAGAAGCAGCGCGTGATGCTGGCGCGCGCACTGGCGCTCAACCCGCGGGTGCTGCTGCTCGACGATTTCACGGCGCGCGTCGACCAGCGCACCGAGCGCAAGATTCTGGGCAATGTCCGCGCCAACTATCCCGGCATCACGCTGGTGTCGGTCACCCAGAAGATCGCCCCGGTCGAGGACTACGATCAGATCGTGCTGCTCATGGAAGGCAAGGTGCTGGCGATCGGCACGCACGCCCAGCTGATGCACGCCTCGCCCGAATACGTTCAGATCTATCGCTCGCAGCAGAGCACCGAGGACTATGAGCTACAGGCTTAACATCTCGCAGGCGAGCCAGAGCCGCGAGCCGGTCTGGACCGCGCTCAGGCGTCTCGTGCCGCTGATGAAGGGCGAGGGCCGCAACATCGCCATTGCCGGCGTCGCGATCCTCGTGTCGTCGGCGACCGCTCTCGTCGGTCCGCTGATCATCAGCTACGTGGTCGACCACTTCATCGCCACGCACGACTACAGTGGCGTGCTGCTGTGGAGCGGGGTTCTGCTCGCCGTCTATGTCGTCGGCCTGTTCTCGGCCTACACCCAGACCCGGACCATGGGCGGGGTCGGCCGGCGCATCCTCTTCAACCTCCGCAACACGCTGTTCACCAAGCTCCAGGAACTGCCGGTCGCCTTCTTCAACCAGAACAAATCCGGCGACCTGATCTCACGCATCAACAACGACACCGACAAGCTCAACCAGTTCTTCGCCCAGGCGCTCATGCAGTTTCTCGGCAACGCCGTGCTGATCGTCGGCGCCGGCATCCTGCTGCTCGTCCTCAACATCAAGCTCGGCGGTGCGGCGCTCCTGCCCGCCGTTGCCGTGCTGCTGGTCACGCAGCTGATCGGCGGCTGGGTCAAGCGCGCCAACTTCAAGAGCCTCCAGACGCTCGGGGGCCTCAGCGGCGAGATCCAGGAGAGCCTCGCCAACTTCAAAGTGATCGTCGCCTTCAACCGGCTCGACTATTTCCGCAACAAGTTCGGCGAGGCCAACACCGCCAACTATCGCGCCTCGGTGCGTGCCGGCATCGCCAGCAACATCTTCATCCCGATCTACGGCCTCGCCTACAATCTCGGCCAGCTCGTGGTTCTCACCTTCGGCATCTGGCTGATCTCGACCGGCGAGATCACCGCCGGCCTGCTGATCGGCTTCCTCCTCTACGTCAACAATTTCTACAATCCACTGCGCCAGCTCGCCGCCATCTGGTCGTCGCTGCAGCTGGCCCTCGCCGGTCTCGACCGCATCTCCGAGGTGCTGGCGCTCCAGACCGACATGCTCGTCGTTCCCTCCGAGCCGACGGGATCGAAGGCGGTGATGGCGTTCGAGCACGTGTCGTTCCGCTATCCCGAAGGCGCCGACGTGCTCAAGGACGTGAGCTTTTCGCTCGAGCGCGGCAAGACCTATGCGCTGGTCGGCCCGACCGGCGGCGGCAAGACCACCACCGCCTCGCTGATGGCGCGGCTCTACGATCCCGCCTCGGGGACGGTGCTGCTCGACGGCAAGGACATCCGCGCCTACCAGCCGGAGGAGCGGGCGGAAAAGATCGGCTTCATCCTCCAGGAACCGTTCCTTTTCACCGGCACCGTGCGCGACAACATCGTCTACGGCAATCCGGCCCACGCCGCGCTCTCGGGCGATGCCCTGCGGCAAACGCTCGATGAAGCGGGGCTGTCCGGCCTGCTGGGCCGCTTCGAGCGGGGGCTCGATACGCCCGTCACCTCGAGCGGCGACGGCATGAGCCTCGGCCAGAAGCAGCTCGTCGCCTTCATCCGCGCCGCGCTGCGCAGGCCCGAGCTGCTGATCCTCGACGAAGCGACCGCCAACATCGACACCGTGACCGAGCAGCTGCTCGAGGACATCCTCAGGCACCTGCCGGCAACGACCACGCGGGTGATCATTGCGCATCGGCTCAACACCATCGAGGGCGCCGACGCGATCTTCTTCGTCAACGGCGGCGCGGTGACGCTCGCGGGTTCGATGGAGCATGCGGTCGACATGCTGCTCCACGGCGCGATGCAGAGCTAGCGGTCAGCCCGCTTCGAGCCAGCGCACCTGCTCCGGCGTGAGCGCGATCCCGAGCGCCGCGATCGACTCGTCGAGCTCGACCAGCCGCCGCGGCCCGATCAGGGGGATCGAGGGGAACGGCTGCGCCAGCACATAGGCGAGGGCGATCTGGATCGGGGTCACGCCGAGCTGGCGGCTGAGCTCCACGGCGCGGTCGCGGCGGGCGAAGTTCCCGTCCGAGTACCAGGTGCGGACGAGCTCGGCGTTGTCCCGCTTGTCGCGGCCGGCGCGGTCGGTGAAGAAGCCGCGCGCCTGGCTCGACCACGAGAAGTTCGGGATCTGCCGGGCCGTGAGCCAGGCCTTCCAGTCCGCCGTGCCGGCCGAAACCGTGCCCGCCCACAAGGGATGGAGCATCTCGGCCAGGGCGAAATTGTTGGAGAGCGCCGCCGGTGCCGTCTTGCCCGTGCGCCTGGCATAGGCAATGGCCTCGTCCATGCGTTCGCGGCTCCAGTTCGAGCCCCCGAAGATGCTGCGGATGCGCCCGGCCTTGTGCTCGGCGTCCATCGCATCGACGAATTCGCCCACCGGCACGTCCGGGTTGTCGCGGTGCATGAAGTAGATGTCGACATGGTCGGTGCGCAGCCGGTCGAGCGAGACGGAAAGCTGCTTGCCGATGACGTCCGGATAGCAGAGCGGCGAGTGTGCGCCCTTGCCGATCAGCACGATGTCGTCGCGCACCCCGCGATTGGCCTGCCACTCGCCGAAGAGCTGCTCGGTCCGGCCGGCCGCGTAAATCCAGGCCGTATCGAAAATGTTGCCGCCCGCCTCGAAGAACGCATCGAGCAGGATCGCGGCGCTCGAAAATGTCCTGAAATCCTCAAAGCCCAGCGCGGCCACCGAGGCCGATTTGGCGATGCCGGGGATGGTGCGGCGCGGAATGCGGTTGCCGCCGCGCTTAAGGGGCCGGTTCGCCAGGGTGGTCATCCGCCGTGTCGGCTTCTCGATCTCGTATTCGAGCCCGGCATCGGCGCGCCACTTGTCGAGCACCGTGAGATTGCCGAGGCTGTCGCTCCAGCTCATGCCCGGCGCGCTGAACTCGCGGCGGCCGGCGCGGATGGCGTCAGCCGCGGCATCCACCTCGAACGCATAGAGATGGCCGGCATCCCCGGTCGTCACCGTCTCCCGGACATTGCCGGGCCGGATGATGTCGATCCGGCCGGGCCCGCCCGAGCGGTCGCCCCCGGCGAACCAGAAATCGGCCACTTCGATCCGGCCGGTTGCGCCCATGATGCGCAGCACGTTGTCGAGCTGGACGAACACCGAGCAGGCGACCTGCGCGATGATGCCGGTGTCGAATTCAAGGAGCGCCGCCGACCATTCGTCCGTCCCCTCGCGGCCGAGATGCGCGGCGCCCGACACCTTGACGGGATCGAGGAACGGTTTGCCTGCGGCGGCGCCGGCGATGAAGCGCGCCATCGACACGGGATAGCCGCCGACATCGAGAATACCGCCGCCCGCCAGATGGTTGGCGAAGAGCCGATGGGCCGGGTCGAACGCCTTCATCTGGAAGCCGAAGCTCGACTGGATCATCCGCACCTGGCCGATGGTGCCGGCGCGGATGATCTCGCCGAGCCGCACCGTGGCCGGATGCAGCCGGTACATGAAGGCCTCGCCCGCGAAGGTCCCCGCTTTGGCGTGCGCATTGAACACGGCGTCGGCTTCGTGGGCGCTGAGTGCGAGGGGCTTTTCGACCAGCACATGCTTGCGCGCTTCGGCGGCCTTGATGGCCCACTCGGCGTGGCCCGGATGCGGCGTCGCGATGTAGACCGCATCGACGTCCTTGTCATCGAGCAGCGCCTGGTAGCCCTCGACGATGCGCGCGCCGGGAAAGGTCTCGCCGAGACCCGGACGGTTGGGCTCGCGCGTCGCGATGGCGACCAGCTTGCCCGATTTCGATGCCGCGACGCCGTCGCGGAAGGCGCGGGCGATGCCGCCCGGCCCGATGATGCCCCAGCGGATCGGCTCATCGGCAGAGGGCATGTCGGGTTCCTTCGGTGTGGGAGTGACGCTCGCCGGATATAGCCGCTGCCGCGCGCCGGCCGCCACAAGATTTGGCATTTCTCTGAGCCAAACGACGCATGCACAAGCCGCCGACAGCCGCTAAGGTGCGGCCGCGAACAGTGCCGGGAGGACGACAATGGCCAACAAGAAGATCCGCTGGGGCGTGGTTTCCACCGCCGATATCGGCGTCAAGAAAGTGGTGCCCGGCATCATCGCCTCGCCCCATTCCGAGGTGGTGGCGCTCGGCTCGCGCGACCTCGGCCGTGCCAAAGATGCGCTGAAGACTCTCGGGCTCGGCAAGGCGCGCGCCTATGGCTCCTACGAGGAGCTGTTCAGCGACCCCGAGATCGACGCGATCTACAACCCGCTGCCCAACCACCTTCACGTGCCGATCACCCTCGCGGCCGCCAGGGCCGGCAAGCACGTGCTCTGCGAAAAGCCGATGGCGATGACGGCGAGGGAGGCCGAGGAGCTGCGCGGCGCGCCCAAGAATATCCTGATCCAGGAAGCCTTCATGGTGCGCCACCATCCGCAATGGGCGCGCGCCCGCGAGATCGTGCGCTCGGGCGAGCTGGGGCCGGTCAAGCTCGTCCGCGCCGTGTTCCTCTATCACCTGCTCGATCCGGCCAATGTGCGCAACCAGGCCGACATCGGCGGCGGCGGCATCTACGACATCGGCTGCTATTGCGTGGTCTCGGGGCGCTACATCTTCGAGGCCGAGCCCAAGCGTGTCGTCGCCCTGGTCGATCGCGACCCCAATTTCAGGACTGACCGGCTGGCGAGCGTCATCGCCGACTTCGGCGAGGGACGGCAGCTGAGCTTCGTCTGCGGCACGCAGAGCTCGGGTCGGCAGTCGCTCGAGGCGATCGGCCCCAAGGGCAGTCTCGAGATCGTCATTCCCTACAACGCGCCGCCCGACCGGCCGACGACGATCATCGTCGGCACCAGCGGCGCCCCCGACCGCGCCGACGCCCGCCGGGAAACGATCGCGACGACCGACCAGTATTCGGCCATGGCCGAGAACTTTGCGCTGGCGGTGCTGGGCGAGCGCAAGCTCGAATACGGCGTCGACGATGCGGTCAGGCAGATGAAGGTAATCGACGCGATCTTCCGGTCCGAAAAGTCCGGGAGCTGGGAGCCCGTTTAGCGCCGCCCGGACCTCGTGGTTCGACAGGCTCACCATGAGGTCCTCACAAGATTTCCAGTAGCCCTCATGGTGAGCTGGTTGAACCACGGGCGCGTGCCCACTTCTGCTGCCACGTCGGGAACGGATCGTCGGCAGCGGGCGTCGCCTCGTAAGCCGCCCGCGCGATGGCGCGGGTGAGGCACACCGCTGCGGCGTGGCCGATGGCGATGGCGTCGAAGATCGGGTCGGCGAGGGGCCGCGCGCCGGTCGCCACGGCGAAGACGAGGTCGCCGTCGACCAGCGTATGCGACGGCGACACCGCCCGCGCGATGCCGTCCTGCGCGGCGACCGCCATGCGCTTGAGCTGGGTCTTGCTGAGGTCGGCGTCGGTCGCGACGATGGCGATGACGGTGCTGCCGATCTCGGCGAGGAACTCGCGCTTGGTGCGCGCGGCGGCCGCAAGGTCGGCCGCGGCTGTTGCAACACCTGCGCCGCCGAACTCGCCGTCGATCTCCCACGGCGCGGCCCAGAAGTGGCGGCTGTCGCCGACCGTGACGGCGCCGGTGGGATTTGCCCCGACCAGCGCGCCGACCGTGAAGCCGCCCGGCAGCACCAGCGAGGCCGAGCCGAGGCCGCCCTTGAGCCCGGCGGCGGTCGCCCCGACGCCGGCGCCGGCCGTGCCGAGCGCGAATATCTCCGACGCCGCGGCCAGTGCGCGCGCACCAAGGTCGCGGTAGGGATTGGCGGTCCAGTTCTTCTCGCCATGCGCGAGGTCGAAGAGGATCGCGGCAGGCACGATGGGGATGGTGAGGTCGGCATAGGCAAAGCCGCGGCCCATGGCGCGCAGACCATCGCTCACACCCGACGCCGCGTCGAGGCCGTAGGCGGAGCCGCCCGAGAGCACCAGCGCATCGACCCCGTCGACCAGCTTGTCCGGCGACAACAGGTCGGTCTCGCGCGTGCCGGGCGAGCCGCCCATCACGTCGACCGACGCGCGGAACGGCCGGTCGGCGACGAGCACGGTCGTACCGGTCTTGATCCGGTGGTCCTCGGCATTGCCGACGCGGAGGCCCGCCACGTCGGTGATGAGGTTGCGCGGTCCCGGTTTCATGCGGCGAGATGCGCGCGGACGAGCGCGAGGTCGCGATTGAGCGGCACGCCGTCCGGGTCCCAGGTGCGGCGCCTCTCGAGCATCTGCGCCGCGATGGCCGAGTTGCCGAGTTTGAGATGCGCATCGAGCAGCAGCTGGCCGAAGAGGTCGCGCTGCGCGTGGCTGCCGCCGATCTCGGTGAGCCGTGGATTGGCGATCGAGAGATGGCGCGCCGCCGCGGCCCAGTCGCGCCGCGCATGTGCATAGACGCCGCGCGCCGCCGGCAGGGCCACGTCGCGCCAGACCAGCCGGTCGAAGGCGGTCGAAGCCGCGGCCTTGTCCTCCACCGCCTGCAGCAGAATTCGCGCCTCGGCGAAGTCGGCGCGCGCGAGACCGTAGAGATATTGCAGCGTCAGGAACGGCTGGATCACATCGCGCGCACGCGGCCGCAGATATTCGGCCAGCGCCTGCCAGCGGTCGCCGACATCGAGCCCCGCGATCTCCATCCGCGCCAGCAGCGACACGGCGCCCACCTGGTCCTGCGAATAGGTGGGCTCGATCCCCCAGACGTGATGGTCGTAGGCATCGAACACGGCGGCACTGTCGCCGAGCGAGATGTGGAACAACGCTTTATGCCACCAGTTGTGGGTGTACATGAAGCTGTTGAGGTCGACCCAGGTCTTCTGCGCCTCGCCGAGAAAGCCAACGCCTTCTTTCACCCGGCCGGTCGAGAGCATCACATGCGCCAGCGCATGCTGCGCCCACGGCTCCTTCGCCTTGATCTCGAGCGCCCGCCGCGCTTCGCGCTCGGCGTCCTCGAGCCGGTGCATCTGCTCGTAGCCGAAGGCCAGCATACCGCGCAGGTGCGGATTGTTGGCATTGGCGGCTTCGGCGCTCTTGGCGATCGCCAGCATTGCCGGGAAGTCGCCGCGGTTGAAGCTGAAATACTGATGCAGCTTCACCGATGCGAGATCGGTGGGGAACGCATCGACGATGCCCGCGCCGATCCGCTGCACCGCTGGAATGTCGCCGGCGATCCAGCGCTCGAGCTGGCTCATGAGCAGGGCTTCGCGCGGATTGGCGGCCTTTGCGGCGGCCCGCGCGCGGTCGAGATAGATCTGCGCGTGCGCTTCGGCGGTCGCCGCCTCGAGGAACATCCAGATGAAGCCGGCATAGGTGTTGGCCAGCACCGAATCCGGATCGGCATCCGCCGCGGCAAGCACGTTGGTTGCCCTGGTCTCGTAGCCGAGGAAACCGTCGATGAAATCGTCGATGCCGCGCAGCGTCGCCGGGCTCGTTCCGCTTACTTCGTTGCCCAGCGTGTCCTGCGCCATGATCAGATCACCCGTCCGCCGTCGACCTCGAGCGCCACGCCGGTGACCATGCTCGCTTCGTCCGAGCAGAGGTAGCAGGCGGCGTTGCCGATGTCGGCGGGGGTCGAGAAGCGGCCGAGGGGGATCGTCGCGAGGAATTTTGCCCGCATCTCCGGCGTGTCCTCGCCCATGAACGTCTTGAGCAGCGGCGTCTCGCCGGCCACCGGGTTGACCGCGTTGACCCGGATGCCGAGCGGCGCGAGCTCGACCGCCATGGATTTGGTCGCGGTGACCAGCCAGCCCTTGCTGGCATTGTACCAGCTGAGGCGCGGGCGCGGACTCACGGCGGCGGTCGAGGCGATGTTGAGGATGACGCCGCGCTTGTTGGCCTTCATGTGCGGCACGAGCGCGCGCGCCGTGAGGTAGACCGACTTGATGTTGACCGCGACCACGCGATCAAAATCGGACTCCGAGATTTCATCGAGCGGCGCCGGCATGTGCGAGACGCCGGCATTGTTGACGAGGATGTCGAGCGTGCCGAATGCCGTGAGCGCGGCTTGCGCCATTGCCGCAACGCTCTCTGCCTTGGTGAGATCCACCGGCTGGGCGAACGCCCCGAGCTCTTTCGCGAGCGCCCGTGCCCCATCTGCGTTGATGTCGGCGATCATCACCCGCGCGCCTTCGGCGACGAACTTGCGCACGATGCCAGCGCCGAACCCGGAGGCGCCGCCGGTGACGATCGCGGTCTTGCCGCTCAGCCGTGCCATGCCGCCACCGTCTTGAGCACAGAGAAGCCGTGGAGCGCTTCCATGCCCTTTTCGCGGCCGTGGCCGGATTTTCCGGTGCCGCCGAAGGGCAGCTCGACACCGCCGCCGGCGCCGTAGTTGTTGATGAACACCTGGCCCGAGCGGACGGCCTTGCTGAGCCGCATCTGCCGGCCGCCGTTCGCGGTCCAGATGCCGGCGACGAGGCCGAAATCGGTGCCGTTGGCGATCGCGGCGGCCTCCTCTTCGCTGTCGAACGGAATCACCACCTGCACCGGGCCGAAGATCTCGTCCTGCGCCAGCCGATTGTCCGGAGCCACGCGCGACAGGAGCGTCGGGGGCAGGTAGTGGCCCGTGCCGGGCGCGTCGGCGTCGATCGTGCCGCGGGCTGCGACCTCGGCGCCGCCGAGATCGCCGAGGAAGCCGTTGACCACATCTTTCTGCCGCTCGCTGACCATCGGCCCGAGGTCGCGGTCGGCGATGGCCGGCCCGACGCGCAGCGCCCGGTAGCGCTCGGCGAGGCGCGCCAGGAGCTCGTCGTGGATTTTTCGCTCGACCAGGATGCGCGAGCTCGCCGAGCAGGTCTGGCCAGCGTTCTGGATGCCAGCGGTGACGAGGAACGGCAGCGCGCGGTCGAGATCGGCATCGGCAAACACCAGCTGCGGCGACTTGCCGCCGAGCTCGAGCGTCACGGGAACGACGTTCTCCGCCGCCGCCCGCTGCACCAGCCTTCCCA
>CAYRZM010000267.1:0-9245 GCA_964428685.1 uncultured Devosia sp. | reverse complement strand
CATGTTCTGGCTGTCGAGGTAATTGGGGTCCTTGAGCAGCGCCGGCAGGATCTCCTTGGTGGCGATCGAGGGCGGCACGTTCCAGTAAGGGTTGACGACGATGTCCTCGATCTCGTCGGAAAAGATCGGGGTCTGGTTGGTGGGCCGGCCGACGACCACGCGGGTCGAATGTACGGGCGCGCCGTCCTTCATGATCCAGACAGTGAACTCGGGGATGTTCACCTCGACGTGGAAGGCGCCGAAGTCGTTGGGCTCCCAGCGCCAGCGCTCCATGTTGGCGAGGATGTCGTCCTTGCTGACGCTGTTGCCGCTGTTGAGAGCGGCGACGGTGCCGGGGCCGAGGATGCCGTCGGCGGTGAGGCCCATCGATTTCTGGAACGCCTTGACCGCATCGACCAGGGCCTTGTCGTAGGTGGTGTCGACGGTGGCGTTGCTGGCGCCTTCGGGGATCTCCGGTGCTTCGACGGCGAGCCGGTCGCGGAGCGTCGGGACGCGGTCGTCCTTCATGCCGGGCTTGAGCGAGGGACCGTCGGGGATGGTGATCTGTTCGACCTTGACCCCATCATCGTCGTAGAATTTGGCGAGGGCGGCCTTGAGCAGCTGGAACTCCTTGTGCGGCGGATCGAGCGTCGCGAGGAGCTTGGCCGGATCGTCGGACGAGGCGAGCTTGACCAGCATGTCGGCCGGATCGATGCGCTTGGGCGCGATGATCAGGCTCGGGCTCACGTCGAGCGGATTGACGCGGCCGCCATAGAGGTCTTGCGCATAGTTGACGGCGGCCGAGGAGAACGCCGTTTCAAGCGCGGCGAGCTTGTCCGGATCGCTGCCGGCGGCGGCGGGATCGAGGCCGGGGGTGAGATAGTCGGCCGGACGGAGACCCTCCAGAGCGGCGTTCTTGAACACCGCCATGATCTTGTCGGCATTCGGCGAGAACGCGAACGAGCCATCCGCGTTTGGGGTGAGCCACAGCGGCTCGAAGCCGCGCGCGCCGTAGAAGTAGTAGAGCTTCTGCGCCTGCGCATAGGCGCGGGTGGTCGGGTCGGCGGCGTAGTAGATCTTCTGCAGGCTCGCCTTGATGATCTTGGCGATGTCGGACTTGGGCGGGGCGATGACGACCAGCGCCGCCTTCTCGACGACGGCGGGGGCCGAAGCGTCCTGGGCCAGCCCGGGAACGGCCGCGGCGGCGAGCGCCACACCGGCCATCAACATCGCGAAAAGAACGCGCAAGGCACACTCCGTCAATTGTGGGCGCCGGCGGCAGCCGGGGAGGGCGGGCCGCGCGGAGCGATCGCAGATTCGACTGGCGCTTCGTGCCGCCGAAAACCGGCGCAGACATCTATCGCACGATGCACCGGGTCCTAGACTACAAGTCTTAACGTCGGCAATTCCTCACCTTTTTGTGAGACCGCCGATGTGTCCTTCATGCAACGGGAACCTCGAGGTCACCCCCAGACGCCGCTCACGCGGCATCGCTTTCGGGCTCGCCGAGCCCGTATTCGCGCAGCTTGCGATAAAGGGTCGAGCGGCCGATGCCGAGCGCCCGCGCCACCCTGGACATATGGCCGCCATGCCGGCTGAGCGCGAAGGCGATGAGCTCGCGCTCGAGGTGGTCGAGACGGAGGATGTCGCCGTTGCCGTCGATGAATCTGTCGGGCGCGGCCTCCGGTTCTTCGCTGCGCTGGCGCAACGGCCTAACGGTGTCGATGTGAACCGGAGCTGAAGCGACGGGCAGGCTGGCCGCGAGCCGCAGGGCCTCGTCGCGACCCGCGATCTGCGCGACGATCCGGGGGAAGTCGGCAGGCTGGAGGTCGCCGCCGCTGCCGAGCGCCGCGGCGCGATGGAGACTGGTCTCGAGCTCACCCACATTGCCGGGCCACGCATAGGCCTGGAGCAGCGCGCGCGTTTCGGGGGCGAGCGCGCCGGCGGGCCGGCCGAGCTCGGCGGCGACGCGGGCGATCATGGTGGCGGCGAGCGGGGCGATGTCCTCGGGACGCTCGCGCAGCGGCGGCACGTAGATCGGCAGGACGTTAAGCCGGTAGTAGAGATCTTCGCGAAACTCGCCCGATTGCGCGAGATTGAGCAGGCGGCGGCTGGTGCCGGCGATCACGCGCACGTTGTGGCGTTCGGCGCGGCCGGCGCCGGCGGGCATGACGGTGCCGGACTCGATGAGGCTGAGGAGCCGCTCCTGCGCGTCGGCCGGCAGTTCGCCCACTTCCCGCAAATAAAGTGTGCCGCCATTGGCTTCGGCCAATCGGCCCGTCTCGGTCCGGCCGGCGCCGCGATGGCCGAACAGCGCCGCGTCGATGGCGGAGGCCGGGAGCGCGGCGCAGTCGAACATGACGAAGGGCCTGCCCGCCCGCTCGCCGCTGCCGTGGATGACGCGGGCGAGGAGCGCCTTGCCGGTCCCCGCTTCGCCCTCGATCAGGATCGGCAGCGGCGACTTCGCTGCTTTCGCCACGAGGCCGAGGGGCCGAAGCATGACAGGGGAGGCGCCGACGAGATCGGCGGGCGTCAGCGTGCCGGCACGGAGCCGCTGATCGGCGCGGAGCGCAGCCTCGAGCTCGCGGAGGCGCAGGACGTTGCGGAGAGAGACGATCAGCCGCTCGGGCGCCACGGGCTTGACGAAGAAATCGACGGCCCCGCGGTTCATCGCCGCGGTCACGGTTTCCCGCTCGGAGCGGGCGGTCTGGACGATGACGGGCGTCTTGATCCCCTCGCGCGCCATGGCGTCCATCACCGCCATGCCGTCGCGGTCGGGCATCACGAGGTCGAGGATGACCGCGGCAAAGCCGGGCTCGGCCCGAAGGATGCCCAGGGCTTCGTCGCCGCCGGCCGCCGTGCGCGGCAAAAAGCCGGCGCTGCGGGCGATCTCGGCGGTCAGGCGAAGCTGGACGGGATCGTCGTCGACGATGAGGACGCGTGTCATCGGGCTCCCAAGCCACTGTGGCGCGATGCCTCCGACCCCTCGGCGAATCGCGCTGTGCCGTTTCGAGGCAGGATTGAGGGTGGCGGTTAAGGGGCGCTTAAGGCGGAGCCGGCGCCGACGTCACCAGGCGTCCTCGCGCTGATGGCGGACGTCAAGGATCTCTACGAGCGCGGGAAGATGGCTGTATCGAACGACGTAGCCGCCGTTCGAAAAGTCGACAAGCAGCTCCCGGTGTTCCGGATCGAGGTCCTCGGCCGGCCGTCCGGCGTCGGGGAATTCGGCAAGCAAGTACGTCGCGTGGACAATCGCGTCGATCGCCCGCTGCGCCGACCGAGGGTTCTTGTCCCGCAGAAACTGCTCGAGCCGATCAAGATCGCGCAGGGATTTCCGTGACCAGACAACCGGAAGAACCATGCCGGTTCAGGTGTGCGGCTTAGGCATGGGCGCTCGGTCGCCGCGGGCTCGACGCGCCATCCAGTCTTCAACCTCCTGCTGCGTGAGGTGCAGGCCGGTTTCCTGGAAATCGCGATGCGCCTCCCGCAGTTCGGCGAGCAGAGCCTTTCGCTTCTCCTTGCGCTCGACGTAGCTCGAAATGGCGTCGTTCATCAGCCAATTGGCACTCCGGTTCTCGTCCTCAGCGATTGCCTTCAGTCGATCCTTTAGGCCGTCGGCGAGTTTTATGGACGTGCTCTGGGACATGACGTGCTCCTTGATACTACTAAGTAGTACCTACGAAGGGGACGCGGTGCAACATGAGGTTGAGCGGGTCCGACGCGATCACTATGGTCCGGCCCATTGAAAAATAAGGCGAGTTCCATGACCGACCCCCTCCGCGCCCCTGCCGCTCCGGCCCAGAACGGGCACAACGAATTCGGGACGCTGCCGGAGTGGGATTTTTCGGACCTCTATCCGGGGGCCGATTCCGCCGAGCTCAAGCGCGACCTCGAGTGGTCGCGCACCGAGGCCAAGGCGTTCGAGGCGGACTATAAGGGCAAGCTCGAGGGACTGGCGAAGGCCGGCCGGCTCCATGAGGCGGTGGCGCGGAGCGAGAAGCTGGGCGACGTCACCGGCCGGCTCGCGGCGTTTTCGTATCTGCGCTACGCGCTCGATACGCAGGATCCAGAGAAGGCGAAGTTCCTCGGCGATATCGGGCAGGCGCTGACCGATCTTTCGACGGGTCTCCTGTTCTGGGAGCTCGAGCTCAACCGGATCGACGACACGGTGATCGAGGCGGCGCTGGCGATGGACGAGAACCTCGCGCGCTACCGGCACTGGTTCAGGGAGCTGCGCAAGGCCAAGCCGTATCAGCTCGACGACAAGCTCGAAGAGCTGTTCCACGAAAAATCGGTGACCGGCGCTTCGGCCTGGAACCGGCTGTTCGACGAGTCGATGGCGGCCCTCAAGTTCGAAGTGAACGGGGAGACCCTGCCGATCGAGGGCACGCTGCACCTGCTCTCGGACACGGACGAGAAGAAGCGCGAGTCGGCGTTCCATGCGCTCGACGCGACGCTCAACGACAACAAGCGGCTCTTCACGCACATCACCAATGTGCTGGCCAAGGACAAGGAAATCTCGGACCGCTGGCGCGGCTACAAGGACATCGCCGACAGCCGGCACATGGCCAATTCGGTCGAGCGCGAGGTGGTGGACGCGCTCGAGCAGGCGGTGCGCGACGCCTATCCGCGGCTGAGCCACCGCTACTACCAGATGAAGGCCAAGTGGTTCGGCAAGCCGCAGCTCAATGCCTGGGACCGCAACGCGCCGCTGCCGACGAGCGACGAGCGCACGTTCACCTGGGATATGGCGCGCGACACCGTGCTCGAGGCCTATGGCCGCTTCTCGCCGCGGCTGGCGGAGGTGGCGCAGCCCTTCTTCAAGGGCGGCTGGATCGACGCGCCGGTGAAGCCCGGGAAATCGCCGGGGGCCTTCGCGCATCCGACGGTGCCGAGCGCGCACCCGTACCTGATGCTCAATTATCTGGGCAAACCCCGCGACGTGATGACGCTGGCGCACGAACTCGGGCACGGGGTGCACCAGGTGCTGGCGGGGCCGCAGGGTTCGATCCTCTCCAACACGCCGCTGACGCTGGCGGAGACGGCGAGCGTGTTCGGCGAGATGCTCACCTTCCAGTCGCTGCTCGACAAGACCACCGATCGGCGGCACCGCTTCGCGATGCTGAGCTCCAAGGTCGAGGACATGCTCAACACGGTGGTGCGGCAGATCGCGTTCTACACGTTCGAGCGGCGGGTCCACACGGCGCGCAAGAACGGGGAGCTCACGACCGACGAGCTCAACGCCATCTGGCTCGAGGTTTCGGCGGAATCGCTCGGGCCGGGGATCAAGCTCAACGACGGCTATGGCATCTTCTGGAGCTACATCCCGCACTTCATCCACTCGCCGTTCTACGTCTATGCGTATGCGTTCGGGGACTGCCTTGTGAACTCGCTCTACGCTCAGTATGAGAAGGCGAGCGAAGGGTTTGCGGAGCGCTATTTCGAGCTGCTCAAGGCGGGCGGATCGAAGCACCATTCGGAGCTGCTCAAGCCCTTCGGCCTCGACGCGCGCGACCCCGGTTTCTGGTCGCTCGGGCTGTCGATGATCGAACGACTGATCGGCGAGCTGGACGCCACCGATCCCAACCTGGGGCAGACCGCATGAGAGACGAGACCATCATCGACGAGCAGGAAGCCGAGGAGCGGCACGAGGCCATGGACTACGCCCAGCACGAGGGGACCTGGGAGATGGTCACCTCGCTGGTCAAGTGGGCGATCGTGCAGCTCGCCTTCATCGTGATCGGGCTCTACACCGCCGTGATCGCCGGGCAGCCGTTCTTCGGGGTGCTGCTGATCCTCATCGGCATCGTGGCGCCGGGGATCGGCTGGGTGTTCCGCCGGCCGCGGATGGCGAGCTGACGCAGCCCTCAGGTTCAAGATTTCCCGCCGCCGGATGCGGCGGGCAAATGAAAAGGGCGCCCCATGGGCGCCCTTTGGATTCGGATCGATCCGATCAGAAGCTGAAGTTCAGGCCGGCGCGGATCGAGGTGTCCGAGAGGGCCACGCTCGGCGGATGCGGACCACCGGTCTGGTAGGTCGTGGCACGGAACGCCTGGTAGCGCGCTTCGAGGTCGAGGCTGACGTTGTCGCTCACCGGGAACACCACGCCGGCACCGACGCTAAGGCCCGGCTGGATTTCGGTGTCGCTCACACCGCCACCCGCCGTGGTGCTGCGCGTGCCCTGGGCGGCGGCAATACCGGCCGCAAGGTACGGAGTGAACCCGCCGGCGTCGAAGCCGAAACGGGCCTCGAGGGTGGCGATCCAGTTGATCGACTGGCTGATGTTGCCGGCCGGCTGGCCGGTGACGAGCGGGCCGCCCGCAAGGTTCGACCAGTCGACGTCGCCCTGCACACCCAGGACCATGTTGTTGTCGAGGTGGAACATCGCGCCGACCTGACCGCCGACGATGAAGCCGCTCAGCCCCATGTCATAGCCATTCGCGAACGGGGCATTTGGCGGGTTTGCCGGCTGGTGGTCGGCATTGCCGCTGGCGTAGCCCACGTTGAAGCCGGCGTAGAACTGGCCGTTGCTCGCCATTGCCGGGGCGACAACCGGTGCCGTTTCCGGCAGATCCGCCGCGATCGCCACGGAGGTGAGGCAGATGCCGGCGCTGGCCAGCAGGGCAATCTTGAAGGCGTTCTTCATTGGTCCGCTCCCTGAATTTCTTAACGCTTGGTTGAGGTTTAGCGTCGCGCGGGGGGGAGTCCGAGTCTTTTTCGACTATTTTGCCGCCTTCCGACCAAGATTCTGCTTGGTTCCGGCTTGATTGTTGCCGTCTTGCATCAGCCCGGTAAGGATTTTCACGAATACTTGAGCGGGATTCGCCCTTTCCATGGCGCAACTGGCCCGACGGAGTTCCGCAAAGTCGAGGCCAGAGGATGCCGGAATCGGCGGCAGCAAAGTCCCGCCGAAATCGTTGCAAGCGACGGCATTTTATGACAGGCATCCGCCCGCATTCGCCCGGCCGGGCGCAGCGGGGAGACCTTCATGAAGATAGCTGTCCTGCGTGAGCGCGCCCCGGGGGAAACCCGCGTGGCTGCGACGCCGGAAACCGTTGGCAAGCTCGTGGGGCTGGGCGCCAGCGTCAGCATCGAGGCGGGGGCCGGCGCATCGGCGCGGTTTCCGGATGCGGACTATGCCAAGGCGGGCGCCACGGTGTCGGCGGCGGCCGCGGACGTGGTGAAGGACGCCGACGTGGTGCTCACCGTGCGGCGGCCGGCGGCGGAGCTGGTGGCCGGTGCCACGAAGGGCGCGCTGGTGATCGGCAGCATGGACCCCTATGGCAACGAGCGCGAGATCGACGCGCTGGCCAAGGCCGGCGTCACCACCGTCGCGATGGAATTCATGCCGCGCATCACGCGCGCGCAGGTGATGGATATCCTCTCCTCGCAGGCGAACCTTGCCGGCTATCAGGCGGTGCTCGATGCGGCGGTCGCGTTCGACCGCGCCATGCCGATGATGATGACCGCCGCCGGCACGGTGCGGCCGGCCAAAGTGTTCGTGATGGGGGCGGGCGTCGCGGGGCTGCAGGCCATCGCGACGGCCAAGCGGCTGGGCGCGGTGGTGAGCGCGACCGACGTGCGCGCCGCGGCGGGCGAGCAGGTGGAATCGCTGGGCGCCAAGTTCATCATGACCGATGCGCTCAAGGATGCGTCGGGCTCGGGCGGCTATGCGCGCGAGCTGACCGATGCGGAGAAGGCGGCGCAGGCGGAGCTGACGGCGGCCCACATCGCCAAGCAGGACATCGTCATCACCACGGCGCTGATCCCCGGCCGGCCGGCGCCCAAGCTCGTGAGCAGGGCGATGGTCGAGTCGATGGCGCCGGGCTCGGTGATCGTCGATCTCGCGGCGGAGCGCGGTGGCAATGTCGAGCTGACCAGGCCGGACGAGACGGTGACGACGCCCAACGGGGTGACCATCATCGGCTACCGCAATGTGCCGGCGCGGCTCGCGACCTCGGCGAGCCAGCTCTTTGCGCGCAACCTCTTGGCGTTCCTCGAAACGATGTTCGACAAGAAGACCAAGGCTTTTGCCGTGCCGTGGGACGACGAGCTGGTGAAGGCCACGGTGCTCACCAAGGACGGCGCGATCGTCCATCCCAACATCAAGCTCGCGGCCTAGAACCGCGTTTCATTTCGGCTCCGCAGGCTCAGTCAGGGCGGGCGGTCAGGAGACTTGGCATGGACTTGATCGATCCCTTCACCTTCCGCCTGTCGATATTCGTCTTGGCGATCTTCGTGGGCTATTTCGTGGTGTGGTCGGTGACGCCGGCGCTCCATACGCCGCTGATGAGTGTGACCAACGCCATTTCGTCGGTGATCGTGGTGGGCGCGCTGCTGGCGGTGGGCACGCACCTCGCCGCCGACGCCAACTGGGTAAGCAAGGTGTTCGGCTTCATCGCGCTGGTGTTTGCCAGCGTCAACATCTTCGGCGGGTTCCTCGTCACCCAGCGCATGCTGGCGATGTACAAGAAGAAGGGCTGACGCCAAGTGATCGACGCCAATCTCGCCGCCGTCCTCTATCTCGTCGCGGGCGCGCTGTTCATTCTCGCGCTGCGCGGGCTGTCGAGCCCGGCCTCGTCGCGGCAGGGCAACATCTTCGGCATGGTGGGCATGGCGATCGCCATCGTCACCACCCTGCTCGTCGCCAACGTCACCGACTGGCTGAGCTGGGTGCTGGTCATCGCCGGCATCGCCATCGGCGGCGGCATCGGCGCGGTGCTGGCGCGGCAGGTCAAGATGACCGACATGCCGCAGCTGGTCGCGGCGTTCCATTCGCTGGTCGGCATGGCGGCGGTGTTCGTCGCGGCGGGCGCGCTCTATGCGCCGCAGGCGTTCGGCATCCTCGCGGCGGACGGGCATGTGACGCTCGAGGCGCTGATCGAAATGTCGATCGGCGTCGCCATCGGCGCCTTCACCTTCACCGGCTCGGTGATCGCTTTCGCCAAGCTCAACGGCAACATGAGCGGCAAGCCGATCATCCTGCCGCAGCGGCACCTCCTCCACATCGCCATCGGCGTGGTGCTGGTGGCGCTGATCGTCTGGTTCGTGCTGAGCGGCAACCCGTGGCTGTTCTGGCTGATCACGCTCCTCGCGCTGGTGCTGGGCGGGCTGATGATCATCCCGATCGGCGGCGCCGACATGCCGGTGGTCGTCTCGATGCTCAACTCCTATTCGGGCTGGGCGGCGGCGGGCATCGGTTTCACGCTCGGCAACACGGCGCTGATCATCACCGGCGCGCTGGTCGGCTCGTCGGGCGCGATCCT
>CAYRZM010000266.1:0-6469 GCA_964428685.1 uncultured Devosia sp. | reverse complement strand
ACCATCGAGCGCGTCTCGCGCCCGGGCCGCCGCGTCTATGTGTCGGTCAAGAACATCCCCTCGGTCGCGAACGGCCTTGGCGTGTCGATCCTGTCGACCCCCAAGGGCGTGATGGCCGATCACGAAGCGAAGTCCCAGAATCTGGGTGGCGAGGTAGTCTGCCGCGTCTTCTAGGCTTCGGCTTGGAAGGGGTCGGCATCGACGATGACTCCGAAGGAAGAGTAGAATGTCCCGTACTGGCAAGAAGCCCATTGCTCCGGTGAGCGGCGTGACCGTCGCGATCAAGGACCGCGTGGTGACGGCGAAGGGTCCCAAGGGCGAGCTGTCGCTCACCCTCATGGACATCGTGAACGCCAAGCAGGCCGACCACGGCATCGAGATCACGCCGGCCAACGACAGCCAGGAGGCGCGCGCCGCCTGGGGAACGACCCGGGCGCTGATCGCCAACATGGTCAAGGGCGTCAAGGACGGCTTCGAGAAGAAGCTCCAGATCCAGGGCGTCGGTTTCCGTGCCGCCATGCAGGGCAAGGATCTGAAGCTCTCGCTCGGCTTCTCCCACGAAGTGGTGTTCACCACCCCCAAGGGCATCACCATTGCGACCCCGACCCAGACCGACGTCACCGTCACCGGGCCGGACAAGCAGCAGGTCGGGCAGGTGGCCGCGGACATCCGCGCCTATCGCAAGCCGGAGCCCTATAAGGGCAAGGGCGTGCGGTACCTGGGCGAATACATCGCCCGCAAGGAAGGCAAGAAGAAGTAAGGAACGCGAGAGATGCCCATCAGCCTCAAGGGATCTGAACGGCGCAAGGCGCGCGTTCGCAAAGCCATCAAGGCCCGCGCTTACGGCCGGCCGCGCCTGAGCGTTCACCGCTCGGACAAGAACATCTATGCGCAGGTGATCGACGACACGTCGGGCAAGACGCTTGCCTCGGCCTCCTCGCTCGAAAAGGACGTCAAGTCCTCCGGCAAGGGCGGCTCGTCCGAAGGCGCCGTCGCCGTCGGCAAGCTGATCGCCGAGCGCGCCAAAGCGGCCAAGGTCGAGGAAGTGATCTTCGATCGCGGCGGCTACCTCTATCACGGGCGCGTCAAGGCGCTGGCCGACGCCGCTCGCGAAGCCGGCCTCAAATTCTGATCGCGCGAAGGGAAAGACAATGAGAGACGTTCAAGAGCGCGACAGCGAGTTCATCGACCGGTTGGTCCACATCAATCGCGTCGCCAAGGTGGTGAAGGGCGGCAAGCGCTTCGGCTTTGCCGCGCTTGTGGTCGTCGGCGACCAGAAGGGCCGCGTCGGCTTCGGCCACGGCAAGGCCCGCGAGGTTCCAGAGGCGATCCGCAAGGCGACCGAGCAGGCCAAGCGCCAGCTCATCCGCGTGCCGCTGCGCGAAGCCCGCACCCTCCATCACGACGTGACCGGCCGCCACGGCGCCGGCAAGGTGGTGCTGCGCGCCGCCGTGCCCGGCACCGGCATCATCGCCGGCGGCCCGATGCGCGCCGTGTTCGAGACCCTCGGCATCAACGACATCGTCGCCAAGTCGACCGGCACGTCGAACCCCTACAACATGGTCCGCGCGACCTTCGATGCGCTCAAGCAGGTGGACAGCCCGCGCTCCGTGGCGGCCCGCCGCGGCATCAAGGTGTCGGACCTCCAGGCCCGCCGCGGCCAGGAACAGGTGGAGGCCTGAGATGCCGGACAAGACCGTAACCGTCGAGCAGATCGCGTCTCCCGCCCGTCGCCAGGCGGATCAGCGGGCGACTTTGGTCGGGCTCGGCCTCAACAGGATCCGCCGGCAGCGGACCCTCAAGGACACGCCGGAAGTGCGCGGCATGATCAACAAGATCCCGCACCTCGTGCGCGTCGTCGGCGACAAATAGAACCCGCGGCTGGAATGGCGGCGCCTGCCGGCGCCGACAGGACAGGGCGGAAGACATAAGGACAGACTGAAATGGCGCGCCTCAACGAACTTCGCGACAATCCCGGCTCCAGCAAGGCCCGCATCCGTGTCGGTCGCGGCATCGGCTCGGGCAAGGGCAAGACCGGCGGCCGCGGCGGCAAGGGCCAGAAGGGTCGCTCCGGCGTCGCCATCGGCGGCTTCGAGGGCGGCCAGATGCCGCTCCACATGCGCATGCCCAAGCGCGGCTTCAACGTGCACCGGCCGGCCCGCTACAACGCCGTGCGCCTCGACCGCATCCAGGCCTACATCGACAGCGGCAAGCTCGACCACAAGGGCGTCATCGACGCCGCCGCGCTCGTGAAGGCCGGCGTCATCCGCCGCCCGCTCGACGGCGTCCGGCTCGTGCTCGGTGCCGCCGAGTTCAAGGCCAAGAAGGTCACCTTCAACGTCGTCCACGCCAGTGCCGGCGTCGTCCAGGCTATTGAAGCCCTCGGCGGCAAGATCGATATGCCCAAGGCCGAAGAAACCAAGGCTGACGCCTGATCGCGCCGAGCCCCACTCAGATGAAGCCGGCGGCCTGCGTGCAGGTCGCATAGGCGACAGGGAGCAATCATGGCGTCCGCAGCCGAGCAGCTGGCCCGAAACCTCAATTTCTCGACCTTTGCGAAAGCCAAGGTCCTGCAGCAGCGCATTCTGTTCACCCTCGGCGCGCTGCTCGTCTACCGGCTGGGCACCTACATCCCGGTCCCGGGCATCGACCCGCAGGCTTACGCGCAGACCTTCCAGCAGGCCCAGACCGGCATCTTCGGGATGTTCGACCTGTTCGCCGGCGGCGCCGTGCACCGCATGGCGGTGTTCGCGCTCAACCTCATCCCCTACATCACCGCCTCGATCGTCGTGCAGGTGATCTCGACCGCCTCGCCGCGCCTCGAAGCCCTCAAGAAAGAGGGTGAAGCCGGCCGCCGCAAGATGAACCAGTACACCCGCTATCTGGCGGTCGTGTTCTGCGCCATCCAGGCCTACGGCATCGCCATCGGGCTCGAGGGCAGTCAGGGTGTCGTGCTCAATCCGGGCTGGTTCTTCCGCATCTCGACCATCATCACCCTGGTCGGCGGCACCATGTTCCTCGTCTGGCTCGGCGACCAGATCACCTCGCGCGGCGTCGGCAACGGCACCTCGCTGATCATCATGTCCGGCATCGTCGCCAACTTGCCGACCACCATCGTCCAGACCCTCGAGCTGCTGCGCCAGGGCGCGCTGCCGGGCTTCTGGGCCATCGGCCTGCCGGTCCTGGCCATTGTCGTCATCACGGTGATCGTCTTCTTCGAGCGCGCCCAGCGGCGGCTGCTGATCCAGTATCCAAAGCGCCAGGTCGGCAACAAGATGTTCCAGGGCGACACGTCGCACCTGCCGCTCAAGCTCAACACCTCGGGCGTGATCCCGGTGATCTTCGGCTCGTCGCTGCTGCTGCTGCCGGCGACCATCGCCTCCTTCGCCGCCCGCGGCGATGCCCCGCAGTGGCTGAGCGTCACCGCCGCGCTCTTGGGCCGCGGCCAGCCGCTCTATCTCATCCTCTTCGGCGTGCTGATCATCTTCTTCTCGTTCTTCTACACCTCGATCGTCTTCAACCCGCAGGACACCGCCGACAACCTCAAGCGTTCCGGCGGCTTCATCCCGGGCATCCGGCCGGGCGAGCGGACCGCGCAGCACATCGACTACGTGCTGACCCGCATCACCGTCGTCGGCGCAATCTACCTGACCGTCGTGGCGCTCATCCCCGAGCTGATCCACAGCCAGCTCAATGTCAGCCAGTTCATCGGCGGCACCTCGCTCCTCATCATGGTGACGGTGACCCTCGACACCATCAGCCAGATCCAGAGCCACCTCATCGCCCAGCAGTATGAGGGCCTGGTCAAGCGCTCGCGGCTCGGGGGACGGAAGCGTTGAGGCTGATCCTTCTCGGACCGCCGGGCGTCGGCAAAGGCACGCAGGCCAAGATCCTGGTCAACGAGCTCGGCATCCCGCAGCTCTCGACCGGCGACATCCTGCGCCAGGCCATAGCCAACAAGACCGCCATGGGCCTCGCCGCCAAGGCGATCATGGATCGCGGCGATCTCGTCTCCGACGAGATCGTCAACGGCATCGTCTCCGAGCGGATCGATCAGCCCGACTGCGCCAAGGGCTTCATCCTCGACGGCTTCCCGCGGACCATTCCGCAGGCCGACGCCCTGGGCGCCATGCTCGCGGAAAAGGGGCTCAGGCTCAACGCGGTGATCGAGATCACCGCCGACACTGATACTCTGGTGAGCCGGGTCGCCAAGCGGGCGAGCGAGACGGGCGGCGCCCGGGCCGACGACAGCGCCGAAGTGGTGCGCAAGCGGCTCGATGTCTACCGCGAGCTGACCGAGCCGCTGGTGAAATATTACCGCGGCAAGGGGCTGCTCAGGACCGTGGACGGCATGGCTCCCGTGGAAGCCGTGACGGCCGCTATTCACGACGCCTTGAGCGCCGCGAAAGACTAGGAACAGGGCCGTTTCTACCAGTTGACTCTGGGAGAATCGGCCAATAGAACCGCGCCAGTCTCAAAGATCGCTTGGGCTGGATTCGGTTCCTCAGATGGGTGAGGGGTCGGACTCCGGTCCCTTGTTGTTATGAAAACGGCTCCTATCTCTGCGGAGCCGGCATGAAGGAGAGCACGACGTGGCTCGTATCGCTGGCGTCAATATTCCGACGAACAAGCGTGTGGTTATTGCCCTGCAATACATCCACGGCATCGGCGACAAGTTCGCCGAGGACATCTGCAAGAAGGTGGGAATACCGCCCGAGCGCCGCGTCAACGAGCTGACCGACGCCGAAGTGATCCAGATCCGCGAGACCATCGACCGCGACTATGTCGTGGAGGGCGACCTTCGCCGCAACGTGGCGATGAACATCAAGCGGCTGATGGACCTGGGCAACTATCGCGGCCTGCGTCATCGCCGCGGCCTGCCGGTCCGTGGCCAGCGCACCCACACCAATGCGCGCACCCGCAAGGGTCCGGCCAAGCCGATCGCCGGCAAGAAGAAGTAATCTGGGCTCGCGAGGCACCTCCTCGCGCCGCCCGATGTAGCTGCTGGAACTACGGCAGCGCCGATATCGAAGCAAAGGAACGAAATTGGCCAAACCCGAAGGCGCTCGCGTCAAACGCAAAGAGCGCAAGAACATCACTTCCGGCGTTGCTCACGTGAACGCCAGCTTCAACAACACCATGGTGACCATCACCGACGTTCAGGGGAACACCATCTCCTGGTCGTCGTCGGGCGTCATGGGGTTCAAGGGATCGCGCAAGTCGACCCCCTACGCCGCGCAGGTTGCAGCGGAAGATGCGGCCAAGAAGGCCCAGGAACACGGCATGAAGACCCTCGAGGTCGAAGTCCGCGGTCCCGGCTCAGGCCGTGAATCGGCGCTTCGTGCGCTCCAGGCAGCCGGATTCAACGTCACCTCCATCCGCGACGTGACCTCGATCCCCCACAACGGTTGCCGGCCGCGCAAGCGTCGCCGCGTCTGATTGGGTTTGGCACCGGGCCGCGCCTCCCCCGCGGCCGGATGCCCATTTGGTACTTGCGGCCGAGCGGCGGGCGAGCGCCGCACTTTTGAAAGGACGTCACCGTGACCATCCAGAGGAACTGGCAAGAGCTCATTAAGCCGACCAAGCTGGAATTCGTTTCGGGCAGCGACAACAATCGCGTGGCATCGGTCGTCGCCGAGCCGCTGGAGCGCGGCTATGGCCTGACGCTCGGCAACGCGCTGCGTCGCGTGCTGCTCTCGTCGCTGCAGGGCGCGGCGGTCACCGCCATCCAGATCGACGGCATCCTGCACGAATTCTCGTCGCTCCCCGGCGTGCGCGAGGACATCACCGACCTCGTGCTCAACGTCAAGGAAATCGCCCTCAAGATGCAGGGCGAGGGCCCCAAGCGCCTCACCCTCCACAAGCAGGGCCCGGGCGCCGTGACCGCCAACGACATCCGCGTCACCGGCGACATCGAAGTGCTGAACCCCGAGCTGGTGATCTGCCACCTCGACGACGGCGCCGAGATCAACATCGAATTCACCGTCAACACCGGCAAGGGCTACGTCGCGGCCGACAAGAACCGCCCGGAAGACGCCCCGATCGGCTTCATCCCGGTCGACTCGCTGTTCTCGCCCGTCCGCCGCGTCTCCTACAAGGTCGACGCCACCCGCGCCGGCGAGAGCCTCGACAAGGACAAGCTGACCCTTACGGTCGAAACCAACGGCGCCATTACGCCGGAAGATTCGGTGGCCTACGCCGCCCGCATCCTCCAGGACCAGCTCTCGGTGTTCGTCAACTTCGAAGAGCCGACCAAGGAGAAGGCCCAGGATTCCGTCCCCGAGCTCGCCTTCAACCCCGCGCTGCTCAAGAAGGTGGACGAGCTCGAGCTCTCCGTCCGCTCGGCCAACTGCCTGAAGAACGACAACATCGTTTACATCGGCGACCTGATCCAAAAGACCGAGGCGGAAATGCTCCGCACCCCGAACTTCGGCCGCAAGTCGCTCAACGAGATCAAGGAAGTTCTCGC
>CAYRZM010000265.1:0-1618 GCA_964428685.1 uncultured Devosia sp. | reverse complement strand
CGGGCCTCTCCTTCTACGCTGGTACTTGGGGTGGCGGTCGGGGGCCCCGCCACCCGCGGGCGGCCCCCCGCCACCGGGAGGTAAAAGTCTATCTTACTTGGCCGGCTTCCAGTTGGTCGGATCGGACCACGGATAGGTCGTGAATTCCAGTCCGGCGACGTCGCCGGTTGCAAACAGCAGGGCGTCGACGCTCACCACCGGAACGAGGCCGGGCGTTTCGACCATGTAGGTTTCCGACGCCTCGGCGGCCTTGATGCCTTCCGGCGACTGGATGTCCTGCTTGCGCTGCGCGGAAGCGAGGTCGTTGGCCTTCTGGTCGGTGAAGCCCATGTAGTTGTAGAGGGCCGGGTTGGTGACGAGCTGCTGGGTGTCGGTGAGCTGCACCGAGTAGTTGAAGGTGAGCGTGGTGGCCGGGTACTGCTGCGTGCCCATCAGCGGCACATAGGTCGCAAACGAGTCGGTCGGCTTCAGCGTCACGTCGACGCCGATGTCCTTCCAGTTGGCGACCATGGCCTGCGCCATGAGGTCGCCGCTCGAGACGGCGGGCTGCTCGACGAGAGTGAACTTGAAGCCGTTGGGGAAGCCGGCATCGGCGAGGAGTTGCTTGGCCTTGGCCGGATCGTAGGGATAGAAGTCCTCGAGGCTCTTCAAATAGCCGCCGATGCCTTCGGGCACGAACTGATCGGTGGGCCGGCCGTACTTGCCGTAGAGCGAGCTCACGATGCCCTTGCGGTCGATGGCGAAGTTGAGCGCCTGGCGGACGCGCACGTCCTTGAGGGCGGGCACGATCTTGCCGTCGATGTCACCGATATACATGCCGAGCATGGCCGAGGGGGCGCTGTAGATCTTGAGGCCGGCGGCTTCCGCCGCGTCGGCTTCCGTCGCGGCACCTTCGGCGACCTGGACCTGGCCGGTCTTCAGCGCCGAGAGGATGGCGTTGCCGTCCGAGATGATCTTGATGACCACCTTGTCCCAGTGCTGCTTGCTCGGATCCCAGTAGTAGGGGTTCTTCACGTAGACATACTGGTTGTTGAGGATGGTGGTCGCCGGATCGATCATGTAGGGGCCGGCGCCATCGGTGGTGGAGCCGAGCGACTGCGGGTCGGCGAGGCCCTTGGGGCCGACCACGTCGCCGGCCATGCCGCCCTGGTCGAGGCCGTAGGGCAGCATCGGGTCGGGGGTCGAGAGCTTCAGCGTCACCTGCAGCGGGCCGGTCGCCGAGATGTCGGAGACGTTGGCGAGCCAGGCGGTGAACGAGCCCTTCTCCTTGTAGTGCTTGAGCCAGGCGACGACGTCGTCGGCCGTCATCGTGCTTCCGTCGCTGAACTTGACGCCGGAGCGGAGGTTCATGACGAAGGACAGGCGGTCGTCGGAATATTTCCAGTCCATGGCGAGGCCCGGCTGCGCCGTGCCATCGGGGGCACGCCAGATGAGGGCGGCGTAGCTCAGGTTGGGAAACCATACGCTCGGCACGCCGTTGCTCGAGGTGGTGGGATCAAGGCCGGTCGGGCCGGCGGTGGCGGCGACGGTCAGCGTCGCCGCGGACGCGGCGGTGCTGAGCGCGGGCGCCAAAAGCAGGATGGCGGCCGTCGCGATCGACGCGCCCAGGGCCCGTCGA
>CAYRZM010000264.1:0-8096 GCA_964428685.1 uncultured Devosia sp. | reverse complement strand
ACGACCGCAGCGCCCCCTTCGGCGATGAGGTCGGTGAACAGGCGGAGCTTGGCATCGCGATAGGCCGCCATGTCGGCGTGGTAATCGAGATGGTCGCGGCTGAGGTTGGTGAAGGCCACCGCCTCGAAGCGGAGGCCATCCACCCGTCGCTGATCGAGTCCCTGGCTCGCGGCCGCGCGCGCGACATGGTCGAGCCCCTGCTCCGCGATCCGGCCGAGGGCCTCGGCCAGAGCGCGTGCATCCGGAGTCGTGAGCTCGCCGGGCACAAGACCGGCCGCCGTCTCGATGCCGACCGTTCCGAGGCTCGCGCCCTCAATTCCGCACGCCGCCCAGATCTGCCGCACGAACGACACAATCGAAGATTTGCCGTTGGTCCCCGTCACCGCGGCAAGGTGCCTGGGCAGGGGCGCGAACTGTGCCGCGGCGGCGCGCGCATAGGCCGCACGGACGTCGTCGACCAGCACCACGGGAATGCCCGGATCGGACGTAGGCGGGCGATCGGTGACCATCGCGACGGCGCCCCGTTCGCGCGCCTGCGCCGCGTGAGCATCGCCATGGGTGCGCAGGCCCGGCGTCGCAAAGAAGACGTCCCCGGGCTGGATCGCGCGGCTATCGGCGTTGACGCCGTTGACGCGGAGCGGTGGCACCCGGACCGGGGTCCCCTTCAGCAGGTCCTCTAGGGCAAACGGCACGTCGATCGCCTCAACGCAGTTCGGGCGGGAGAAGCTCGTCGTCCAGCATTGGGTTGAAATCAGGGCTGATCCCCAACATCGGCGCCACCTGGGCGATGATGCGGCCCGTGGCCTCGCCCGCGTTCCAGCCGGCGGTGTGGCCGCCCTGCCCCGGCTCGGTGTGCGGATCGTCAACGAGGATCATCATCGCGTAGCGCGGCTTGTCGAGCGGGAACACCGAGGCGAACAGCGACAGCACCTTGGAGCTGTCGTAACGCCCATTGACGACCTTTTCCGCCGTGCCCGTCTTGCCGCCCGCGCGGTAGCCTGCGGCGAATTTGTTCATGCGCGTGCCGGAGCCTTCGAGCGCATTGAGGCGCATGATGTAGCGCATCTCTTCGCTGGTCTTTTCCGACACCACCTGCTCGTAGGTCTTCTGCGCGTCCTCGAGACTGGTCTTGTAGAGCGTCGGCATCACCATCACGCCGCCATTGGCGAACGCCGCCATGGCGCGCAGCATGGCCACCGGCGAGACCGACAGCCCGTGGCCAAACGCAGCCGTCGCCGCAACGATGTCCGAAAACGTCTTGGGCACCACAGGGTCCCGGCGCTCCGGCAGCTGCAGCGGCTCGGGCTCGTCGAAATGCATCTTGTGGAGGAACGCCCGGAAGTTCTCCTTGCCCCACTGCTGCATGATGTGGATGGCGCCGACGTTCGAGGAATACTTGTAGACTTCGGGCAGCGTGAGAATGCGGTTCTTGCCGTGGAAATCGGTGATAGTGAAGCGCCCGAAGCGCACACCGAAGCGCGCGTCGAACCTGTCGGTGATCTTGACCTTGCCGCTGTCGAGGGCGCCCGCGATGGTCACCGACTTCATGGTCGAGCCGAGTTCGTAGATACCGGCGGTGATGCGGTTGAAGCTCTCCTTCTGGAGCGCCGTTACAGGATCGTTCGGGTCGAAATCTGGCAGCGAGACCAGCCCGAGGATTTCGCCCGTCTTGATGTCCATCATGATGCCGGACGCGGCGACCGCCTGGTAGCGGCTCATGGCATCGGTCAGCGCGTCGTGCATCACATGCTGGACGCGCAGGTCGATCGAGAGGTTGACCGGCGCCAGATCGTTGCCGCGCGCCAGACCCACCTGCTGCAGCAGCGCCACGTCGTCATTGTCCATCGCCTTCTCGATGCCGGCGATGCCCTGGTTGTCGATGTTGACGGCACCCAGGATGTGCGAGGATTCGTTGCCACCGGGATAGAAGCGCTTGCTTTCGGTGACGAAGTCCAGCCCGGGGATGCCGAGCTGCATGATCTTGTCTTCGATCGCCGGCGTCAGCTCGCGTTTGATCCAGACGAACCCCTTGTCCCCGGTCAGGCGGTCGCGCAGCCAGTCGACGTTGAGATCGGGCAGCACCGAATGGATCGCGGCCGCCGCTTCCTGGGCGTCGATGATCCGGCGCGGCTCGGCGAAAAGCGACGGCACACGGATGTCCACGGCAAGCTCGAGCCCGTTGCGGTCGAGGATCGCCGGCCGCGTCGCCGTGATCACGTCGCGTGGCCGTCCCTCGATGGAATTGTCCTGGACCACCATGCCCAGCTGCACGAGCCGCCCCGCGACCGCCGCAAACATCAGCAGCAGCACGATGATGACCCAGCGGATGCGCGCCCGTGTCAGCCCGCGGCGCAGCTTCTGCGCGCCCTCGAAGGCAATCGGCAGGCTGTCGGCGTCGAGCGCGACCATCAGTTGGACTCCGTGATGATCTGCGTGATCGGATCGACGCCCGAATTGAGCGACTCGAACAGCGAATCCAGCGCCTGCGTATCGGGCGCCTTGAGGCGCATCGGCAGGATGGAGAAGTTGCCGAACTGATCCTGCGACAGCGGCTGGAGTTTGAGCTCGGCGATGTGCCGGTTGACCGTGGGCGCCACGTTGGCCGGCTGGTTGAGGAAGGCCCAATCGGCCTTGAGCAGCGACAGGTCGGCCTGCTGGCGATCGATGCTGCGCTGCAGCGATGCCTTCTCGTTCGCCGTATCCTCGACGGAATATTTGAGGGCGTAGACGCCGACCAGGGCGAAGATCGATGTCCCCACCAGGAGCAGATTGAGCGTGCGGATCATGCCACGCCCCGCAACTCGGGCACGCCGAGGCCTGCGCGGCTCACCGGACGCGCCGGCTCGGCCGACCGCCGCGCTGAGCGGAGCAAAGCGGAGCGGGATCGCGGATTGCGGGAGAGCTCCGCGGCCGAGGGCTTCACGGCGCGGCCGACATCGATCCAGCGATGGCGCTCGAAGATCGCTGCCGGCAGATGCCGCGATTGGGCCGGACCGCCCTTTTCCGGCTCGAAGAAGCGCTTGACGATGCGATCCTCCAGCGAGTGAAACGTCACCACTGCGAGCCGGCCGCCCTCGCCCAGCAGCCGCTCGCTCGCGAACAGCCCCTCGACCAGTTGGCCGAACTCGTCGTTGACCGCGATGCGCAGCGCCTGGAACGACCGTGTCGCCGGATGCGCATCGCCAGGCCTGCGGCCGATGGCCTTTTCGATCAGTCGCGCGAGCTGCGCCGTCGTGGCGATCGGCTCGGCCGCCCGCGCCGCCACGATCGAATGTGCGATGCGGCGCGACTTGCGCTCCTCGCCATACGCAAAGAGCAGGTTCGCCAGATCGGCCTCATCGAGCGCGTTGACCAGATCGGCGGCGGTCTTGCCATCGCTGCCCATCCGCATGTCGAGAGGCCCCTCCTGCATGAACGAGAAGCCGCGCTCTGCCTGATCGAGCTGCATCGAGGAGACGCCGATGTCGAGAACGACACCGTCCACCGGGCGGTCTGCGAGCTGATCCAGCTCGGCAAATGTTCCGGCTACGAACCTGAACCGACTCGGAAATTCCGCCACGAGCCCATCGGCAAAGACGCGGACGGACGGATCGCGGTCAATGGCGGTCACCGAGGCACCCGCCGCGAGCAACGCCCGCGAATAGCCGCCGGCCCCAAAGGTCCCGTCGACAATCCGCGCCCCCTCGAGCGGCGCGAGGGCTGCAAGCACCTCGGAGAGGAGCACCGGCAGATGCGGTGCACTCTGCTCGCTGACCGGCCTGGCCATCTCGGACGACAACTCCACCCCGACCGCCGGGCCGGTACGCAATCGGCCCACTTTCGCCAACCGCGGTTGAGATTCCATTAAGCAAACCAGTCCCGGAGAGAAGCGCCAGTTGACCTATAAGCCGGGTTCTGTAGGGCATGGATAACTCCATGCGTGGCGGCCATTCCTCTGGAGGCGCCGTTGCCGGCGTCTTCAAGCAACCAACCCGGATGACAGGCCTCGAAAACCGGCTGGGTTGCCCCGCGTCATCCCTATTTGGTCTTGCTCCCGGTGGGGTTTGCCGTGCCGGTTCCGTTGCCGGTCCCGCGGTGCGCTCTTACCGCACCCTTTCACCCTTACCCCTTACGGGGCGGTCTGCTCTCTGTGGCACTTTCCCTGGGGTCGCCCCCGGCGGCCGTTAGCCGTCACCGTATTTCGATGGAGCCCGGACTTTCCTCACCTTTTGAGTGCGGCCACCCGGTCAACTGGCGGGCGCTATGTGCGGGCAAAGCGCCTCAGCGTCAAGCCGAACCTTCCCTCGGTCGCCTTCTTCTACGGCCCTCCGTCAAGCTGCGGGACGTGGCGGCGGCAGCTTGATGATCTTGTTGTAGGCCTGGTTGATCGCCTGCATGCGGGCGGTGGCGAGGTCGATCAGCTCCTCCGGCACGCCCTTGGCGATGAGCCGGTCGGGATGATGCTCGGCCACCAGCGCCCGATAGACCCGCCGGACCTCGCTGCGGTCGGCGCCCGGCATCAGGCCGAGAACGAGGTAGGGATCGACCCCCGTGTCGAGCACCACGTGCTGCGCCGCGATCTGCTCGAAGCGGGCATCGTCGAAGCCGAAGATGTCGCTGACGGTCTTCAGATATTCGAGCTCGTTCTCGTGGATCAGCCCGTCGGCCGAGGCGATGTAGAACAGGCCGTCGAGCACGTGCTCGAGCGTGTCGGGTTCCCGGGCGAAGAACCGGCGCACCTTGCGGGCGTAGGCGTCGTACCCGGCGACGTCCTGCTGGGCGAGACGGAACAGCCGGTCGACCTGCGTCGCGATCTCGGGCGGGATCTCGACCGTGCGCTGGAAGGCCCGGAGCTCGGAGGCGGTGACGACACCGTCGCTCACCGCCATCTTGGCCGAAAGCGCGATCAGCGCGAGGGTGAAGGCTGCGTCGCGGCCGCCCGGCAGCCAGGTGTCGGGATCGAGCAGCGTGACGATCGAGCCCACCACGCCGGTGCGCTGGCTGGCCGATCCGACGATTTCCGCGAGCCGCTGCCAGACCGACGCCATTGTCCTGCCCCGTGAGCGGGCGGGACCATACGCGGCGGGGTCCCGGTGGTCAAAACAGGGTAAAGCCGGAATCGTCCGAACTGTTGTCATCGTTGAACAGCTGCTCGACCCGCGCGCGGCGCTCGGCCCGCGCGTTGTTGGGTCCGTCGCTCAGATAGAAGCCGTTGGGATCGTAGTTGCCCGCGGGGCGATTGACGACGGTCACCGAGGCGGTGCTGCGCGGCGGTGCCGTGTCGAGCAGGCCGTTGCGGTCGAGATATTTCTCGAGGCCGGGGGCGCGCCAGTTGGCGCTGTCGTCGACGATCGGCTCGGGCGGCACGGGACCGGCAGCCGCGGGCTGCGCCTCGGCCTGCTGCGTCGCGAGGTCGTTCTCGTCGACGATGACCGCCGGCTGGCTCGACGCCTGCGCGACCGGCGGAGCGGCAGCCGGATCCGTCACCGGCGGCGACGCCGGAGGCGCATCGGGTGGACGCGCCCATGACGGGAACGGCACCGGCGCGACGACCGCGGGCTGCTCGAGCGTCGCGACCTGCGTCGGGGCGGAGCCGGCGCCGCTCGAAATGTAGGAGGGCAGCTGCTTGTTGGTCGTCAGATAAGAGGAGACCGGATCGGCCGGCGGCGTGTTGCCGGCCGGCGTGATCACGATGCCGGTGGGAGTGACGGTGGTGGTGACCGCGGCCGACTTCACCGGATCGGTGGTCGAGGTCAGCACCGCGGCGGTGCCGCTCTTGCCGGTGAAGAAATCGAGGGACGGCACGGCGACAACCACCGCCAGCCCCGCCCACGCAAGTCCCCACGCAACTTTGGGATTGAGTCTCATCTGCTGTATCCACTCACGCACGCCCCACCCCGCTGATGGGTGGACGCGACAAACATGGCCAGACTTTGAACGCAGCCATCACGTTCATTGTCGGTTCAGGCGGCTGAACCCGCGCTGAATGGAGATGCCGCATTTTCGCCTTCCTCTAGCTCGGGCGGACCCCGAGCAGCCGCGCCAGCGCCAGGACGAGGTTGGAGCGGTTGAGGGTCAGGAAGTGGAAGTCGGTGATCCCGGCATCGACCAGCTCAACCACCTGCTCGGCGGCGACGGCGGAAGCGACGAGCGCGTGCGTCTCGGGGTCGTCCTCGAGTCCGTCGAACCGCGCGGCGACCCAGTCGGGCATCGTGGCGCCGCACTTGGCGGCAAAGCCCGCGATCTGCTTGAATGCGTGAATCGGCTGGATGCCCGGAATAATCGGCGCGGTGATGCCCGCTTTCGCCGCACGCTCGCGCAGATCGAAATAGTAGCGGTTGTCGAAGAACATCTGGGTGATGGCGCGGCTCGCGCCGGTATCGAGCTTGCGCTTGAGATTGTCGATCTCGACGTCCCAGTTGGGAGACTGCGGATGCTTCTCGGGATAGGCGGCGACCGAGATGTCGAAGTCGCCGATCCGGCGGATGCCGGCGACCAGCTCGGCGGCCGACCGGTAGCCCTGCGGATGCTGCACGAACGGCTGGCCCGGTCCGCCCGGCGGATCGCCGCGCAGGGCAACGATGCGCTTGATGCCGGCGGTCTTGTAGGCGTGGATGACCTGGTCGACTTCGTCGCGCGACGCGCCGACGCAGGTGATGTGCGCGGCGGCATCGACGCCGGTCTCGGCATGGACCTGCGACACCATGCGCAGCGTGCGCTCGCGCGTCGAGCCGCCGGCGCCATAGGTCACCGAGACGAAACGCGGATGGAGCGGCGCAAGCTTGTGGATCGATTCCCAGAAGCGCTCTTCCATCGCATCGGTCTTGGGCGGGAAGAATTCGAACGACAGCTGGAACGGCGTCCCACCTGTCTCCCGGCTCCGACGTTCTTCGGCCGCGATGGTCATCTCGTCTCCTGTTCGTCCCTGAGCCGCCAGAGGCAGACCGTCAGCCCCTCGCTGCCCTTGCGCGGCGGAAAGCGCAGCGGCGCCGCAGCGCTCAGGCCCGCGGCGTGCGCAAAGCCCTGCATCTGCGCCTGCGAAAGTCCGAGCCGCCGATGCGCATGCTCGGTCCCCAGGAATTCGAGCTCGTGGGGCGCAAAATCGATGACCAGCATCAAACCGCCCGGCTTGAGCATCCGCGCCGCCTGCGCCACCACCCGTCCCGGATCGTCGAAATAGTGGAGCACCTGATGGAGGATGATCACGTCGGCGCCGCGGCCGGTCTCGTCGAGATCGACGATGTCGCCGAGACGCACCTGGGCATGCGCGATGTTGGCGGCGCTGAGCTTGGCGCGAGCCACCGCGATCATCTCGCGGCTTGCATCGATGCCGATGCCGCGCCGGTAGTGGTCCTTGAGCAGCTCGAGCATCCGCCCGGTGCCGGTGCCGAGATCGATGAGGAGGTCGACGACGCGGCCGGCGAGGATCTTGAGGATTGCCGCCTCGACCGCCTCTTCGGGCACGTGCAGCTGCCGCAACTCGTCCCAGCGGTCGGCGACCTTGGCGAAGTAGGCGGCGGCCTGCGCCTGCTGCTCGGCGCGCACCGCCGCGAGCCGCAGCCGGTCCTGCGCCCGCCCCGCGTCGTTCTCGTCGAGCCGCGCCACCAGCCAACGGCCGAGATCGGCCGCAGCGTCGTTGGCCAGCCGGTAGTACGCCCACGCGCCCTCGGCGTTGCGGGTGACGAGCCCGGCGTCGGCGAGGAGCTTCAGGTGCCGCGACACGCGCGGCTGGCTCTGGCCGAGGATTTCGGTCAGGTCCTTGACCGAGTGCTCGCCGTCGGCGAGGAGCGCGAGCAGCCGCAGCCGGGTCGCCTCCCCCGCCGCGCGCAGCCGCCCCACTAATGTCGCCGAGTCCGCCATGGGGCTCCTTTCGGGATATAAAGATATCTTTATATGCGTTCGGGCGCAACGGTTTGAAGGGCGAGCGCCGTCGTCCGGTGGCCCGGACCGTCTCCGCGACGTCTCCGCCGTCGGGGTGGACGGCGCCCGCGAGGCACGTGCGCCCCTTGGGATATTTATGAGGCGCAATGCCTCGCGGGCGGCAGGATTTCGGAGTGGGGTTCAGGCTGGCGAGTCCTGCCGCCAGCGTTAAGCCCAAACCTCGCAAGGGGACGATC
>CAYRZM010000263.1:0-3761 GCA_964428685.1 uncultured Devosia sp. | reverse complement strand
GTCGCCCCGCACCCCGATGACGTCTGGAGCCACAAGCAGCTGTTGAAGATCGTGAGCCACACACCGGTCGAGACGGCAGCGCTCGATGCGCTGCTCACCGGCAACCACGGCTGGACCGACCTCGTGCGCAAGCACCTCCCCTACGGCCAGAAGCTCAGCTCGTGGTGGAGCTATCGCGCGCTCGACTGGGAGACCTCCAATCGCGGCCGGCGGCTCGACCATATCTGGGCCACTTCCGACGTCGCAGCGCACACCACCAGCGCCGAAATCGTCACCCCGGCCCGCGGCTGGACTAAGAAGCCGTCCGACCACGTGCCGGTGATCGCGCATTTCTGAGGGAGGCACAGATGACCAACCGCCAGCTGGTAAGCTCCGGCTCCTATCTCGAGCCAATCATCGGCTTCTCGCGCGCGGTGCGCGTCGGCAACATCGTGAGCGTCGGCGGCACCGCCCCGATCGCGGCGGGCGGCGGCACGGCGGCCAAAGGCGACGTCTATGGCCAGGCCAAGCGCATCTTCGAGATCATCGGCAAGGCCCTCGCCGACGCGGGCGCCGGCTTCGAGCACGTGACGCGCACCCGCGTGCTGCTCACCGACATGGCGCTCTGGGACGCCGCCGCCAAAGCTCATGCCGAGGTGTTCGCGGCCATTCGCCCGGTCACCACGGTGATGGCGGTCAAGGGCTTCGTCGATCCCGACTGGCTGATCGAGATCGAGGTCGACGCCGTCATCGGCTGACGCCGGCAGGCGCTAGCCGGCGTGGCCCGTGCCCGAACCGAATTTGGGCCCGACCTTTTCGATCGCGCCAAGATAGCCGGCCAGGTCCTTGCGGATGCGCTCCGCGGCCCGGGCGGCGAGCGCCGGCGTCTGCTGGCAGAGCTTCATGAAGGCGGAGCGCGGCACGAACAGCGTCTCGACGCTGTCCACCGCCTTGACCGTCACCGGGCGGGGCTTGGCAACCATCAGCGACATGATGCCCAGCACCGCGCCGGGCGTCGAGATCACGAACGGGTCGGTCTCGTCGCCGCCCTGATGCGTGGCGACGGTGCCGGCGATCAGCACCTGCGCACCCTCGGGCACGTCGCCCGCGGCATAGATGATGGCCCCCGGCTTCCACTTCCGGCGCTCGCTGGCAAAGGCCAGCAGACGGCGCTGCTCGGCGTCGCAGACCTCGAAAAAGTCCGCGCGCCCGAGAATCGTGGTCGCGTCGTCGAGCTGCATCCTGCCCCAGGCTCACCGGTTCCCTGCGGCCGCCGCCACGGCCCGCGCCCTGATATATTGCATCAAGGGGGTTGTGAAAGCACCAATTCGGGGCAGAACCCCGGATTTGCGAGGTTTCGGCGGGGTCGCGGGCGGTCGGCGCCTACGGCACCAGCCGGTAGCCGCCCTCTTCGGTGACGAGGAGGCGCGCATTGGACGGGTCGCGCTCGATTTTCTGGCGCAGCCGGTAGATGTGCGTTTCGAGCGTGTGGGTGGTGACCCGGTTGTTGTAGCCCCACACCTCCTTGAGCAGCACGTCTCGGGTGATGGTCTTGGGGCCCTGCCGGTAGAGGTATTTGAGGATCGAGGTTTCCTTGTCGGTGAGCCGCACCTTGCCGCCGTCCTGCGCCTCGAGGAGCTTCGCGGCCGGCTGGAAGCTGTAGGGCCCGATGGTGAAGACCACGTCCTCGGACTGGTCGTGCTGGCGGAGCTGCGCGCGGATGCGCGCGAGCAGCACCGAGAAGCGGAAGGGCTTGGTCACGTAGTCGTTGGCGCCGGATTCGAGCCCCAGGATCTCGTCGGAATCGCTGTCGTGGCCGGTGAGCAGCAGGATCGGGCTCTTGAACCCGTCGCGGCGGAGGATCTTGACCGCCTCGCGCCCGTCCATGTCGGGCAGGCCGACATCGAGGATCATGAGGTCGACATGCACGTCGCGGACCTTGCGCAACGCCTCCGCGCCGGTGCCCGCTTCGATCAGCTCGAACTCGCGGTAATGCATCAGCTGATCCATCAGCGTTTTCCTGAGGTCGGCGTCATCGTCGACAAGGAAAATGCGGCGTCGGATCATGGATATCCCCCGGGGAATTGCCCAAACGTGAGTTAAGCCGGCGTGGGAACACCAGCCAATCACATCGCGGTGACGCGGCCAGCAACGTGATCGGCTCAACTATAGTTTCCCGCGGCGCGCGCCGCTAGCGGGCGCCGAACAGCGCGCTGCCCACCCGCACATGGGTTGCGCCCATGGCGATGGCGGTCTCGAAATCGCCGCTCATCCCCATCGAGAGCGCGCCGACGCCCGCGTCGCGCCCGAGGGTCGCGAGGTGGGCGAAATAGGGCCCCGGTGGCGCCCCTTCGGGCGGGATCGCCATGAGGCCCTCAATGGCAAGACCATGCACCTCACGGCAGCGGGAAACGAACGCCGCTGCCTCGCCGGGCGCGATGCCCGCCTTCTGCGGCTCGAGCCCGATATTGACCTGGACGAAGAGGCGCGGCTGCCTGTTGGCGCGCGCCATCTCGGCCTTCAGGGTGACGGCCAGCTTCTCCCGGTCGAGCGTCTCGATGACGTCGAACAGCGCCACGGCCTCGCGCGCCTTGTTGGTCTGCAGCGGACCGATGAGATGGAGTTCTATGCCGTCATAGCGTGCCCGCAATCCGGGCCACTTGGCCTCCGCCTCCTGCACCCGGTTCTCGCCGAACACGCGCTGGCCGGCGGCAAGGAACGGCTCGACCGCTTCGGCCGGGAAGGTCTTCGACACCGCCACCAGCGTCACCGCGGCCGGCGGCGGACCGAAGCGGGCATGGGCTTTTTCGATCCGCCCGCGGATCGCCGCGAGCCGGTCGGCCGCGCTCTCGTCTGCCATGCTGTTGACCGTTGGCGGGTTTAGTGTAGAGGGTCCGCTACCCCGAAATTCAGCGGCAGAGCAAGCTTTCGCGCGCCGCCAAGGACGTTTCCGCCGTGACCAAACCGATCGAGCGCTACAACCCGCGTGTCGAGGAGCCGCGCTGGCAGAAGGCCTGGGAGGAGCAGAAATCCTTCGTGGTCGCCAACGACGATCCGCGCGAGCGCTATTACGTGCTCGAGATGTTCCCCTACCCGTCGGGGCGCATCCATATGGGCCATGTGCGCAACTACGCGATGGGCGACGTGCTGGCCCGCTACAAGCGCGCCAAAGGCTTCAACGTCCTCCATCCGATGGGTTGGGATGCCTTCGGCCTGCCGGCGGAAAACGCCGCGCGGGAACGCGGCACCCACCCGGGCAGCTGGACGCGGCAGAACATCGGGGCGATGAAGGCCCAGCTCAAATCCATGGGCTTGAGCTTCGACTGGACCCGCGAGATCGCGACCTGCGAGCCCGAATACTACCAGCACCAGCAGAAGCTGTTTCTCGACTTCATGCGGGCGGGGCTGGTCACCCGCAAATCCTCGAAGGTCAACTGGGACCCGGTCGACATGACCGTGCTCGCCAATGAGCAGGTGATCGACGGCCGCGGCTGGCGCTCCGGTGCGCCGGTCGAGCAGCGCGAACTGACCCAGTGGTTTTTCCGCATCTCGGAGTTTTCCGAGGACCTGCTGAGCGCCCTCGACCGGCTGGACCAGTGGCCGGACAAGGTGCGCACGATGCAGCGCAACTGGATCGGCAAGTCGCAGGGGCTGAGCTTCGATTTCGGCGTCAAGGGAGCGCCCGCCGGCTTCGAGACCCTGCCGGTCTTCACCACCCGGCCGGACACCATGCGCGGGCCGACCTTTGCGGCCATTGCCGCCGACCATCCGCTGGCGAAAAA
>CAYRZM010000262.1:0-10178 GCA_964428685.1 uncultured Devosia sp. | reverse complement strand
CGATGCGCACAAGTACAGCCGCGGCCACTGCGTGGTCGTATCCGGCGGGCCGCTGCAGACGGGGGCGACGCGGCTCACGGCGACAGCCGCCCTGCGGACCGGCGCCGGTGCGGTGTCGCTGGTGGGGAGTCCGGAAGCCCTTGCGGTTCAGGCCTCCCACGTCACCGCGGTGATGCTGAAGCCGTTCGCGAACGGTCATGAGCTCGGCGAGCTGCTCGGTAGCAGGGTCGACAGCGTCGTGCTCGGGCCGGCGGCCGGAATTTCGGATGCGACTTACGGCAACGTGCTCGTGGCGCTGGCTCACGCGCCGGCGGTGGTGCTCGACGCCGACGCGCTGACGGTCTTCAAGCCAGCGCCTGGAACGCTGTTTCAAGCGGTCAAGGCGCGGGCAGACCGGCCGGTGGTGATGACGCCGCACGAAGGGGAGTTCGAGCGGCTGTTTTCCGACGTCACCGGATCGAAGCTCGAACGCGCCCGGGTGGCCGCAGCGCGCTCCGGCGCGGTGGTCGTGCTCAAGGGAGCCGACACGGTGATTGCCGCGCCGGATGGCCGGGCGACGATCAACGCCAACGCGCCGCCGGGTCTGGGAACCGCCGGCTCAGGTGACGTGCTGGCCGGAATCGCGGGCGGCCTGCTTGCGCGGAAAATGGCCGGCTTCGACGCTGCCGCGGCCGCCGTCTGGATTCACGGCGAGGCGGCCAACCACTACGGCCGCCAGGGCCTCATCTCCGAGGACCTGCCCGATCTCATTCCCGAGGTTCTGGCCAGTCTCGACCTCTAGCCGGCCGCCGCGCCTCAGAAGTGCGGGAAGTGCCGGAAGAAGGGCGGATGCGGGAAGAAAATCGGGTGCCAGTGATACACCGGCGGTGGCGGTGGTGGCGGCGGAGGTGGCGGTGGCGGTGGTGGCGGCGGAGGTGGCGGCGGCGGAGGTGGGGGCGGCGGCGGAGGCGGAGGCGGCGGCTCTTGCTGCGGCTGCGGCTTTGGTGACGGTTCCTGGGCCACCTGCACCGTCTTGCACGCTGTGCCGCCCTGGACGCGGAACGCCGGATTCAGCGGTTTCTGCGAGGCCAGGTAGTTGAAGGTGTTGAGCACCGGCGGCCGACGGTTGTCGGTGTGGCCGAGGACCGAGATGTCCTGGTCCTCGGGCATGACGCCCACGCCGCAGCGATCGGACAGGAACACGCAGGCGCCCTTGGTGGCGCACATGTTGACGCCGCCATGGTACAGCAGGACGTGGGTTTCGTGCGTCTGCGGGTCGATGGTGAAGTCGAACGCCGTTCCACGCACGCCGATCGTGCCGGTCGGCGTTTGGATCTCATAGGCGTTCTTGGGGCTGTTGCCGGTCACGAAGCGGAAGGTGCCGGCGAGCGCGTCGACCACGAACTTGCTGGCGGTCGTGCCGTTGCGCATCAGGTATTGCGTGATGACGAGCGTCGAGCCGGGGCCGATGACGAGGTGGGTGTCGTCGGAAAACACCACCTGCACTTGGCCGGAATTGCCGGTGACCACCTTCTGGCCCATGTAGAGGAAGGCGCCGGTCGCGAGCGCGATGGTGTCGCTGCCGAGCTGGCCTGTGGCGTCGGGCACGACGTCGATGGCGCTGCCCGCCGGGGTGTCGGCGAGCGCGGGGATCGAAAGGGCCGCCAGCAGTGTCGCGGCCGTCATGAAGCGATGAAAAAGCATCTTGCACCGATGCGTTGACGCTTCATTAACCTATCAGGTCCGGCCGAGAACCCAACGAATACTTGCGAGAATGATGAATCCGGCGTCGGAGCAACAAAAAGCCGGGCGCGATGCCCGGCTTTTTCTTCTCGTAAGATCGAAACTAGAAGTGAAGGTTCAGGCCGGCGCGGATCGAGCTGTCGACGACGCTGACGTTGGTCGTGTCGGGAGCACCGCTGCCGGTGTAGTCCTGCGTGCCGTAGTTGGCGTAACGATACTCGGTGAATACCGAGACGTTGGAGGCCAGCATGGCCGCAATGCCAACGCCGACGGTGTATCCGGTGTGGGTCATGCTGCCCGAGCCGTTGTCTGCGTCGAGATCGTCGTCATGGTAGTCGACGGTGTTGTGTGCCCAGGCGACACCGCCCAGCACGTAGGGCATGAATACGCCGCCGTCGAAACCCAGATGGCCGGTGAGGGCGCCGGTCCAGTCGAGGCTGTCGATCGCGTCGTAGTTGCCGTCGTCGAAATGGGTCGAGCCGGACTCGTTGGCCCGATTGAGGTCGGCTTCCACGCCGAGGACAATCCCGTCGCCAAGATGGAAGTTGTAGCCGGCCTGCGCGCCAAGGAAGAAGCCCGAAAAGTCGACGGTGGTCGACGACGAGCCGAAGTCATCGCTGGTCGCGGTGCCCGGGCCGTAGCCGAGGTTGAGGCCGACATAGCCGCCATCCCACGAGGTGGCAGCGGGTTCGGCCGCCGGCGGCGTCGGTGCGACGACCGTCCCGGGGAGGTCGGCGGCAAAAGCCGCGCCGGTCAGCGCGGCCAGCGTCAAACCGGCAGCAATCGAAAGTTTCAGCATCGTCAGCACCTTATGAAAGTCGAAAAGGAACGGCAGCCCGCTATCGGGGTCCGTTAACGACTGCTTAAGGGTCCACTACAGGTCGGCGCCAGCGATTCCGCGCTGACTCAAATGATTAGCATCAGAGTGAAACATTTTGGCCACGGGCCACTGAGGCTGCTTCAGGTCGCCGGCTGGCGACGGGGACAGCTTCCTCGGGGGGTTCAGTTTCGCTCGGGGGAGGGTGCCCGACGTCTTGCGTCGAAGCAGCGCTTCGGTCCTTAGGCAGCGCCGTGTGCCCGCATTGAAGGCCGCCACAGTCCCGCCTATCTCTGCCTTTACCGCGCCTTAACGCGGTTTCGTCTGCAGTCGGGCATCACCGATTCGACAATCCAGCCAGGGGCAACAGGATGAGAGATCCGATCGACACCTACTACAATTACCTCGTCCCCACCGTGGTCGAGCAGACCAACCGCGGTGAGCGGGCGTTCGACATCTATTCGCGCCTGCTGAAGGAGCGCATCATCTTCGTGACCGGTCCGGTCGAGGATTCGATGGCCTCGCTGATCACGGCGCAGCTGCTCTTTCTTGAGTCCGAGAACCCCAAGAAAGAGATCAACCTCTACATCAACTCGCCCGGCGGCGTGGTGACGGCGGGGCTCGGCATCTACGACACGATGCAGTTCATCCGTCCGGCCGTGGCGACGCTGTGCATGGGGCAGGCGGCCTCGATGGGCTCGCTGCTGCTCGCGGCCGGCGCAAAGGGGATGCGCGGGGCGCTGCCCAACTCGACCGTGATGGTCCATCAGCCGTCCGGCGGCTTCCAGGGCCAGGCGACCGACATCCAGATCCATGCGCGCTACACCGAGAACCTCAAGCGGCGCCTGAACCAGATCTACGAGAAGCACACGGGCCGGACCTATGATGAAATCGAGAAGGCCCTCGATCGCGACAATTTCCTGACACCCGAAGAAGCCAAGGCGTTCGGGATCATCGACCAGGTGTTCGAGAAGCGTCCGATCCCCGAGGGCGCTCAGTAAAAGGCGCTGCGTTAAGGTTGCCGGACGATCGGAGTGGGGAGTGTGACACTCCCGTCATTGTGGGGCGGTGGAACGGCCGCTAAGCTTCGTCCGGCAACATATTCTTTAAGTCTCGTGCGTTAGCGTTTCAGATCAGCGCGGGTTGGCGGGGGTGCAGGCCCCTGAGGAGTGACGGATGTCCAAAGAGAGTTCCACCGGCGAAAGCAGCAAGAACACGCTGTACTGTTCGTTCTGCGGCAAGTCGCAGCACGAAGTTCGCAAATTGATCGCCGGGCCCACCGTGTTCATCTGCGATGAATGCGTCGAACTCTGCATGGACATCATCCGCGAGGAAAACAAAACCTCGACGCTCAAGTCCAGCGACGGCGTCCCGACTCCGGCCGAGATTTGCAAGATCCTCGACGACTATGTCATCGGCCAGCAGCGCGCCAAGCGCGTGCTGTCGGTGGCGGTGCACAACCACTACAAGCGGCTGCATCACGCGACCAAGAATCAGGATGTCGAGCTCTCGAAGTCGAACATCCTGCTGGTCGGGCCGACCGGCACGGGCAAGACGCTGCTCGCCCAGACGCTCGCTCGCATCCTCGACGTGCCGTTCACGATGGCCGACGCGACGACGCTCACCGAGGCCGGCTATGTCGGCGAGGACGTCGAGAACATCATCCTCAAACTCCTGCAGGCCGCCGACTACAACGTCGAAAAGGCGCAGCGCGGCATCGTCTATATCGACGAAGTCGACAAGATTTCGCGCAAGTCGGACAATCCCTCGATCACCCGCGACGTCAGCGGCGAGGGCGTGCAGCAGGCGCTGCTCAAGATCATGGAGGGCACCATCGCCTCGGTGCCCCCGCAGGGCGGCCGCAAGCATCCGCAGCAGGAATTCCTGCAGGTGGACACGACCAACATCCTCTTCATCTGCGGCGGCGCCTTCGCCGGCCTCGAAAAGATCATCGCGGCCCGCTCGGAAGGCTCGGGCATCGGCTTCTCGGCCGTGGTGAAGGACCCCCGCGACCGCCGCGTCGGCGATATCCTCAAGGAAGTCGCGCCGGAGGACCTGGTGAAGTTCGGCCTCATTCCGGAATTCATCGGCCGCCTGCCGGTCATTGCGACCCTCGAGGACCTCGACGAGCCGGCCCTGATGCAGATCCTGACCGAGCCCAAGAATGCGCTCGTTCGCCAGTATCAGCGGCTGTTCGCCATGGAAGACACCGAGCTCACCTTCCACGAGGATGCGCTCAAGGCCATCGCCAAGCACGCCATCGAGCGCAAGACCGGCGCCCGCGGCCTCCGCTCGATCATGGAAGGCATCCTGCTCGACACCATGTTCGACCTGCCGTCGCTGGACGGCGTCGAGGAGGTGGTGATCTCCGAGGACGTCGTGAACAACAAGGACGCCCGGCCGCTCTACATCTACTCCGAGCGCAAGAAGGAAGAAGCGCAGGCAACGAGCGCCTGACGCCCGTTTTCCGGAATGAATTTGCGGCGCCGGGGCTCGTCCCCGGCGTTTCGTTTGTCGCTATCCTGTGGCCGCTGGGATAGTCTCCGCACTCGCGTCAGCGGCGGAGATTTGCCATGAAATTCGACAGCATCCTCGGCACGGTGGGGAACACCCCGGTTGTCAAGATCAACAAGCTCGCCCCCAAGGGCATCAACCTCTACGTCAAGGTCGAAGCCTTCAATCCGCTCGGTTCGGTGAAGGACCGGCTGGCGCTCGGCGTGATCGAAGCCGCCGAGAAGTCGGGCGAGCTCAAGCCGGGACAGACCGTGATCGAGGCGACCTCGGGCAACACCGGCATCGGTCTCGCGATGGTTTGCGCCGCCAAGGGCTATCCGCTGGTGGTCACGATGGCCGAGAGCTTTTCGGTCGAGCGGCGCAAGCTGATGCGGTTCCTCGGGGCCAAGGTGGTGCTGACGCCGGCGCCGCTCGGCGCGACCGGGATGATCGAAAAGACCAAGGAGCTCGCCAAGGCGAACGGCTGGTGGATGAGCCGGCAGTTCGAGAACGAAGCCAACCCCGAATACCACAGCAAGACCACGGCCCAGGAAATCCTGCGCGATTTCGCCGATCAGAAGCTCGACTACTGGGTCACGGGCTTCGGCACGGGTGGAACGCTCAAGGGCGTGGCGAGTGTGCTCCGCCAGAAGATGCCGAACACCAAGATCATCGTCGGTGAGCCGGAGACGGCGCCGATGCTGAGCACCCACACCGAGCAGCCGCGCAATGCGGACGGCTCGCCGTCGGCGCGCAACGCCGCGTGGAAGCCGCATCCGTTCCAGGGCTGGAGCCCGGACTTCATCCCCAAGATCACAGGCGATGCCGTCGCGATGAAGCTCATCGACGAGGTGATCACCATCCCGGGTCCGGACGCGCTCAAGATGAGCCAGCAGCTTGCGCAGAAGGAAGGGATTTTCGTCGGCATCACCTCCGGCGGCACGTTCGCCACCGCGCTCAAGGTGGCCGAAAAGGCGCCCGCGGGATCGACGATCCTCGCCATGCTGCCCGACACTGGCGAGCGGTATCTGTCGACGCCGCTGTTTGCCGACGTTCCAGCCGACATGACGGAGGAAGAGCTGAAGATCTCGCTGTCCACGCCGCTCGCGCAGCTGCCGCCGAAGCCCGCGGCCTAAGGCTTTCCTCCGGCAACGAGATAGCGAACCATGGCCGCCGACAGGGTACCGCCGGCGGCGCGGTCGTAGCCGACAAACATCGGCCCGTTGTTGAGCTCGAGGAATAGGAGCTCGCCCGTCGCGGGGTCGGTTTTCATGTCGACGGCGCAGAAGTCGCAGCGAAGCCGGTCGGTGAGACGGCCGAGCCGCTCGATCACACCGTCGGGCAGTCCGCCGAGCGCGAGGGGCACGATCTCGCCGCCGCGGTCGAGGCGGGAATCGATGGTGGTTGCTTGGATGTCGAACGCGAACCAGTCGCTGCCGATCCGATAGATGCGCCGCTCGGGATAGACGAGCTGGGGCTGGATGATCGCCGGGCTCTGCGCGACGTCGTTGGTCCAGTGGCCTGTTGCCGCCGCATCGGGGAGGCCCATGACATAACTGCCGCCGGCGACGGGTTTGGCGATCGCCGGGCCGTGGGCGAAAGCATCGATCGCTGCGCGGTCGCTTGAAAGCAGCGTGGGCGGGATCGGCAAGCCGGCCTTTTGCGCGCGGTGCAGCATGGCGATCTTGCTGCCCGTCGCCTGATGGATCTTCCGGTTGAACGTGAAGGCGCCGGCGACCTCGCACCAGGCGACGAAGCTGGCGAACCAGGCCTGCGCGGCCTCGCCGCTCCCCGCGCTGGGCGCGAGGAGGAGCGAAAAGACGTCGTAGCGGAGGAATGCCGACCCGGCCCGCAGAGGGCCGCCGTCGAGCCGAGCCTCACCATCGGCCAGCGACCAGCTGAAGCGCGGCGGCTGTTCCGCATCAACGAGCAGCGCGAGGCAGTCGACACCCATGCCGCGCGCCACCTCGCAGAGGTGCGTGAGATTTGGGTCGCGGCTGCCTCCCGCGACCAGCAGATCGGCCATGCTTCAGCGCGTGCCGAAGGGCGAGGCATGCATCGGTCCCGGATCGGGGCCGGGGCCGTTTTCGCCGAAGGCCGCGGCCGCCTTGCCGGTTTCGGGGTGCGCGAGCTTTTCGAGCATCGGCGGCTTCTCTCCGACCGCATACTTTTCCGAGGGGAGCGTCGGGAGTTTCTCCGCGCTGCCGTAGGCGTACTTTTCCGCATGCAGCGTCAGCGGCGGCGATTCCGCAAAGCGGGCGGCGAGGGTGCCGATGTCTTCGGACGCCGGGATGGTTTCTTCCCCGACGATGTAGCTCGTGAACTGGCCATGATGCTCCTCGCCGAGGGCCTGCGTGGTGACTGTGCCCGGCGGCAGAGCGAAGGCGGCGGGCGACGGCCCGCTGCCCGTGAATTGGCCGATCAACGCGGTCATGCTGTTGGTGCGTGCGTGCACCATCACGCCCGTGAGCTTGCTGATGTCCGCGATCGTGTAGTCACCGGTCACCGGCGTGAGCACCTGCAGCGCCAGCCCGGTCGGAGGTGTGCCCGAGAAGTCGAGGTCCAGGACGCCGTCGCTATCCGAGCCCGCAATGGGTACGAGATCGATGTTCTTCCAGCCCGAAGTCGGCGCGAAGCCGTGCGCCGTGACGACCGCCTGTGCGGGGTTCGCCGGCAGAACCTGCACCTGAACCGACGTGACGCTGAAGACCTTGCCCATCTTTGCCTCCCTGTGGCGCAAGAGATGGGGCATAGGGCCAGAACGCGAGCTTCGGCGGTATCGGGATCACTACCGTCAGGCCGCCTGCTTAGACCGCGGTCCGACGTAGAGCGATTTGGGACGGATCAGCCGGCCGGACAGCGCCTGCTCGCGCGAATGGGCGATCCAGCCGCCGGTGCGGCCCATGGCAAACACCGCGGTGAACGCGTCGCGCGGGAAGCCCAGTGCATCGAGCAGCAGGGCGGTGAAGAACTCGACATTGGTCGCGAGCGGCCGGTCGGGCTTTTTGGCTTTGAGCAGCCCCAGGGCAACGGACTCAACGGCCAGTGCGAGATCGTAGCGTGGACTGCGGTCGAGGCGGGCGAGGGCGCCCTGGAGCGCGTCGGCGCGGGGATCGCGCACCCGGTAGATGCGATGGCCAAAACCCATGAGCCGTTCGCCGGCATCGAGTTTGGCGCCGAGCACGGCTTCCGCGCGGTCGGCGCTGCCGATCTCATCCAGCATGTCGAGGACGGGGCCTGGAGCCCCGCCGTGCAGCGGGCCCTTGAGGGCGCCGTAGGCGGCGAGCACCGAGGAGGTGAGGCCCGCCTGCGTCGAGGCGACGACGCGCGCGGCAAAGGTCGAGGCGTTGAGCCCGTGGTCGGCGACCGTCACGAGGTAGGTGTCGAGCGCGGCCACTTCCGCGCGGCCGGGGCTCACGCCACGGAGCATGCGGAGGACATCGGCCGCGTGGGGAAGCGCCGGATCGGGAGCCATCGGCGGCTCCGCCGACCGCGCGCGGATCAGGGCGGGAACCAGCACGGCCGGGGCTGCAACGAGAAGCAGAGCGGTCTTCAGCGTCGTGTCGTCGGGCAGAGTCGCAACGGCGGCGCGGACGCCGTCGTAGAGCGGCAGGGTCGCCAGCTCGGCAAGCCGCTCCGCGAAGCGCGCGAAGATTTCGGCTCGCGCTGCGCCCAACGCAGATGGCACCGGCAGCGCGTCGAACTGGTCCTCGAGCAGAAGCGCAAGGAGCTCCTCTGCCGTCGCGTGTCCAGCAAGCGCGTCCAGCGAGTGACCGCGGATCACCAGCCGGCCGGCCAGTCCATCCACGTCGGAAAGTGCGGTCTCTGCCGCGACGACATCGTCCAGTCCGATCGCCATTTCGTGCTCCTTTTCTTCGTTCCGGATCGAAGATAAGGTTGACAACATTGACGTCAATCTTGATGGAATCGATCAATGTGGCTGACCAGCGACGAGGCCCTCGAACGGCTCGCGGTGAAGCCGCAGACCCTCTATGCCAATGTCAGCCGCGGCCGCGTGCGCGCCAAGCCGGACCCAAAGGATCCGCGGCGCTCGCTCTACAACGCGCAGGACATCGAGCGGCTGGCGGCGAAGGCGCCCGGGCGTCCGCGGGTTGCTGCGGTGGCATCGGAGACCCTCCGCTGGGGCGAGCCGGTGCTCGAAACGGCCATCTCGACCATCGTCGACGGCCGGCTTTACTACCGCGGGCAGGACGCCGTCGGGCTCGCGCAATCGGCGACGCTCGAGCAGGTTGCGCACCTGCTGTGGCAGTCGGCGGGGACTCCGGAGGTTGATCCGCGGACCGGACAGCGCGCGGGAACCGCCGAGCTTCTGGCGGCACTCGCGGAACGCGCCGCGGTCGATGCGCCGAGCCACGGGCGAGCGGCCTCGGCGCTGGCGGCTGAGGCCGCGAGCGTATTTGGCACGATCGCCGGCGTTCTCTGCGACGCCGGCGGCGGCGTGGTTCACGACCGGCTGGCGCGGCGGTGGCAGGCGCCCGAAGGCGCCGACGCGCTCCGCCGGGCCCTGGTCCTTCTCGCCGATCATGAGCTCAACGCCTCGACGTTTGCGGCGCGCGTCGCGGTGTCCACGGGCGCCTCGCTGGCGGCTGGGGCTCTGGCGGGGCTGGCCACGCTGAGCGGGCCGCTGCACGGCACCGCCGCCGGCGCGGTTTTCGCGCTGGCGCGGCGGGCCGGCGAGGTCGGGGCGGGGGCGGCGATCCGCGAGCGTCTGGCCGAAGGACGGGCGCTTCCAGCATTCGGCCATCCACTTTACCCGGACGGCGATCCGCGTGGCGTGGCCCTGACGGCGGCGTTCGAGATGCCGGCCGCCTACCGGGAACTGGCCGAGGCCGCCGAGCCGCTGATCGGCGAGAAGCCGAATGTCGACTTCGCCCTGGCGGCGCTCGTCGCGGCTTTCCGGCTCCCGGAAACGGCGCCGCTCGCCATCTTCGCCCTGGCCCGGAGCGTGGGCTGGCTCGCCCACATGCTCGAACAGGCCCAGTCAGGAACGCTGATCCGCCCACGGGCGCGCTACACCGGCCCGCGGCCTTCGGTTGTCTGAATGTGCCCGATGCACGGAAGGCACAGCAGCCCCCGAGACAGACAGGTTGACTTGTTCTGAGGCCGTGAGACCCTATTTAATGAG
>CAYRZM010000261.1:0-1687 GCA_964428685.1 uncultured Devosia sp. | reverse complement strand
CTGGCGCGCATCGTCGCCCAGCTCGGCATCGCCTGGTACGCCAACCGGCGGATCGGCCTCGACACGACGCTGCTCGGCGCCTTCCTCGTCAACCGCGCCACCGACCGCCCCGGCGCTTGACCCGCGCGCCCGCCCGGGCTTATGACGCCCCGTCGGGCCCAAAAGGCCCGTTTTCCGTTCAATCGCAGGACTTTCACGCCAAATGGGCCGCACGCTGTATGACAAAATCTGGGACGATCATCTGGTCGCAAACAACCCGGACGGCACGTCGCTCATTTATATCGACCGGCACCTGGTCCATGAGGTGACCTCGCCGCAGGCCTTTGAGGGTCTGCGCATGAACAAGCGCAAGGTCCGCGCGCCCGAGCGGACGCTCGCGGTGGTCGATCACAACGTCCCTACCACCGACCGCAAGCTTCCCAATCCCGATCCCGAGAGCGCGATCCAGATCGCGACGCTCGCCGACAACACGAAAGAGTTCGGGATCGAATATTACGACCCCTTCGATCGGCGGCAGGGCATCGTTCACATCGTCGGACCGGAGCAGGGCTTCACGCTCCCCGGCATGACGATCGTGTGCGGCGACTCGCACACCTCGACGCACGGTGCGTTCGGCGCGCTGGCGCACGGCATCGGCACGTCCGAGGTCGAGCATGTCCTCGCCACGCAGACGCTGATCCAGCAGAAAGCCAAGAACATGCTGGTGCGCGTCGACGGCCAGCTGCCGCCGGGCGTCACCGCGAAAGATATCATCCTCGCCATCATCGGCGAGATCGGCACTGCCGGCGGCACCGGCCATGTCATCGAATATGCGGGCGAGGCCATCCGCTCGCTGTCGATGGAAGGCCGCATGACCATCTGCAACATGTCGATCGAAGGCGGCGCCCGCGCCGGCCTCATCGCGCCCGACGAGACCACCTTCACGTATGTGCAGGGCCGCCCGCGCGCGCCCAAGGGCACGGCGTGGGACATGGCGCTCGACTACTGGAAGACGCTCAAATCCGACGACGATGCGCATTACGACAAGGTCGTGGTGCTCGACGCGGCCAAGCTTCCGCCGATCGTTAGCTGGGGCAGCTCGCCCGAGGACGTCGTCTCGGTGCAGGGGATCGTGCCCAACCCCGACGACATCGCCGACGAGAACAAGCGCGCCAGCAAGTGGCGGGCGCTCGACTATATGGGCCTGAAGCCCGGCACGAAGATGACGGACATTTCGGTCGAACGCGTGTTCCTCGGCTCATGCACCAACGGCCGCATCGAGGATCTGCGCGCTGCCGCCAAGATCGTGAAGGGCAGGACCGTCGCGGCCGGCGTCAACGCCATGGTGGTGCCGGGCTCCGGCCTCGTGAAGGCGCAGGCCGAGGCCGAAGGGCTCGACGTGATCTTCAAGGACGCGGGCTTCGAGTGGCGCGAGCCGGGCTGTTCGATGTGCCTCGCCATGAACCCCGACAAGCTCAAGCCGCAGGAGCGCTGCGCCTCGACCAGCAACCGCAATTTCGAGGGCCGCCAGGGGTTCAAGGGCCGCACGCATCTGGTGTCGCCGCAGATGGCCGCCGCCGCGGCGATCGCCGGCCACTTCGTCGACATCCGCGAGTGGAACTGAGTTCTTCCGTCCCGGACCTCGTGGTTCGACAGGCTCACCATGAGGTCCTCACGGAGACTTCAGTAGCCCTCATGGTGAGCCTGT
>CAYRZM010000260.1:0-38231 GCA_964428685.1 uncultured Devosia sp. | reverse complement strand
GATGGCCGGCTCGATCCATCCCAAGGGCGCCGGCGAATTCGTCTTCCCCGGCCACTTCAAGATCGCGCTGCAGAAGGTGCCCGCCCGCAAGGCCGGCACGCTCGTCCGCAACCCCGCGACGGGTGAAATGGTCCGCGGCGCCGCCAAGCCGGCAAGCGTGCGCGTCAAGCTTCGCGCTCTGTCCAAGCTCAAGGCCGCAGCCACCTCGTAAGCCCGCGTCGGGTCGAAGGACTGAGGACGCCTGCCGGATCCCAATCCGGCGGGCGGGCCCGCATCGGGGGAAAATCGCGGTCGCGATTCGCGGCCCGGCAAACGCGCCTAGAGGTCGACCACGACGACTTGCCACACCGCCAGGGGCGGGAGGCTGGCGACCGCGTCGTTGGCCTCGAGGGTGACGGGCAGGGGGACCAGACGGCCGAGCCCGTCGGGATCGGCAACGGAAACCCGCGGTGTGCGGCCCAGCACACGCTTGAACCGGAGCACCGCCGCCCCGGGTGTGCCCAGCGCATTCCGCGGGGCGTCCCAGAGCGTGTCGGTCTGGCCGCAGAGATTGATGAGATGCACGACCAGCCGGTCGCCGGCGCGGACGACGCGGCGCCAGACGGTGCCGGCGATTGCCGTCTCGGCGACCTCGGCATCCGCAAAGGTCACCTCGAGCTCGCCGTTGTAGGCACCGGCGTAGGCGTGGGTGACCTCGGTCAGGGTCGCCGGCATCAGCAGCTCGTCGTGCGCGACGAGGAAGTCATACCAGCGTTTCAGCATCGCCGCGGTCGAGGCTTCGGCGACGCGGTTGCGCACGTAGTAGGGGTCCGTGAGCAGCCGGTCGGCTTCCCCGGCGAGCAGCTGCGTCGCGCCGTGCGAGAACAGCGTGGCCATGGTCAGCGCCGTCGCGCGGTCGGCCTCGTCCACCGGGGCCGTTTCATAGACGTGCTGGTAGGCCGCGAACACCACGGGCTTGCCGTCGCCAAAACCCCGGGCGCGCGTCGCCATGTCGGCCAGCGACTGCAGCGTCACCTGCGGAGACCACGGCTCGATATAGACGGCGTCCTGAGGGCTGCGGGCCGTGACCCGGGTCGGAAAATCGTTGACGTTGTTGAAGACCAGATGCGCGTCGGGGAGAGCGGTCCGCACCGTTTCGATCAGCGTGGCGAAGGAGTCGGCGACGTCGATCTCGGCGCCGTCGGCGCGCATCGCGCGCTTCGCCCAGCCGTACTGATCGAGGTGGTAGCCGTCAAAGCCGAGCGCGACGGTCGCCGCCTTGAGGTCGGCGGTAAAATGCGCCAGCCAGTCGCCTGCGGCCGGGTCGACCACGAACAGGAAGTCGCCGAGCGCGTAGGGCGTGCCGTCGGCCTTGAGCAGCGCATCGTGCTGCCAGCGGTCCCATTCCTTGGGGCCGACCGCATAGACCGCGGCATAGCCGAGCGCCCGCGACCCGGCGGCCTGCACCGCGCGCACCAGCGAGCGGACGGTCGGCAGCGCAATCGGCTGGTCGAGCGCGTCTACATAGGTCTCGCCACCCCCCATGAGGTCGGCGTGTCGGTACGCCCAGTCGTAGAACTGTATTCCATCAAGATGCAGGCGGCGCACCGTATCGACCACCGCGCCGACATCCTTGTCGGGCGCGTAGCTGGCAACGAACCCGTAGCGCAGCCGCGCGCGGGGGCTCCCCGTGACTTCGACCGCGGTCCGGAGTGCGCCCAGCTCGAGGCTATAGCCGCCCTCCGGCAGCGGCGGCAGGGGAACGGTCCCCTCTCCTGCGCAGGGCTGCTCGGCGACGATTTCGCCCAGATGGTAGACGCGCAGCGTCCCTGCGGCGACGGCGTCGCGCAGCTCGATCGCGATGGTCTCGCCGGGCCGGAATGAGGCCTTGGCCGGCAGCAGTTCGGACATGCTCATCCTTTGATCGCGCCGGCGGTGAGGCCCTGCACGAAATGACGCTGGAAGGCGAGGAACAGCGCGATCACCGGGATGATGGCGACCACGGACGCCGCAAAGACCAGTCCCCATTGCGTCCCCTTGGGTCCCTGCATCAGGGCGATGGCGATCGGCAGGGTCTGGTTTTCGGGAGTCGAGATGCTGGTCAGCGCCCAGGCGTATTCGTCCCAGGTGGCGAGAAAGGTGAAGATCGTCGCCGTCGCCAGCGCCGGCCGGCCGAGCGGCAGCGCCAGGCCAAGGAAGCGCCGCCAGGCGTTGGCGCCGTCGATCTGCATGGCGTCGTCGAGCTCGCTCGGCAGCGCCTCGAAGAAGCCGCGCATCAGGAAGGTGTTCAGCGCCAGGTTGCCGGCGACGTAGAACACGACCAGCCCGGGGAGGGTGTCGATCAGGCCGAGATATTTGGCGAGGACGAATTGCGGGATCAGCAGCATCGTCCCCGGGATCATCAGCCCGAGCAGCAGCGCCCGGAACAGCCATTCGCGGCCGGGAAAGCGATAGCGCGCGAAGCCGTAAGCCATCATGGCGCTGAGGAAGACCGCGATGATGGTGGAGCTGCCGGCAACCAGCACGGAATTGAGGAAGTAGTGCGCGAAATTGCCGGTCACCAGCACCCGCACATAGTTGGAGAGGGTCGCCGGATCGGGGATGAACTGCGGCGGCACGCGCAGCACATATTGCTGCGCTTTGAAGCTGGTCGAGACCATGTAGAGAAACGGCGTCAGCATCACCAGCGCGCCCGCGGTAAGCACGGCGTAGCGCAGGGTGCCCGGCAGGGTGAGGCGACCGCTCACAGGGTCTCTCCCGCGCGGGTCCGGAACAGCCGCAGCTGGACGATCGAGAGCGCGAAGACGATGACCATCAGCAGCACCGCGATGGCCGAGCCGTAGCCGAAATAGAGGAACTCGAAGGCCTCGCGGAACATGTAGGTCAGCACCACGTCGGTGTCGCCGGCCGGGGCGCCGCCGGTCATGTTCTCGACCGAGGCGAACACATTGAATCCGCCGATCACGAGGATCACCGTGACGAAGCCCATCGCCGGCCAGATTGCCGGAAGAGTGACCGAGCGGAAGCGCTGCCAGCGGTTGGCGCCGTCGATGGTGGCGGCTTCGACCAGCGCCTGGGGCACACCCTGCAGCGCCGCGAGGAAGATCATCATCGACCAGCCGATGCCCTTCCACACGCCGAGCACGCAGATCGCTGCCATCGCCGTCCAGCGTTCCGACAGCCACGACACGTGCAGCCCGAGCAGCCAGTTGATGAGGCCCTTGTCGGCAAAGAGGTAGCGGAACAGCAGCGACACCACGACCCAGCTCGTGATCACCGGCAGATAGTAGAGGGCGCGGAAAAGCGGCTGCACCGGGCTCTTGTCCTTGAGGAGGAGCGCGATGCCGAGGCCGATCGCGATCTGCGGCGGCACCGTGAACAGCATGTAGACGCCGCTGTTGGAGAGGCTCAGCCAGACATGCGGATCGTTGAGCGCGCCGATGTAGTTGGCGAGCCCGACAAAGACGCTGCTGGCGCCCGCCACCACCTTCCAGTCGTAAAAGCTCATCTGGATGGCCTGCAGCATCGGCCAGAGGATCGCTGCGGCAAACAGCAGGAAGCCCGGCGCGATGAACAGCGCCGGCGCCAGATAGGAAGATCGGACTCGCTCCATGGTCCCCACCGCCTTGCGCGACGCCTCGAGAGCGGGGCGCCGCGCAAGTGTGGGGGAGGAACCGTCGCGGACCAAGTCCGTCATGGCCGATTATTTCTCGGCGGCGAGCAGGGCGTCGACTTCCTTGGCCGCCTTGGTCAGCGCGTCCTGCACCGAGACGTCGCCCTTGAAGGCGGGCGTGAGGTCGGTGTTGAGGATGGCATCGACCTGCGAGGCCGTCGAAATGGCGAGGCGCGACTTGGCGGTCTTCAACTGATCGGCGAAGGTCGCATAGTAAGGCGCAATGCCGGTCTCCTGGCTCGCATAGGCCGGGATCACGGTCATCTGCCCGGTCTTGACCATCTCGATCTGGAACTGCTCGGTCTGGGTGAAGCGCACAAAGTCTTCTGCCGCCGCCTGGTTCTTGGAGGCCGTGGTCACGACGATGTCCTCGCCGCCGACGACGCTGATCGAGCCGCCCTTGCCGGCGGGAATGGGAGCGTAAATCGGCTTGAAGTCCGGATACTGACCGGACCACACGCCGGCCATCCACGGACCATCGAAGATCGTGGCGTAATTGCCCGAGGGGAGGCCGTCCGAGGTGCCGGTGGCGCCGGAGTTGCCGGTGATCAGGTTGGGGATCTGGCCGTCCTTGTAGAGGTCGACCAGCATCTGCACGGTGGCGACGCTGTCGGGTCCATCGAGATAGCCGGAGGCCTTGGTGAGGCCGGAATCGGTGATGTTGCCGCCACCCGACCAGATCCAGGGCAGGATGTTCCAGCTCCCGAGCCCGCCATCGGCGAACACCTGCATGTCGGTGCCCTTGAGCTTGGCCGCCATCGCCTTGAGCTCGTCGAAGGTCTTGGGGGGCGCGGACATGCCGGTCTTGTCGAGCGCATCCTGCGATGTGATCAGCACGCGCGTGTTGGTGTCGAGCGGCAGGCCGTAATACTTGCCCTTATAGAGATTGGTCGCGAGCGATCCGGGGTAGGTCGCGTCGGAAAGAGCCTTGAAGTCGGGCATGGCGTCGGAGAGCGGCACCAGGACGCCGAGCGCGGCGAACTGCGGCACCCAGCCGAGATCGGCGCGGACGATGTCGGGGAGCTCGCCGCCGGCGGCGCTCGTCGTCAGCTTCTGCAGCAGCGAGTCGTAGGGGATGTCGACATACTTGACCTTCACGCCCGGATGCGCCGCCTCGAAGGCCGGGATCAGCGTGTTGTTGAGAGCGTCCTGCTGCACCGAGTTGCCGCCATTGCCATAGGCTCCCCAGAAGGTGAGCGTGATGTCGTCGGCAAAGGCGGGGGCGGCGGCGAACAGCGGAGCGGCGGCGAGCGCGAGCAGCGCACTGCGACGCATCGGATGGCGTGACATAAGGGTTCCTCCTCCAGCGACGGGCATCCGAGCTGCCCGTTCAAATTGTTTTAGGGCGAAAATAATTCGGCTGTCAATCCGGCCAAGACTCGCCAGATCAGCCGCCTATTTGTTCCTTGGCAAAACTAAACAGCTGCGCTAATCGAGAGGCTTACGAGGAACTCCGGCGGATGCGGATCACCACCCCACGATGGACACCCGGCAACGGCGCGACGCGCGCCGTCGCGCTGGAAGTCCTCATTCATGGGCCGATGTCCCGCAGCGAAGTGGCCCGGCGGCTCGACTTGTCGCCCGGCTCGCTCACCCGGCTCAGCACGCCGCTGCTCGATTCCGGCCTTCTGGTCGAAGTGGGCGAACAGGTCGACGGCAAGGTGGGCCGCCCCTCGCAACTGCTCGACGTCGTGCCGGGATCGCAGCGCTTCGTCGGCATGAAGCTGACGGCCGACGAGGTCATCGGCGCGGCCACCGACCTTCGTGCCAATGTGCTCAAGACCGAGACGCGGCGGCTGACGGCCCGCACCCCCGAGGCGGTGGCCGATGTCATCGCCGACCTCGCGCGGGCGCTTGGCGGCGGCGGCGAGGTCACGGCGCTCGGCATCGGGATCGGCGGCCTCGTCGGCGAGCATGGCCACGTGCTGAGCGCGCCGTTTCTTGGCTGGAGCGACGTTTCACTCGGAACCATGGTCGAAGCCCGCACCGGCCTGCCCACGATCATCGAGAACGATCTGGTCGCCTTCACCGAATACGAGCACTGGTTCGGCGCCGGCCGCGGCCTCGACCGCTTTGCGGTGGTGACGCTGGGCGCCGGCATCGGCTACGGTCTGGTGATCCACGACGAACTGGTGCGCAACGACGAATTCGGCATCGGTCTCGTCGGTCACTGGCCGCTCGATCCGTTCGGGCCGGTCTGCTCCGAGGGCCATCGCGGCTGCGCCAAGGCAGTGCTCACCGACACCGCGATCACCGCCGCGGTGTCACAGGCGCTGGGCCATCCGCTGTCGTATCAGTCGGCCCTCAACCTTGCCGCATCGGGAGAACCGGCGGCGCGTCGCGTCGTCGACGACGCGGGCCGGAGCCTCGGCAAGCTGCTGGCGGCGGTCGCCAACCTCACCATGCCCGAAACGATTGTGCTCGGCGGAGAAGGCGTGCGGCTGGCGGAGGTTGCCGCCGACGCAGTGGCCGCCGGCATCCGCGCCGACCGCGATCCGCGCACGCGGCCGATCCTGCTGGCCATCCGTTCCGGCGACAACATCGAGTGGTGCCGCGGTGCCGCCGTGGTCGCCATCCAGACTTTCGTGCTGGGGCGCCGTAGCGCCGAAGCCTAGCCAAGACGAGCCATGTCCGAGACCCAGACCCATTGGTGGCAGAGCGCCACCGTGTACCAGATCTATCCGCGCAGCTTCGCCGACAGCAACGGCGACGGGATCGGCGACATTCCGGGCATCATCGGCAAGCTTGATTACCTGCGGGATCTGGGGATCGGCGTGATCTGGCTGTCGCCGGTGTTTGCCTCGCCGATGCATGACAACGGCTACGACATCTCCGACTATCAGGCGATCGCCCCCGAGTTCGGCACGCTCGACGATCTCGACCGGCTGCTCGCCGAAGGCAAAAGCCGCGGCATCGGGGTGCTGCTCGACCTGGTGGTCAACCACACCTCAGACGAGCACCGCTGGTTCGCCGAGGCGCGCAGCTCCCGGACGAGCCGCTTCCGCGACTTTTACGTGTGGCGCGATCCGGCAGCGGATGGCGGGGTGCCGAACGGCCTGCAGTCGACCTTCGGCGGACCGGCCTGGACGCTCGATGCGAACACCGGGCAGTACTACTTCCATCAGTTCGCGCCCAACCAGCCCGACCTCAACTGGGCCAATCCCGAGGTGCGCCGCGAAATCTACGCGATGATGAACTGGTGGCTCGCGCGCGGCATCGCCGGCTTCCGCATGGACGTGATCAACCTCATCGCCAAGGAGCCGGATCGCGGCATCACCGCCGACGGACCAAGGCTGCACGAGTATCTGCAGGAGATGAACCGCGCGACCTTCGGCGACCGCGATGTGCTGACCGTCGGCGAATCGTGGAGCGCGACGCCCGAGACGGCGCTGCTGTTCTCGGGGCGCGACCGGCACGAGCTCAGCATGATCTTCCAGTTCGAGCACGTCACCCAGCAATGGCACGAGACGTGGGGCAAGTGGCAGCCCAAGCCCTTCGACCTCGTGGCCTTCAAGCGGGTGGTGAACCGCTGGCAGTACGGGCTTGCGGACGACGGCTGGAACTCGCTGTTCTGGGGCAACCACGATCTGCCGCGCGCGGTGTCGAAGTATGGCGACGACAAGCAGCACCGCGTGCAGAGCGCCAAGATGCTGGCCACGGTGCTGCACATGCTGCGGGGAACGCCCTACATCTACCAAGGCGAAGAGATCGGCATGACCAACGTGCCGTTTACCGAGATCACGCAGTACCGCGATCTCGAGACGCTGAACATGCACCGTCTCCATCTCGAGGCGGGACTGTCCGAAGCCGAGTTCATCGTGGGCGCCAATGCGAATGCGCGCGACAACTCGCGCACCCCGATGCAATGGAGCGATGCGCCCCAGGCCGGGTTCACGACGGGCACGCCGTGGATCGAGGTCAATCCCAACTATCGCGAGATCAACGTGGGCGCCGAACTGGCGCGGCCGGACTCGGTGCTGGCCCACTACTGCAGGCTGATCGCGCTGCGCAAGGAGCGGCCGGTCGTGCGCTTCGGCCGCTACCAGTCCTGGCTCGACGCGCATCCCAAGGTGGTGGCGTACACGCGCACATACGGGAACGAGCAGCTGCTGGTGCTGGCCAATTTCTCGTCGGAGAGCCTCAGCGTCGACGTGCCGGGGGAACTTGTGGGCGACTGGTCGCTGCTGCTCAGCAACGTGAACGCGACGGGCCCCGTCAGCACGCAGGTCTCGCTCGCGCCGTTCGAGGCCACCGTTCGCATCCGCAGGCTGGCCTAAGCAGCGCCGCTGCGGCCCTCGCCCGTCCAGAAGCGCGCGAGGAACGTGCCGATCTCCTCATACGAGGCCGTCGCCTCCGGTACCTCCGGCGCGTGGAACTGGTGGACGTGCCACATGCCCTCGCAGATCGTCAGGGTAACATCGACTCCGGCCGCCCGCGCACGCTGCGCAAACACGCGGCTGTCGTCGAGCATGCACTCAATGCCGCCGGCCTGGATGAGCAGCGGCGGCAGCCCGCGGGGATCGGAAAAGACCGGCGACGCCACCGGATCGCGCGGATCGGTGGTCCCGGCGTAGCGGAGGCCGGCGGCCGCGAGGCCTGCTTGCGAGATGATCGGATCGTCGGCCGCGAACTGTCGGTAGGACGCGCCCGATGCGGTGAGGTCGGTCCACGGCGACATGACCGCGGCCGCACATGGTAAGGCCTCCCCGCGATCGCGTAGGGCGAGCAGCATGGACAGAGCGAGGCCGCCGCCGGCCGAGTCGCCGCCGACCGCCAGATCGCGCGTCGCGTAGCCATGAGCCTGGAGAAAGGCATAGGCAGTGAGGGCGTCATCGAGTGCCGCCGGAAACGGATGCTCAGGCGCCAGGCGATAGTCCGGCACGAGCACGGGAACGCGCGCGGCCCGGCTCAGAAGCGACGCCATCTTCCGGTGGGTGATGGGCGAGCCGGCCTCGTAGCCGCCACCATGCAGCCAGAGCAGCGCGTGAGCCGTTTCGATGCCCGGCGTTGCAATCCATTCGGCTGGAACGCCATTCGCAAGGATGGCTTCGATGCGGGTTCCCGCGACCAGCTCGTCGGCCCGTGCCGTGGCTTCCCATTCGCGCCGCCAGTCGTCGCGCGTGTGGCCCGCCGGACGGTTCGCCGCAGCGTCGCGCTCCTCGAACAGCTTGGCGAGCCTCGCCTTGGCTTCAGGGCTTGGCATCAGAGCGCGCTTCGTCCGGGATTCATCGGCGTGGCGAGGCTCATCCCGCCGTCCGAAACGAGCACGGCGCCGGTGGTCTGCGTATTCTCGGGGGAGGCGAGGAAAGTAACGTCGCGGGCGACATCGGCGGGTGTTGCGACGCGCGCCAGGGGGATGGCGGCGGTGGTGCGCTGCCGCAGCGCGGGGTCGCGGGCGAACAGGGCTGCCGACAGTCCGGCATCGACAATGCCCGGTGCCACTTCATTGACGAGGATGCCCTCTTCGGCGTGCTCGAGCGCCAGGGTCTGCATCAGCGCCCGCAGTCCGGCCTTGGAGGCGGAGTAGGCGCCGATGTGCGGATGCGGCGCATGCGCAGCCCACGAGCCGACGAACACCAGGCGGCCGCCGCGTTTGGCCGCGCGCATCTGTCGGATGATCGCCCGGGCCGTAAAGAACGCGCCGTCGAGATTGACGGCCATCACCTCCCGCCAGTCGCGATCGCTGAGCGTTGCAAGGTGCCCCGCCCGCGAGATCCCGGCGCAGACGATGCCGATGCTGGGCGGTCCCCAGGCCGCCGCCACCGTGTCGACCCAGCGATCGACCGCGGACGAGGATGTGACATCGACGCGGTCGGCCCGGGAACGGGCGGTGACGGAGGGGTCGGCATCGCGATCACACCAGGCGACGCGCGCGCCGAGGGCGGAGAGATGCGCAACGATGGCGCCGCCGATCGAACCGGCGCCTCCCGTGACCAATGCAAGCTCGTCCGTCCAGCCGCTCATCGTCAGGCAAGCGGCGCTTCGCGGCCGGGATTGATGCCGATCCCCGCCGTGAGCGTGCGCGGATCGGGCACCGCGAGCCACGCACCGCCCTCGGCGATCGAGCGCTCCGAGATGATGCCCGGCAGCGTCATGTCGAGTGCCTTGTAGATGTCGAGAGGCGGGGTCGTGCCGGTCTCGATGGCATCGAGGAAATCGAGCAGCGGCCAGGAGTCCGCGCCCCAGTGGCCGGTGCCGGCCAGCGGCCTCGCGTAGCGGGCGGGCAGGTGGTCCGCGGCGAAATCCTCGATCGACTGCCACTCGTTGTGCTTGCTCTGGCCCTCGACGAAGACGCGCGGGCGGTCGTCGAACAGCCGCCCGGATTCGTAGGCGCCGCGCGTTCCCTGGATGCCGTAGTAGTTCATAAGCTCGGGGCGGAAGGACAGGAGGTCGAGGCGCATGCGCAAGAGGCCGCCCTTGCGGGTCCGCGCCATCATGACCACGCTGTCCTCAAGATCGTGCTCGGGCTTGGTCCAGCGGCCGGTGCCGACGCAGCTCAGCGAGACGATGCGGTCGTCGGTCCATTGCAGCAGCGGGCCGAGGCAGTGGGTGGGGTAGGTGACGCCGTTCCGCCCCACCTGCCAATAGTGCCGCCAGGTCGGGCGGCCCTGCGGATCGGTCTGGTAGCGATGCATTTCGTGCAGATACTCGGCCTCGCCATAGTAGAGGTCGCCGAACACGCCGGCGCGGACCATCGCGCCGACGATCAGGTTCTCGCGCGAATAGCAGTAGTTCTCCGCGATCATGTAGCGCGCCGAGGAGGTGCGCGTTGCGGCAAGGAGCTCGTTCACCTGCTCGAGGCTCACCGCCGCCGGAACCTCGCTCAGCACGTGTCGCCCGGCGCGGAGCGCCAACGCGGCCTGCGGCGCGTGATATTGCTGCGGCGAGGCAATGATCAGCAGGTCGCAGCCTTCGACCGCCGCCTCGAAATTGGGAAATCGCGCGATGCTGTCGTTGCCGGAAGCGAAGGCCTCCATCGCCGCCGGATTGGGGTCGTAGCACCCGGCCAGCCGGACGCGGGATCCGGCCGCCGCGATGGCTGCCGTTTGCCCGCGCCCCCGCGGCACCCCGACGATGCCGATCCGCATCTGCTCCTGCGGCATCACTTCCTCCCGCTCTTGGCGTGTCGCGCTGCGGCGAGCGCCATGAACACTTTCGACCAGCGCGCCGGGTGGTCGGCTTCGACATAGCGGGGCACAAAGCCGAGCCGCAGATAGGCGCCGATCGCCGGCAGTCGTGGGTCGTCGGTTTCGAGCATCGCGGGCCGGCCGGACGCGGCAAAGCCGGCGAGCACCGCGCCCATCACCGCCTCGAACAGGCCGCCACCGCGCGCCTCCGGCGCGACCGCGACCCAATGCACGTATCCCTCGCCGGGATACTTGCCGTGGTCGCGCGCCGACGCCGTGGCGACGATCGCGCCGTCTCGGGCCACGACATAGGTCTGCTCGACATCGGCGGCGTCGAGGAGCTCGCGCCGGACCTTTGCGGCGTCCCACGGTGACTCGGGGAACGCCCGCGTCAGCAGCACGGCCAATTGATCGGCGTCGTCGCCGACAGCGGCGCGAACCGTTGCGCCGCTGGATGCCGATACGGGCTCGGCGCGGGGGCGCACCATCTGCAGCTGGGCCATGATTGCATCCAGTGAAAACGCTTTTGTGACTGTTGAAATTAGCATGGCTTTTGCCGCTCGGCTAGGGGCGCCGGCCCGATGCCGGATGGAACGCCGTTTCAGCCGCCCAGGCCGCGCGACAGTTCGGCCGCGCTTTCGACGAGCGCGAGGCCGATCTCCTGGATGCGCGAATACGACATCCGGCTTTTCGGCCCCGAGACGCTGAGCGCGTAACTCGGGCTCCCGTCATGGTCGCGGATCACCGCACCGACGCAGCGCAGCCCTTCGACGGATTCCTCGTCGTCGATGGCATAGCCGCGCGTCCGCACGCTGCTCAGGTCGCGCAACAGGTGCTCGGCCGTGACCATCGTGTTCGGGGTGTAGGGGGTCAACTGGAAGGAGCTGAGAACCTCGCGCGCCTCAGCCTCCGCCATCGCCGCGAGGAACGCCTTGCCCAGAGACGTCGCGTGCCATGAATCAGTTTCGCCCACGCGCGCGCCCTTGCGCACGGGATTGGGACTGTCCGCCACGCGGATCAGCACGATGCTCGTGCGCTGCCGGGTGGCGAGGTTGACCGATTCCCCGAAGCGGTCGAGGAGGCGGCCCATAACCGGATCCGAGATGTGGGCGATGTCGCGCCGGTCGATGGCCAGAGCCCCCAGCCGGAACAGCTTGAGCCCCAGCCGGAACGTGCCGGTGGCCGCATTGCGCTCCACCAGATCATGCTTGCCCAGGCTCAGCAGGTAGCGAAGGGCCGTGGATTCGCTCAGCCCCGCCTGACGCGCGATCTGGTCGAGCGACTGATCGTGCGCGCGCTCGAGCGCGCCCATCACCGCCATCATGCGGTCGACGGATTCGAGGTTGTATTTCTCCTGTTCCGCGCGTCGCAACTTCGCTCACCCTTTCTCAATTCGTGGCGCGGTCCTGCGAATCCGCTTGACAGCGGCGCCGCGGGACCACTAGCAATGCCCACAATTGCATTGGCAGAACTAATAATTTCAGCCAATGAAAATGTCAAGCCCGTCCGGCGCGCGAGTTGGGAGCTCTGCCGACCGAGGCCGCAAGATGATCTCCCGGGAGGACTGATCCATGAAGATGCTGCTGCCCCTGATCGCGGGCGTGACCCTGTTTGGTGCCCTCGGCGCGGCGCCTGTGCAGGCCGAGACCGACCTGACGCTGTGGATGTACGGCGAGTGCACCGACAATGCCTGCATCGACAAGGCGCTCATCGACGGCTTCGAAGCGGCCAATCCGGACATCAAGATCGACCTGATCTCGCAGCCCCCGGACAGCTACTTCACGACGCTCCAGGCCTCGTCGGCCATCGGCAAGGGACCGGACATCGCCACCATGTGGGCGGGCCGCTACATGACCAACTTCACCCAGTACATGGTCGACATCCACAAGTTCGTGCCCGCCGACATCATCAACTCCGCAGCCGGCGCCCAGGATTATTCGGCCGAGAACAACACCACGGGGATCGTCTACGCCGCGCCGCTCGCCATGCAGTGGTATGTGGGCTTTTACAACAAGAAGCTGTTCGCCGACGCGGGCGTCAAGGTTCCCACCGACTGGGACGAGCTGATGCAGGCCTGCACCGCGCTCAAGGCCAAAGGCATCCTGCCCATCATCAACGGCGGCGGGCCGGGCGAAGCGCAGTTCGAGCCGCTCTATGAGTGGTCCTATATCGCCTCGGCCTTTCCGCTCGCCCAGTGGGGCGACCTCATCGGCGGCAAGATGCCGTATTCCAACGACACGCTGAAAGCCCAGCTGCAGCACTGGAACGATCTCTACAAGAACGGCTGCCTCAACCCCGACGCCTTCAACTACCAGGGCGCCGCGCAGGACTTCCGCGACGGCAAGGCGGCGATGATCCTGGGGCAGGGGTCGTGGGACATCACCAACAGCAAGAAGACACTGGGCGACAACATGGGCATCCTGATCCCGCCCTACTCCGACAAGCCGCAGCACACCATCATCGCCCTCGCCGGCGGCGGCTACGCCGTGATGAACTACTCCAAGCACCAGGACGAGGCGGGCAAGTTCATCAACTTCGTGCTCAGCGACGCCGGCCAGAAGATCATCGCCAAGTTCGACGCCCCGACGCGTCCGGGCTTTGCCACCGACGAGCCGCTGATCAACGACCTCATCGCCATGACCGCCGACACCAAGACCTGGACGAGCTATCCCATGTTCGACAACTTCACGCAGCCCGGCGTGACGGATGCCCTGCACCGGAACATCGCCCTTGTCCTCGTGGGGCAGGCAACGCCCGATGATGCGCTGGCAGCCGTCGACGCCGCTTTTGCGGCCTTGCCCGACGATCAGAAGAACGCCGGCTTCAACTTCGGCGGCAACTGATCGAAACTGAACCTCGGCGCTCCCGGCCTTCGGGCCGGGAGCAGCTTTTGGAGACGGGCGTGTCGAGCCAAGCCAACATCGCCGATCGCACCCTGGCGGTGCCGCATGCGGCAAGAGCCGGTACCGGACTCTTTGTGGGCCGGCAGATCGCCGGCGCCCTGTTTGCCCTTCCGGCGCTGGTGCTGCTGACGCTGGTGATCCTCCTGCCGCTGGTGCAGTCGCTCTGGTTCAGCTTCACCAGCTGGCAGGGATCGCAGGCCCCGTGGACAGGCATTTCCAACTATCGCGCGATTTTCCTCGATCCCGAGCTGCGCCGCAGCCTGATCAACAGCTTCATCATCTTTGCATCCATTCCGATCGGCATGATCGGCCCCTTCGTGGTCGCCTACCTGCTGCACCAGGGCATGCCCGGCGCCAAGCTGATGCGCTCGATCATCTTCGCGCCCACGGCGCTGAGCTGGGTGGTGATCGGGGTGGTGGCGCATGAATTCTTCGCCAACCGTGGGCTCCTCAACGGCGTCCTGAACCTTTTCGGACTTGGCGCCCTCGGCCGCAACTGGCTCGCCGAGCAGAGCTTTGCCCTCTGGGCCGTCATCATCGCGTTCAATGCCGCGATCTTCGGGGTCAACACCATCATCTTTTTGACCGGCCTTGCCACCATCGACCGCTCGACCATCGAGGCGGCCCGGCTCGATGGTGCCAACGGACGGCAAATCCTCTGGTACGTCGTTCTTCCCGAGATGCGCCGGTTCGTCGAGTTCGTGCTGATCATCACGGTCGTAACGGGCTTCACCGGTCTCTTCGGCCTCGTTTACGTCATGACGCAGGGCGGCCCGGGCGCCGCGAGCATGACCCTCGATTTCGCGGTCTGGCGCCGCGCCTTCGCCACCGGCTCGTTCGGCGCGGGCGCGGCCATCGGCATCGCGCTGATGGCCCTCACGCTCGTAACGATCGGCATCATTCGCGTCGTCTTCCGCGACCGCAGCGGAGCGGCCGCGTGACCCTCGCTCTCGAAGAGGAAGCTGCGACCGGTGGCTTCGGGCGCACGCACCCGGCGGCGTTCGTGGTGGTCGCGGTGGCCGCCGCCGCGTCGCTGTTCCCCTTCGCCTATCTCGCCATCACCTCGCTGCTTCCCATCGGCGGGCCGATCGGCACGCTGTGGACGCGTCTGTTCATCGAGGTGCCGGTCGCGACCTACATGCTCAACTCCGCGATCGTGTCGCTCGGCTCGACGGCGGTGGTGCTGGTCGTGAGCTGCATGGCGGGCTTCGGGCTCGCCAAGTTGCCCTTCGTCGGCAGCCGGAGTGTCTTCCTCCTGATGGTGGCTTCGCTCACCGTTCCGGGCGCGACGATCATCATCCCCAACTACTTCAACTTCGCCGCGCTCGACGGCATCGGCACCTACTGGGCGCCGATCTTCATGTACGCGGCCGCGGGCGTGCCGTTCGCCGTGGTCCTGATGACCAACTTCTATCACGGCCTGCCCGATGAGCTGGTCGAGAGCGCCATCGTCGACGGCGCCAGCTACTGGCAGGTGTTCGCTCTCATCATGGTGCGGCTGGCGACCCCGGCGCTGATGACGGTCGGCGTGCTGACCTTCCTTGGCTCGTGGAACGACTTGCTGGTGGGGCTGCTGTTCCTGCCCGATCCCGCCATGCGCACGATCAGCGTGGGGATCGCGGCACTGCAGGGCGTGCGCGCGACCAACATCGAGCTGATCCTCACCGGCTCGCTGCTGAGCGCGCTGCCGCCGATCATTGCCTTCCTGCTGTTCCAGAAATACCTCGTCGCGGGCATAACTGCCGGGATCAGCAAATAGGCAGGCGATGAGCGACAGCTTCAAACCAAAGCCGGGACAGCACCGCAGCGCCGAGTGGTTCGCGCGCGACGGCAAGTACGGTTTCATTCCCCGCAGCTGGATGAAGAGCCAGGGCTTCGGCCCGGAGCTCTTCGACGGAAGGCCGGTGATCGGCATCTGCAACACCTGGTCGGAGCTGACGAGCTGCAATCGCCACCTGCGCGATCTGGCCGAGCATGTGAAGCGCGGCGTGCTGATGGCGGGCGGCTTTCCGCTCGAATTCCCGGTGATGAGTCTGGGCGAGCCGCTGATGCGGCCGACGACGATGCTGTTCCGCAATCTCGTCTCGATGGACGTCGAGGAAACCATCCGCGCCAACCCGATCGACGGCGTGGTACTGCTCGCCGGCTGCGACAAGACCACGCCCGCGCTGCTGATGGGCGCGGCGAGCTGCGACATCCCCTCGATCCTCGTCTCCGGCGGTCCGATGCTCGATGGCCGCTACCAGGGCCGCACGCTTGGCTCGGGCACCGACGTGTTCGTGATCGACCAGGACTATCGCACCGGCAAGATCGACAAGGCCGGCCTCGATGCAGCGGAGGCCGCCATGAGCCGCTCGGCCGGTTCGTGCATGACCATGGGCACCGCATCCTCGATGGCGCTGGTGAGCGAGGGCATGGGCATCGCCCTGCCGATGAACGGGACGATCCCCGCCGCCGACAGCCGCCGCGCGGTGCTGGCCGAAGAGAGCGGCCGGCGCATCGTCGAGCTGGTCAATTCCGGCACGACGATCTCGAAGATTCTGACTCGCAAGGCGTTCGAGAATGCGGTGCGGATCACCGGCGCCATCGGCGGCTCGACCAACGTCGTGGTGCATCTGCTGGCGCTTGCCGGCCGGCTCGGCATCGACTTTTCGCTCGACGACTGGGACCGGCTCGGACGCGATGTGCCGTGCCTCGTCGATCTTAAGCCGTCGGGCCGCTACCTGATGGAAGAGTTCTTTGCCGCCGGCGGACTTCCCGTGGTGATGAATCGCATCGCCGAGAGGCTGCACCTCGACGCTCCCTCGGTCACCGGCCGCAGCATCGGCGAAAACATCGGCGGCGCGACCTGCTGGGACGACGAGGTGATCCGCCCGCTCTCGCGGCCGGTCACGGCCGAAGGGGGGCTGATGGTCCTCCGCGGCAACCTTGCCCCCGATGGCGCTCTCATCAAGCCGTCGGCGGCGTCGCCGGCGCTGCTGCAGCACCGCGGGCGCGCGCTGGTGTTCGAGACGGCCGAGGAATTCCGCGACCGCATCGACGATCCTGACCTCGACATCGACGCCGATACGATTCTGGTCCTCCGCAACGCGGGCCCGGTCGGCTACCCGGGAATGCCCGAAGTGGGCAACCTCGCGCTGCCGAAGAAGCTTATCGCGCAGGGCATCACCGACATGGTGCGCATCTCGGACGCGCGCATGAGCGGGACGGCATTCGGGACCGTCGTGCTGCATGTGGCGCCGGAGTCGGCCGTGGGAGGACCGCTCGCGCTCGTGCGGACCGGCGACACGATCACCCTCGATGCCGCAGCGCGCGCCCTGATCCTCGAGGTCTCCGAGAGCGAACTCGCGCGCCGGCGCGCCGGCTTTGCGGCGCCCGCCATCCCCTATGAGCGCGGCTACGGCCGGCTCTTCGTTGACCATGTGCTGCAGGCCGACAAGGGAGCCGACTTCGACTTCCTCGTCGGCCGCAGCGGCACGCCGCCTTCCAAGCTGTCCTTCTGAGACGAGGTTCCATGAACGCCCAGACCCCAATCCGCTCGCGGCAGAACGCGCCCCTTCCTCCGGGATGGGAGAGGCTCTACGCCGCCGTGCTCTCCGACGCGCTCGACGCGGTGGGCATTTCCGACCAGGCGATGCGGCCGGGCATCCGCCCCCTCGACGAGGCGCTGAAACTTTGTGGCCGGGCCCGCACCGGCCGCTATGCCGAATGCGGCGCGCCGGCGGAGGGCGAGAACCCCTACGAGCTCGAAATCGCCATCGTCGATGACCTCAAGCCGGGCGACGTCGCGGTGTTCGCCTGCGGCGGCTCCGATCGCATCGCCCCTTGGGGCAGCCTGCTGTCGACGGCCACGCGCGCGCGGCGCGCGGCCGGATGCGTGACGGACGGCTTCGTCCGCGACATCCTCGAGATCCGCGCCATGCAACTGCCCGTGTTCCACGGCGGCATTGCGCCGCTCGACTCCAAGGGTCGCGGCCAGATCGAGGCGATCGACGTGCCGATCGTCTGCGGCGGCGTGCGGGTCGCCCCGGGCGACCTCGTCTTCGGCGACGCCGATGGGGTGGTGGTCGTGCCGCAGGCGGTCGAGGCCCAGGTGCTCGCGCTCGCCTTCGAGAAGATTGACGGCGAGCATCATTCCATGCGCGAGCTCAGGGGCGGCGCCTTCCTGCGCGACGTCTATGCCAAATACGGTGTGCTCTGACCGCCATGACCGCCCGTGCCTATTGCGACTGTCACGTCAACATCTGGAACGAGGAGCACGTGCTGCCGCTCTACCAGCAGCAGCTGAGCCGGGTCCGTCCAGGCGCCATGGCGCCGCGCGCCGATGCCGAGACCATCGCGCGCGAGATGGAGCACGTCGAAAAGGCCATCGTCTTTGCCCTCGGCTACGGGGACTCGGTCGGCATCGAGAGCACCAATGAGACCACCGCCGCGGCGGTCGCGAAGTATCCCGACAAGCTCGTGGGCTTCGCCTATGTCGATCCGCGCCGTCCCGACTATATGGAGCGGCTCCGGCACGGCATCGAGGACCTAAAGCTCAAGGGGGTCAAGTTCGGGCCCATCTACAACGGCGTGGCGCTCGACGATCCGCGGCTCGCGCCGGTCTATGCCTATCTCGAAAAGAACAACATTCCGCTGACCATGCATATGGGCACGACCTTTGCCCGCAACGCCCCGATCGATCTCGGCCGCGCCATCCATGTCGAGCCGGTCGCGCTCCGTTATCCCGACCTGGTGATGGTCCTCGCCCACATGGGGCACCCGTGGTACGACGATGCCATCGTCGTCTCGCGCAAGCAGCCCAATGTGTTCTGCGAGGTCTCGGCGCTCTTTTACCGGCCCTGGCAGTTCTACAACATGCTGGTCTCGGCGCAGGAATACGGCATCACCGACAAGATCTTCTTCGGCACCGATTTCCCGTTCGCCCGTGTCGACGAATCGGTCGACGGGCTGCTCAACATCAACGCCCAGCTCGAAGGCACAAAGCTGCCGCGGGTGAGCGCCGAAACCATCGACCGCATCCTGCAGTCGAATCCCTTCGCCCATTGGTGGCACGGCGACAATCCGCTCGCCTGAACCCGGACCCTACGGAGACGACCATGTCCAACCCCAAGATTACCTTCATCGGCGCCGGCTCGGCCGTGTTCATGAAGAACATCGCCGGTGACGTGCTGCAGCGGCCGGCCCTGAGTGGCGCGCGGATCGCGCTCATGGACATCAATCCCAAGCGCCTCGAGGAAAGCGCGATGATCGCGGGCAAGCTGATCGAGACGCTGGGCGTGGCGGCGACGGTCGAGACCTTCTCCGACCAGCGCAAGGCGCTCGCCGGCGCCGACTTCGTCGTCGTATGCTTCCAGATCGGCGGCTACGATCCCTGCACCATCACCGACTTCGAGGTGCCCAAGCAGTTCGGGCTGCGGCAGACCATCGCCGACAGCCTCGGCATCGGCGGCATCATGCGCGGCATCCGCACCGTTCCGCATCTGTGGAGCATCTGCGAGGACATGCTCGCCGTCTGTCCCGACGCCGTGATGCTGCAATATGTGAACCCGATGGCGATCAACACCTGGGCGATCGCGGAAAAGTATCCGACCATCAGGCAGGTCGGCCTCTGCCACTCGGTGCAGGGCACGGCCATGGAATTGGCCAACGATCTCGACATTCCCTATGCCGAAATCCGCTACCGGTCCGCCGGCATCAATCACATGGCGTTCTACCTCAACTTCGAGCACCGCCAGCCCGACGGCAGCTATCGCGACCTCTATCCCGATCTCGTCCGCGCATATCGCGAGGGCCGCGCGCCCAAGCCGACCTGGAATCCGCGCTGCCCCAACAAGGTGCGCTACGAAATGCTGACGCGGCTGGGCTACTTCGTCACCGAAAGCTCCGAGCACTTCTCCGAATACGTGCCGTGGTTCATCAAGGACGGCCGGCCCGACCTGATCGAAAAGTTCGGCATCCCGCTCGACGAGTACCCCAAGCGCTGCATCGAGGTGATCGAGCGCTGGAAGAATACGGCGGACGAATACCGCAAGGCCGACAGGATCGAGGTCGAGCAGAGCAGGGAATATGCGAGCTCGATCATGAACTCGGTGTGGACCGGCGAGCCGAGCGTCATCTACGGCAACGTCAAGAACAACGGCCTGATAACCAACCTGCCGCAGAACGCGGCCGTCGAAGTGCCGTGCCTCATCGACAACAACGGCATCCAGCCCACGCGGATCGGCAACCTGCCGGTGCAGCTCGCCGCCCTCATCCGCACCAACATCAACGTGCAGGAGCTGACCGTCGCGGCGCTGATGGAGGAGAACCGCGAGCACATCTACCACGCGGCCATGATGGACCCGCACACGGCCGCGGAGCTCGACCTCGACCAGATCTGGCGGATGGTCGATGCGCTGCTCGCCCGGCACGACGAATGGCTGCCGGAGTGGGCGCGGCTGCCGCAGAAGATCGCGGCGGAGTAACCCGAACTCTCATTGAGCGCGCGATGAACGACGTGCGGGCGAGAGCGGTCGTGGCGGCCGCCCTCGCCCGACGCGCGTCGTTGCGCGTGCCGAAATGACTGCGCCCGGCCGGCGGCTATCTCGTCCCGTAGTGTATATTGCACACGATATGCGATATGGGTATGAGTGTGGCGGGTCACGTGCCCCGGACGAGAACGCGTCAACGCGCCTGCCGGGTCCCGGCCAATGGGAGGAGAAAAATGAAACAGCGTCTCACCACGCTGCGGGCAGGCGTGCTTGCCCTCGCAGCCATGCCGTTCCTGCTCGGCGCAAGCCTCGGCGCGGACAAGCTCAAGATCATCTTCGTGTCGCCCCTGGGGCCCGGCAATCAGTTCATGCTGCCCATGATCAAGGGTTTCCAGGAGGCGGGCGCTGAGCTCGGGATTGACGTCACGTTCCGTGGCAATCAGCAGACCAACGACTTTGCCGCCGCGCCCGCGGTCAAGCAGATGCTCGAAGATGCGATCGCCACCAAGCCCGACGGGCTCGTGGTGTCGGACCAGTATCCCGACGTGCTCAACGACGACATCAAGGCGGCCATCGCCGCGGGCATTCCGGTCGTCCTTACCAATGGCGGGCAGGGCGAAGAGGGCAAGGTCGGTGCGCTCGCCTTCGTCGGCACGACCGAAAAGGACCTCGGCATGATCGGGGCCCAAAAGCTCTGTGCGGCCGGGGCCAAGAACGTCCTCGTGCCGACGCTGCCCCCGGGCATCCCGCTGGTCGACATGCGGATGGACGGCATCGCGGCGGGCATCGCGCCCTGCAAGACCACGATCCTCCAGATGCCGCAGGAGACGCTGTTCGATGCGACCAAGCTGGTCAACACCATGCTTGCGGCCATCCAGAAGGACCCCACGATCGACGGCGTGTTCTCGCTCGGCAGCTGCTGCGGACCGGCGCTCGCCGCGCTGGTCGATCAGCTGGGTGACAAGGCCAAGACCATGCACTTTGCCACCATCGATCTGGGTGCGCCGGTGCTCGATGCGCTCAAGAACGGCAAGCTCGATTTTGCGCTCGACCAGCAGCAGTATCTCGAGGGCTACATGCCGGTCGTGATGCTCAACAACTACCTGAAGTTCTCGATCGCGCCCGTCGACACCTTCTTCCGAACGGGACCGGGTCTCGTGACCAAGGACAATGCGCAGAAGGTCATCGACCTCAGCGCGCAGAACTATCGGTGAGTTCGTGACGGCCGAAGTCTCAAAGCCAGCCGGGAGCGGCACGACCATGCCGCTTCCGGCCGGCGTTCGTCTGCGACGGCTCGTCCTGCGGCCGGAGATGACGGCGCTGGTCAGCACCATCGCCGTCTTCATCTTCTTCGCCGTGACCGCCGGCAATGCGGGGTTCCTCACGCTCGTGGGCACCCGCAACTACCTGCAGGTCGCCGCCATGATCGGCATCGTCGGCACGCCGGTGACGCTGCTGCTGGTCGCCGGGGAGTTCGATCTCTCCGTGGGCACCATGATCGGCGCAGCCGGCGTCGTCGTCGCGTATCCGATCGTCAATTTCGGCTGGCCGCTCTGGGCCGCCGCTGGCGCCGGCCTGGTGTTCGCGGGCCTCGTGGGCGCGTTCAACGGCCTGCTGGTGGCGCGGCTCACCATCCCCTCGTTCCTCATTACGCTCGGGACGATGTTCGTGCTGCGCGGTCTCGGTCTCGCCGTCTCGCTCATCGTCGCCGGCACCACGCAGATCTACGGCCTCAAAGGCAAGCTCGCGGGCGACTGGCTCTATTCGACGCTGGTCGGCACGGTCTTCGGCATGCCGGTCGCGCTCTTTTGGTGGATCGGCCTGGCGCTGATCGGCGCCTACATTCTCGAGCGCACGCGGTTCGGCAACTGGATCCTCGCCTCGGGCGGCGATCCGGATGCGGCCGCGAAGATGGGCGTGCCGGTGCACCGGGTGAAGATCGTCCTCTTCATGCTCACCGCGATGTCGGCGGTGCTCGTGGCGATGCTCAACATGTTCTACGTCGACATGGCCGACGTCGGGCAGGGCCTTGGCAAGGAGTTCGAGGCGATTACGGCGGCAGTCGTGGGCGGCACCGCCATCACCGGTGGACTGGGCTCGCCACTCGGCACGGCGATCGGCGCGCTGATGTTCGGCATGATCAGCCAGGGCTTCTTCTATACCGACATCAACGACAGCTGGTTCTATGCAGTCGTGGGCGGCATGCTGCTGATCGCGGTGGTCATCAACACCCTGACCCGCCGCGCGGCACTGCGGAGCCGGCAATGAGCGAACCCATTCTGGCCGCGCGCGGCATCGAGAAGCGGTTCGGGGCCGTCAAGGCGCTCGGCGGGGTGTCGCTGACCGTGCGGGCAGGGGAGGTGACCTGCCTTCTCGGCGACAACGGCGCCGGCAAATCGACGCTCATCAAGATCCTGTCGGGCGTGCTCCGGCCCGATGCCGGCGAGCTGCGCGTCGATGGCGTGCCGGTGCAGTTCGGCTCGGCCCGGGATGCGCTCGACCGCGGCATCGCCACGGTGTTCCAGGACCTCGCGGTGGTCCCGGTGATGCCCATCTACCGCAACTTCTTTCTCGGCCGTGAACCCACGGTCGGCTGGGGGCCGTTCCGGCGGCTCGCGGTGCGCGACGCCATCGGCCGCACGCGCGAGGAAATCTCCCGCTTCGGGATCGAGATCGACGACGTGACCCGGCCGATCGTCACGCTCTCGGGTGGCGAGCGGCAATCGGTGGCCATCGCACGGGCCATCCATTTTGGAGCCCGGGTGCTGATCCTCGACGAACCGACCTCGGCGCTCGGGGTCAAGGAATCCGAGATCGTGCTGCGCTTCGTGCGCCGGGCGCGCGAGCGGGGCATCGGCATCGTCTTCATCACCCACAACGTGCATCACGCCTGGCTGATCGGCGACAGCTTCGAGATCCTGAAACGGGGCAGCGTATCCGAGACGCTCGAGCGGGCGGCGCTCACCAAGGAGCAGCTGCTCACGCACATGGCCGGCGGCGAGGAGCTGGAACGGCTGGCGGAAGCGCTCGAGGGCTGACGCCGGTTCACGCCAGCGCGTCGTACAGGGCCTTGAGGATGCGACCGGCGCGCGGATCGTCGCCGTCGATCAGCCGGTTCATGGCGTAGGAGAAACCGATCCGCTCTGTGGGCCAGGCGCCATGGACGCTGCCACCGGCGCCGCCGTGACCGAAGGCGTCCATTGGCGGTCCGAACTGCATCTTTTCGATCTGGAGCGCAAAGCCCGGACCGAACCGGCGGCGCTCGTCGTTCATGGCGTCCCATCCGTCGGCAAGCGTCTGGCTGGCGAGGCGCGCCGTTTGGGGCCGCATCAAGCGGCCGACGCCAGCGGCGATCTCCGCATACAGTCGCGCAATCGATCTTGGGGTCCCGATCGCGGCAGCGCCCGGCATCTCGGCGGCGTGCAGGGAACGGGCGTTCCACTTGGCGAAGTCGGGGCCGAAGACCACCGGATTGTACCAGATGGCGGCGCGCACCGGGTCACCGGTGCGCTGGGCCGGCGTCGGATCGATCAGGTTGGGGCTAAGATGGCCCCAGACGCCATCGCCCTCGAGCGTCGTGACGCGCCACTCCAGCGCCTCCGGAAGGCCGAACCAGATGTCGAGCGAGAGGGGCTGCGCGATCTCCTCGGCGAAGAATTGGCCGAGGTTCCGGCCGTCCACCTGCCGCAGCAGCTCACCGCAGAGCCAGCCGTAAGTCAGCGGGTGATAGGTCAGCGCGCAGCGCGGATCGGCGAAGGGCCGCTGCCGCTCGAGTTTCTTGGCCATGACGCGCGGATCGAGCATGTCTGCCCAGCTCGTCGACTCCTCGACGCCGGGAAGGCGCGCGGTGTGCGAGAGGATGTCCCGGACCCGGATCTCGGGCTTGCCGAACGCCGGCCAGTGGCGCGCGACGGGAGCGTCGAGCGCGATGAGGCCGCGGTCGATCAGCATCAGCATGCAGATGGCCGTGAGGCCCTTGCTGCCGGAATAGATGAGCTGGAGACTGTCCTCGGACCAGGGCTGGCCGGAGGAACGGTCGGCAAGACCGCCCCAGAGATCGACGAGCTTTTCGTCTCCCCGCCAGGCCGAGAAGGCGGCTCCCGTCTCGAGTCCGTCGGCGAAGTTCTGGGCAAAGGCCTCGCGGACTGCTTCGAGACCCGGTGCCACCGTGCCGCCGATCGTGTCGCTCATGTCAGCTGTCACGAGAGTCAGACGATCGCCAGCGCGGTCTTTTCGAGCGCGGCCCAGTCGACATCGAGGCCGATGCCGGGGGCGTCGGGGACGCTGATCACGCCGTCGACGATGGGCAGCTCGCTGCGCGTCCCGAGGCTCGCGATGTGATCGCTCGAAAAGACCAGCTGCTCGTAAAAGTCGTTGTTGGGGATCGCCGCGCAGAGATGGGCATTGGGCATGCCCATGCCGTGCACCTGCGCCTTGATCCCGTGCGCTTCGGCGAGATGGGCGATCTTGAGCGCGCCGGTGATGCCGCCCTTATAGAAGCTCGAGGTCCGAACCATGTCGAGCGCCTCATCGTCGATCCAGGTGGCGGCATTCCAGTGGACGCCGTCGGACGTCTCGGCTGCGAGCACCGGGATTTCGAGCTGGCTGCAGAGGCGCCGGTAGGCGCTGAGATTGAACTCGCGCATCGGCTCCTCGTACCAGTAGAAGTCGGCATCTTCGAGAGCCCGGCCGAAGCGGATCGAGGTGTCGAGGTCCCATCCCGCCGAACCGTCGAACATCAGGATTGCGTCGTCGCCCGTCCATTTGCGGAGGTTGTGGCAGAGCCGCGCGTCCTCCCGGGCGTCGCCCCAGGCGTGCAGCTTGAACGCAGTGAATCCCACGTCGGCGCATTCCTTGATGTGCCGTTCGTACTCATCCATCGTGTCCCAGGTGACGGTCGATGCGTAGACCGGCACCCTGCGGTCATTGCCGCCGATCAGCTGGTAGAGCGGCAGCCCGGCCTTCCTGGACTTGATGTCCCAGGCGAGCAGATCGATGAGGCCCAGATGGGCCATGTGCATCTCCTCGATGCGATCGATCTCCCACATCCGCGTCCACAGCCGTTCGGTCAGCAGGGCGTCCTCGCCGATGAGTGCCTTGAGCCGGCGCCGGGTGAGGCTCGCGACGGCCTCGCCGTCCGCGATCTTGAGACTGCCCGTGATCCCTTCATCGGTGTCCATCCGCAGGATGGCCGCTCTGGGCTTGTCGGAGAGCGCCGTGCCGTCGCCGGACCCGGGCAGGCCCTTGCGCCAGCGGAACGGAACGGCGGGGTGCTCGTCGTTCACGACGTAGCACCGGATGTCTGTGATCAGCACGAGGCAAACCTCCGAGTACGGCTATTGCATGCGATATGCAATTGCCCTAACATGAATGTGGCGGCGAGCGCTAGTCTCGCCGGAAAGGGCCTAAGGCCTTGAGGGAGGAACATCAATGCAGAGCATTCGAGTGAAGGTGGCCAGCCTGGCTGCCGGGGCCCTGGTTGCACTCGCCGGGGCAGCCGTTGCGTCGGACAACAAGATCGTGGTGGCGCCGGGTGGCCCGCACCCCTACTTCGCCCCGTGGGAGCAGGCGGCCGCCGATGCCCAGAAGGACTTCGGCATCGCTTCGGTCGAGTACAAGGTGCCGTCGGACTGGAAGCTCGAGCTGCAGACCGAGCTGATGGAAAGCCTCGCGGCTCAGGGCGTCAACGGTTTCGGCATCTTCCCGGGCGACCCGGTCGGCGTCAACTCGACCATCACCGAGCTCAAGGGCAACGGCATTCCCGTGGTGATGCTCGGCGGCTGCGCGCAGGACCCGACGGATGCCGTGTTCTGCTTTGCCACCGATCCCTACAAGACCACCTACACGATGACCAAGGCCCTCATCGACGCCATCGGCGGCAAGGGCAACATCGTCCACATCACCGGCCAGATCATCGACACCAACACCAAGCTTCGCGAGGACGCGGTGCAGAAGGCGGTCGATGAAACCAACGGCGCCGTCAAGCTGCTGCAGACCGTCGCCGACACCGACCTCGACCCCACGGTGGCGGATCAAAAGATCAGCGCTCTGTTCGCCGCGAGCAAGGACCAGATCGACGGCATCATCGCGACCGCGCACAATTCGTCGGCGGTCACCGCCAAGGAACTGCGCAGCCTCGGCGACAAGCGGATCAAGTTCATCGGCTTCGACGACGACCAGGCGGTGCTGGACGACATCCGCGATGGCTTCGCCTTCGCGACCTACCTGCAGAACGCCTATGGCCAGGCCTATCTCGGCGCCTACGCCCTCGACCTGCTGGCCTCCAAGACCTGCACCATCAAGGACGATGCGCCCTGGGACAAGTCGCCCCAGACCGCGCACTTCATCGACTCGGGCGTCCTCAAGGTGACGGCCGACAACCTTGCCACCGCCAAGGACGCGATGAAGAAGCTCGCGACCGACATCCAGTCCCAGTTCAAGGCCAAATACCTGAACTGCAAGTAGCCCTCCGTGCCTCATCCGGCGGGGACCTTGGTCTCCGCCGGTCCTTCCGCCGTTGCAACCCCACGACGGCAAATCCACAATCGTCGTCGAATCGGAGGGGAGCGGCGTGAGCACATCCGACCTGCCGTCGGCGCGCCGCCCGCGCCTCGAAATCGCCCCCCAGCTGGGCCTCGCCGTCATCATCGGCCTCTTGGTCCTGGTCTTCGCGCTGAAGCAGCCGGGGTTCGTCTCCGCGTTCAACCTCTTCGGGATGGGGCGCTCGCTGGCGGTCGACGTCACTGTCGGCTTCAGCCAGATGGTGGTGCTGGCGACCGGTGGCATGAACCTTGCCGTCGGCGCGATCGGCGTCTGCGCGGTGATGTTCGCGGGCTACCTGATGCAGGACGTCGGACTGCCCGTGCCGCTGGCCTTTCTTTTGCCCGTCGTGCTCGGAGGCCTCCTCGGCTGGCTCAACGGCGTCACCATCGTCCGGACCGGGGTCAATGCCTTCATCGTGACCCTGGCGAGTGCCAACCTCTATTCGGGCGCCATGCTGATCCTGACCAAGGCGCAGCCGATCAACGGCCTGCCGCCGGTCGTGGGCAGCATCGGCTCCTACAAGATCCTGGGCTATGCCTCTCCGGCCCTCATCGTCGCCCTGCTCGTGGGCGCGGCTCTCTACGTCTTCTATCGCTACTCGGTGCCCGGCAAGGAGACCCTGATGGCGGGGGCCAATCCGCGGGCGGCCGGCATCTCGGGGATTCCGGTCGCGCGCACCGTCATTGTCGCCCACACGCTGAGCGGCATCCTCGCGGGGATTGCCGGGCTGATGGTCGTGGTCCGGGTCGGGGCGGCCATGCCGGCGGTCGGCGGTGACGACTGGCTGCTGCCGTCGTTTCTCGGACCGGTGCTCGGCGGCACGGCACTCGCCGGGGGCTTCGTGTCGGTGCTCGGAACATTTCTGGGGGCGATGCTGGTCACCGTCATCCGCAGCGGACTGCTGGTTCTCAACATCGGCAACTTCTGGCTGCAGCTGTTCCTGGGGCTGTTCCTCCTCGGCGCGGTCCTTGCCCAGCGCTACCGCGGCGTCTTCAGGGCGCGCCTGAAATGACCCTGGTTGGGCGCCTGCTGCGGACGGAATGGGCGGGGCTCGCGGCAATCCTCGTCGCCGGGTCGATTGCCGCGTCCTTCATCTCCGCGAGCTTCCTCACCGAGTACAACATCTACGTGCTGCTGCGCAGCGCCTGCGTGAGCCTGCTGGTCGCCTTCGCGCAGATGATCGTGCTCGCCGTCGGCCAGATGAACCTCGCGGTCGGCGCGCTCGGCGGCCTGGTGGCCGTGCTGTTCGCCGCCATGATGCAGTATCTTGGCCTGCCGCCGGCCGTCGCCATTCCGCTGGCCCTCATCATCGGCATCGCGGGCGGGCTCATCAATGGCCTGCTCACCACCCGCACGGGGATCAACGGCTTCATCATCACGCTCGCCAGCGGCTCGGCGTTCACCGGCATCAACCTGGGCATCACCGAGGGACAGGCGCTGCACGACATTCCGGCCGCCTTCGTCGCCTTTGGCGACAGCCGCTGGGGATTCTTTCCGGCGCTGCTTCTGCCGCCCGTCATCGTCGCGCCGCTGCTCTGGGTGTTCCTCTACCGCATGCGGTCCGGCCGGCGGCTGCTGGCGACCGGCGGCAACCTCCATGCGGCCGAGCTTTCGGGCATCCCGACCGGTACGATGGTCGTGCTCGCGCATGCGATTTCGGGCGGGCTGGCAGGGCTCGCCGCCGTGCTGGCGGTTTCGCAGCTCGGCACCGCGCAGCCCGACATCGGCACGGGCTGGCTGCTGATCTCCTTTGCCGGACCCATTATCGGAGGCACGGCGCTCAGCGGTGGTTACGTCTCCATTCCGGGCGCGATGCTGGCGGTTCTCGTCATCGCGCTGATCCAGAACATGCTGGTGCTGGCCAAGGTCGATCCCTACTGGGTGCAGTTTGCGCTCGGCGTGCTCGTCCTCGCGACGGTCGGGCTCAACCGGTGGCGCGCCCTTCGGGCCGAGCGCGCCCGATGACCCTCACCATCACCGCAGTGAGCAAGGTCTTCCCCAGCGTCCGCGCGCTCGACGGCGTCTCGCTCGAAATCCGCCCCGGAGAGGTCCACGCCCTGATGGGCGAAAACGGCGCCGGCAAGTCCACGCTCATCAAGATCATCACCGGCGTCTATCGGCCCGACGCGGGGACGCTGGCCCTCGACGGCAAGCCGGTGGCGTTCGCCTCACCGCGTGATGCGTTGCGCGCCGGAATCGCCGTGGTGCACCAGGAGCGCAACCTGGTGAGCCGCTTCTCGGTCGGCGAAAACATCATGCTCGAGCAGCCGCCGCTCAGGCGCGGCTTTGTCGATTTCGAGGCGATCCACAGCCGCGCCGCGGAACTGCTGGCTGCGCTCGACCCCGCCATCGACGTGCGCGCAGAAGTATCGACGCTGTCGGTGGCGCAGATGCAGCTCGTCGAGATCGCCAAGGCCTTGTCGCTGAACGCGCGGGTGCTGCTGCTCGATGAGCCCACGGCCTCGATCACGGACCATGAAGCGGCGGCCCTGTTCCGGGTGATTGCCCGGCTCAAGTCCGAGGGGGTGGCGATCGTCTTCGTCAGCCACAAGCTCGATGAGGTGATGGCCATCGCCGATCGCGTGTCGGTGCTGCGTGACGGCCGCGTGGTCATCGCGGGCGAGCCGATCAGCAGCGTGTCGCGGGCACGGCTCGTGACGTCGATGATCGGCCGGGAGGAGCGGATCGCCCGGATCGCCGCCCCCGTGCAAACGAGCGGCGTGGTGCTCGCGCTCGAGGGCGTCGCCACATCCTATGGCCACGCCGGCATCGACCTCGAGCTGCACGACAGGGAGATTCTCGGGCTCTACGGGCTGGTCGGCGCTGGGCGCACGGAACTTGCCCGCGCGATCATCGGCGAGGGCCAGATCACCGGGGGAATTGTGCGCGTGAACGGCCGCCCGGCCGCGATCCGCGATCCCCATGATGCGCTCAAGCGCTGGCGCATCGGCTATGTGAGCGAGGACAGAAAGAGCGAGGGTCTCGTCCTCGTCCACTCGGTGAGCGCGAATATTGCCATGACGATCTGGCGGCGCATCGCCAATGCCCTGCGGTTCGTGAGCCCCAGCGCCGAGGCGCGGGCCGTTGCGCCGCTGGTCGAGCGCCTCGCCATCAAGATCTCGGGGTTGGGGCAGCTGGTGGGGACGCTCTCCGGCGGCAACCAGCAGAAGGTCTCGCTGGCCAAGTGGCTCGCCGCGCGAACCGACGTGCTGATCATCGACGAACCGACCGTCGGCATCGACGTCAACACGAAGGTCGAGTTGCACGAACTCATCGCGCAGATCGCCCGGCAAGGTGTTGCGATCCTGCTGATTTCCAGCGATATGGCGGAAATGATCACGCTCGCCGACCGCATCCTGGTGCTGCACGATTTTGCGATCGTCGGCGAGGTGGCCAACGATCATACCTATGAGAGCACGAGCCGGCGGATCATCGAGAGGATCCACCGGGCCGATACGGATGAGTCCCAAGGCAAGTCCAATGCCGACGCCAAGGTCTGAGCCGCGCCGGCTCTACGATGTCATCTACGACGTGCTGCGCGAGCATCTGCTCGATGAGAGCTTCCCTCCCGGGCTGGTGTTCGGCGAGGCCGCCGTCGCCCGCGCCTTCGGGTCGAGCCGCATCCCGGCCTCGGCCGCACTGCAGCGGCTGAAGTCCGAGGGCCTGCTGACCGGCTTCGAGGGCCGCGGCCTCGTGGCGGCCACCGCAAACGGCGCGCCGCTGGTCCGCGCCGAGCTGACCGACGTGGGGCTGCGGCTGCCCACCGCCGTCGCGAGCAGCCTAGAGGTCCGAAACCATCACGGCCGCATCTATCCGCAGGTCGAGCACACGATCGCGGCCTCGCTCGCCTACGGCAAGTTCCTGGTCAACGAGAGCGCGCTGGCCGAGCACTACGGCGTCAGTCGCACCGTCGCGCACGAGGTGCTGACGCGGCTCGAGCGGGCCGGACTCATCACCCAGGAGGGCAACCAGCGCTGGTACGCCGGTCCGTTGACCGCCGACGACCTGCGCGAGCATTTCGAGATGCGCTGGCTGCTCGAGCCGGTAGCGCTGGGACAGTCGATGGACCGGCTCGATGCCGAGGTGGTGGCCGCGCGGCGCGACCACGTCGCGCAGGCGATCGCCTCCAAGAAGCTGACGCCGCTGCGCTTCGAGAAGCTCGAAACGGAACTCCATGTCCAGACGGTGCTCGCCCATGCCAACCGGCAGATGGTCGAAACCATCCGGCGCAGCCAGCTCATCGTCATCCCGACGCACTCGACCTTTGCCGCCCAGCCGCATCTGGATGAGCTCTCGCGCACGCTCGAGGAGCACATCGAGATGTTCGACCTTGTGCTCGGCAACAAGCGAAAGCTGGCGATGCAGGCGCTCGAGGGGCACGTCAAGCGAGCCCTCGATCCGAACGTCGAGCGCATCAGGCGGCTCGGTCGCATCCCCGAGGCCCTGCGGCCGCCATTCTTGCTGCCGGTCGAGCGGTAGGTTGCTGCTGCCCCGCTGGGCAATGGTATAGTGCATGGAATATGCGGACGCTCGACCGCTGTCACCAAGAGGGGACGGCTTCCGCCAAAGTGGATGACCAACATGGCCAAGATCGTTCGCATCGACCTGATGATGGTCGATCTCAAGCCGAAGGTGAAACGGGTCGACGCGATCCAGTCCTTCGTCTCGCAGGAAACCCCGATCGTTCGCATCACTGACGCCGACGGCGCCGTCGGCACGGGCTACAGCTACACCATCGGTACGGGCGGACACTCCGTCATGGCGCTGCTCGAGCGCACGCTGGCGCCGGCCCTCATCGGCCGGGAAGCGCTTGAGATCGAGCGGATCTGGCGCGATCTGATGTTCCTGACCCACGCGACGAGTGTGGGGGCCATCACGTCGATCGCGCTCGCCGCGATCGACACGGCTCTATGGGATCTGAAATGCCGGAAGCTCGGCCTGCCGCTGCATCTGCTTGCCGGCGGCGCCCAGACTGCGATCCCGCTCTACACCACGGAAGGGGGCTGGCTGCACCTCGCGCCCGAGGCGCTGGTCGACGATGCCATCAAGGCAAAGGCCGACGGCTTCGGCGGCAGCAAGATCAAGGTCGGGCGGGCGATCCACGACGATGTCGCGCGCATCGCCGCGGTGCGCGAGGCGGTCGGCGACGGCTTCGAAATCTTCACCGACGCGAACCAGAAGTTCAACGTCGACGAGGCGATCCGCCGGGCGCACGCCTATGAAGCGCTCGGCATCGGCTGGCTCGAAGAGCCGCTCACGGCCGACGACATCTCCGGGCACGCCCGCCTTTGCGCGCACACCAGCCTGCCGATCGCGGTCGGCGAAAGCCTTTATTCTTCGCTCCATTTCCGCGAGTATCTCGAGCGCCACGCCTGCACGATCATCCAGGTCGATGTCGGGCGCATCGGGGGGATCACGCCCTGGCTCAAGGTCGCCCATCTGGCCGAGACGTTCAACATCGCGGTCTGTCCGCATTTCCTGATGGAGCTTCATGTCTCGCTCTGCGCCGCGGTGCCGAACGCGCGTTGGGTGGAATACATCCCCCAGCTCGACGCGATCACCACAGAGGGCCTCACCATCCGCAACGGCCTGGCGGTACCGTCGCCAGCGCCGGGCCTCGGTATCGCCTGGGATTTCGCCGCCATCGAACGGCTGACGGTCGACGGCACGCGGAGCACCTTGCGCTGATCGCAAGCGGGGAGGTCAGCTGTAAGACAGCTTGACGAAGTCCTCGGCCCGCCGCACAAACAGGCGATGGCAGTATTGGATCGAAATCTGCGGCGGCTCGACAATGCCACGCTGGGCGACCGGGCGACGGCGGCACTGCTCGAGTTCATTCGCGGGCAGAAGCTGCAGCCGGGATCGGGGCTGCCGTCGGAGGCGCGGCTGACCGACCTGCTGGGGGTCAGCCGGCCGGTGGTGCGCGAGGCCCTGCGCAATCTCAGGGGCATGGGGGTCGTCGAGATTCTCAACGGTCGAGGGGCGATCGTCCGCGAGCTCAACGCGTCCTCGCTCGAGGTGTTCTTCACCCATGCGTTGCAGACCGTCTCCAATTCGCTGATCGGGCTGATGGAGCTGCGCACCGGACTCGAATGCGAGGCGGCGTCGCTGGCGGCGAAGCGGCACACCGACGAGGATGCGCGGATCATGCGCGAGATGGTCGAGCGCATGTCGCGTTCGATCGATGATGCGAAGGTCCACAGCGAGTTCGACGTAAAGCTCCACGTCGCCATCTCTGCGGCGAGTGGGAACCTGCTCTATCTCCACATGGTGCAGTCGATCCGCGCCGCGATGCGCGATGCCTCGCGCAAGGGCATGGCGCTCCGCATTGCCAACGGCGAGGGCGCGCTGGTGCAGAAGATGCACGAGGACATCGTGGGCGCGATCCTCCGCCACGATCCGGACGCGGCGTTTGCGGCGATGCGGGTCCACATGCTGGCGGCGACCGAAAAGTTCGAGGGCCAGCTGCCCTAGCCCTTGGTGGCCCCGACGGTGAGGCCCTCGGTCAGCAGCCGCTGCGTAGCGAGGAACACGACCAGCACCGGGACAGTCGCGATCAGCGCCAGCGCCATCAGCGGTCCCCATTGCGTGCCGTATTGCTGCACCTGCTCGGCGATGCGGGCCGAAAGCGGCATCAGCGGTCGCTTGCTCAAGAAGCTGATCGAATAGAGGAACTCGCCCCAGCTGATGATCCAGATGAGGATCGCGACCGTGGCGATGCCGTTGCGCGCGAGCGGTGCGCCGACCTGGAGGAAGATGCTCCACTGCGAGGCGCCGTCGACTTCGGCCGCCTCGATCAGGTCTTCGGGGATGGCGTTGAAGAACGGGCGCAGCATGAGGATCGCGAAGGGCAGCAGCAGCGCCGACGTGGCGACGATCACACCCTGCAGCGAACCGAGCAGGCCTAGCGCGCCGAGGATGCGATAGAGCGGCAGCACCGAGTTGGCCTGCGGCACCATCTGCAGGATGATCAGCAGCGTCAGCATGATTTCGGCCAGCCGCGGCGAGCGGAGGCGCGAGAGGCCGTAGGCGGCAAAGGTCGCCGTCACCACCACGATCGCCGACGTCGAAAAGGCGATGATGGCGGAGTTTCCGGCGGCGCGCAGCAGATCGGCGTTCCACACCGACTGCAGGGCGGAGAAGTCGGGGGTGAAGACCAGCGAGGTTGAGTCGCGGAAGATTTCGACCGAGGGCTTGATCGCGGTGACGCCGATGTAAACGAAAGGCAAGCCGTAGATCACGATGAAGACGAGCGTGCCGATGCGCGCCATCAGCGAGACACGGGAGGTGAGTGAAGCGCTCATCTCCGCAGCCCCTGACGCTGGATGTGGGCGTAGTAGAAGCCCAGGCCGAAGATGAACGCGCAGGCGATCACTGCCATGGCCGCGGCGTGGCCGAAATCGTCGATGTCGAAGGCCGTCTTGTAGGCAAGGTAGGGCAGGGTGGTGGTCGAGGTGCCGGGTCCGCCCTGGGTCATCACGAACAGCACATCAAAGCTGCGGAAGGCGTAGACGGCGATGAGGACGAGCAGCACCGAAAGCACCGGCCGCAACTGCGGCAAAATGACGAGGAAATAGGTCTGCGACGGGCGGGCGCCGTCGATCATGGCGGCTTCGGTGAGCTCTGGCGGCACGTCGAGCAGCGCGGCCTTGATGACCAGCGCCGCGAAGGGCAGCGCCTGCCAGGCGGTGACAAGCGCGACCGAATAGAGCGCGATTTTCGGATTGGCGATGAACAGTTGCTGCGAAATGCCGACCCAGCCGGCGATGCGGTTGACCACGCCCTCGGGCGACAGCATGAAGCGCCACACCGAGCCGGTGACGATGGCCGGCAGCGACCAGGCGAGCACCGCGAGGCTTTGCAGCAGAATGCTCGTTGCACGCGGCAGCCGGATGAGGTTGGCGACGAACAGGCCGCCGATCATGCTGCCGCCGACGACGATGGCGACGAAGATCGCGGTGTTGCCGAGCGAGGGGACGAAGTCGGGGTTCTGGATGAGGGTGAGGAAGTTGTTGGCGCCGATGAACTTCCAGACGCCCTTGACGATGTTCGCGAACTTGACGGCGCTCACGCTCATGCGCGCAAGCTCGATGAACGGCGCGAGCGAAAAGACCAGAAGCAGCAGGGCCGCGGGGGCGATGAACAGAAGCGGCGCGGCGGCCTTCATCGTCCGTCGTCGCCGCGTGTGTGCCGCCTGGGCCGCCGTGCCAAGTTCCGTCACCGGCGCCCATCCCCGCGTTGCGTTGGTCTCTAGCGTCATTGCGTCATAGCGCACCGGACCGGGGTTGGCACCCCGATCCGGCGAAGCGATCGGTCAGTCGGTGCCGGCGAGGAGGCCGGGGGTCTCATCGACAAGGCGCTTGGCCGCGTCGTCGGGCGAGAGCTGGCCCGAGAGCGCGCCGCTGTAGATGTCGCCGAAGCGTTCCTGCGCCTTGGCTTCATTGGCATCGGTGACCACGGGCGTGCCGGCGACCATCGCGGCCGTGTAGGTGGTCAGCGCGTCGCTCTTGAAGATGCCCGCGGCGTCGATGTCGGTGCGCGACGGGATGCTGCCCGCGGCCTTGAGGAACGCAGTCTCGCCGTCCTTGCTGAGGAGGCTCAGCCGCACATATTCCCAGGCGAGGTCGGGGTTCGAGCCGTGCGAGCCGAGGCTGATGCCTTCGCCGCCCAGATACACCGAGGATGGGCAGCCGTTGGTCGGCACCTCGAAGGTCCCGAGCTTGAACTTGGCCTCGCTCTCGACGCGGGTGATGTTCCAGTTGCCGTCGAGCTCGAAGAGATAGTTGCCGGTGAGGAACTGGCTGGTGGCGCCGGCCTGGTCCTGGGTGACGACGTCGCCGCCCATCCAGCCCTGCTCGATCCAGCCGCGCTGGCGTTTCAGCACCGCTGCGATCTTGGCCTGGTCCTGCATCTTGATGTCGACGCAGGAGGCGCGCATCCACGGCATGCCGTTCCACCAGCCGCCGACGCCGCCGGGGCCGGCCTGCATGGTGAGCCCCATATAGCCCGCGGCCTTGGCCGCCTTCATGTCGGCCTCGAGGTCGTCGAAGGTCTTGGGAACCGGCAGGTTCAGCTTGGACAGGATGTCGCCGTTGTACCACATCGAGATGAGGTTCACGTAACCCTGGATGGCGTAGATCTTGCCGTTGAAACCGTGTTCCACGCTGGGTGGCAGCTTGCTCGCATCGCTCCAGCCCGCGAGATAGTCGTTGAGCGGCAGGATGGCGTCGGCCTCGACGAGCTGGGCGAGGTCGCCCCAGTTGTAGTGGATGACATCGGGGCCCGAGCCTGAGCCGGCCGCCGTCAGCACGTGCGAGGTTAGCTGGTCGAAGGGGATGCTCTCGAACGTCACCTTGACGTTGGGATATTCGGCGTTGAACAGCCTGGCGGTGTCGAAAAGCGCCTTCTCGCTGGCGCTGCCCGCCGGCTGGTAGTCCCACACCACGATTTCGCCGGTGGTGTCCTTGGCCGGCGGCGCTGCCAGCGCCACTGCCGTGGTCGCGAGCACCAGGAGCGCGGCCCCGGTGAGGCCAGTCGCGTGCTGTTTCATCCCGAAAATCCTCCCTGTCGTGATGGCGCCGGTGCCCGATGGAGCGTTCCGCGCGATGCCCACAAAACACCTGTCGTTTGAGGCTGTCAATCTGTAAGACAGCTCGTTAGGATCACGAGGGTCGGGGGTCACATGCCGCGGAGGGACCGGATGCCGGGAGGGGACGTTGAGCGATACGCGCGGGATTGACCTCGCTTCCGGCGATCTGGCGCTGCGCGTGTTGCCCGAACTCGGTGGGGTGATCGCGTCGTTCGAGCGGCGGCTCGCGGGAAAGACAGTGCCGATCTTCCAGGGCATACCCGCGCAGGACATCAGCTTTGCGACGACCGATCGCGCGGCGTCGTTTCCGATGCTGCCCTTTGCCAACCGCGCCCCGGGCAATGTGCTCCGGGTGGGCGATGCGGCCTACCGAATCGAGCCCAACACGGCGGAGCCCAATGCGCTGCATGGCTGCGCGTGGCGGCTGCCGTGGCACGTGGTCTCGCACGAGAGCCAGACCCTCGAGATCGCGTTGGACGCGGCGCCGAATGCGTATCCATTCGCGTTCGCGGCGACGCAGCGATTCACGCTGCGGCCGGACGGCCTGCGCATGAGCGTCCGCCTGACCAACACGCATGATGCGCCCATTCCGGCAGGGATGGGGCTCCATCCCTACTTCCCACGCAGCGCCGGCACCACGCTGACCTTTGCCGCGCCGCGGTTCTGGCTCGAGGGGCCAGGCTACCTGCCCACGGACGCGGTGACGACGCCGCCAGAACTCGATTTCAGCCAGGGGCGGTCCATCCCCGAGCGGTGGCGGAACAACTGCTATTCCGGCTGGGACGGCCGCGCGGAAATCGCGCAGCCCGACCTGGGGTATCGGCTGAGCATCGTGGCGTCAGCGCTGTTCCGCGATGTCATGCTGTTCACGCCGCCAGGGGCGCCGACCTTTGCGTTCGAGCCGCAGAGCCACACCACGGCGGCGACGGATACCGCGACGCTGATTGCGCCGGCGCGGCCGCTCGCGGCGCTGCAGGCGGGCGAGTCGATCGCCGGCGACGTGGAATTTCTTGTAGCCGACCACTGAGGGGCCGATGACTGCCAATTCCGACGATCTGCTTGCCACCATCAAGGCCCGCCTGAACACGGCCGTGCTGGGCGACGTGCTCGACACGATGGGGCGAACGCACCAGTTCCTGCCGCCCGAACTCAGGCCACTCAACTCTGCGCAGATGCTGGTGGGCCATGCCATGACCGTGCTCGAGGCAGATGCCGCGAGCGATACGCTGGGGACCACAGGGGAAGGAGCGGCCTTCGGGCTGATGTTCCAGGCGCTCGACGACCTCAAGCCGAACGAGATCTATATCTGCACCGGCGGTTCGCCGCGCTATGCTCTCTGGGGAGAGCTGATGACCGTGCGGGCGCGTGAGCTCAAGGCGGCGGGCGCCGTGCTCGATGGCTATCATCGCGACACGCGCGGAATAGAACGGCAGTCTTTTCCGGTGTTCTCGCGGGGCGCCTACGCGCAGGACCAGCGGGTGCGCGGCCGGGTGATCGACTACCGCTGTCCGCTCGAATTCGGCAACGGCACGCGCGTGGCCAACGGCGACATCATCGTCGGCGACGTCGATGGGGTCATCGCGATCCCGCTGGCGCTGGCGGCCGAAGCGGTGGAGCGGGCGCTGGCCAAGCTCGGCATCGAGGGCGACGTGCGCACGATGATCGAGGCCGGCGAAGCGACGGCGGCGATCTTCGATCGCACCGGGGTGATGTAGCCGCGGCGTTCAGCTGTCGAAGAAGCCGACGTCTTCTTCCCTGAGGTAGCGTTTTGCCGCCTCGGGGTTGATGTCGAGCCCGAGGCCCGGACCGGGCAGCAGGTCGACATGGCTGTCGGTGACGATGGTCTTGGGCAGGCCGGTGACGATCTCCGGCCACCAGGGATCCGATGCGGTCGGATACTCGAAGGCGATGAAGTTGGCCGGCAAGGTGGCGCAGACATTGATC
>CAYRZM010000259.1:0-3662 GCA_964428685.1 uncultured Devosia sp. | reverse complement strand
ATTCTGGGACTTCGCTTCGTGATCGGCCATCACGCCCTTGGGGGTCGACAGGATCGACACGCCAAGGCCGTTCGCGACCGAGGGGATGTTCTTGACCGACACATAGACGCGGCGGCCCGGGCGCGAGACGCGCTCGATGGTCCGGATCACCGGGGTGTTGTCGGCATATTTCAGCTCGATCTCGTACGCGCCGAGACCGTTCTCGGTCTTCTGCTCGGTGTAGCCGCGGATGAAGCCTTCCGACTTCAGCACGTCGAGCACACGGCCGCGCAGCGTCGAGGCCGGCGTCGTGACCGTGTCGCGGCGCCGCAACTGCGCATTGCGGATGCGCGTCAGCATGTCGCCGATGGGATCGTTCAGGGCCATTCCCGTCTTCTCCTTACCAGCTCGACTTGACCATGCCGGGCACCTGCCCGAAGTTGCCCAGCGAGCGCAGGGCGATGCGGCTCATCTTGAGCTTGCGGTAGTAGCCGCGCGGCCGCCCCGAGACCTCGCAGCGATTGCGCACGCGGCTGGGCGCCGAGTTGCGCGGCAGCGCCGAGAGCTTGAGCTGGGCCGCGAAGCGCTCTTCCATCGTCGCCTTCTGGTCCATCACCTGGGCCTTGAGCTTGGCGCGCTTGCCGGCGAGCTGCTTGCTCATCTTCTTCCGGCGGTTGTTCTTTTCGATCGAACTGGTCTTTGCCATATCGCTGTCCTTCGCGCCCTGCCGTTACTGCCGGAAGGGGAAATTGAAGGCCTTGAGCAGAGCCCGGGCCTCGTCGTCGGTGCGCGCGGTGGTGCACACGATGATGTCCATGCCCCAGACTTCCTCGATCTGGTCGTAGGAAATTTCTGGGAAAATGATGTGTTCCTTGATGCCCATGGCGTAGTTGCCACGGCCATCGAACGAATTCGGATTGAGGCCGCGGAAGTCGCGCACGCGCGGCAGCGCGACGTTCACCAGCCGGTCGAGGAACTCGTACATGCGCGCCTTGCGCAGCGTGACCTTGACGCCGAGCGGCATGTTCTCGCGGACCTTGAAGCCGGCGATCGACTTGCGGGCATGGGTGACGACCGGCTTCTGGCCGGCGATCTTTTCGAGATCGGCAGCGGCGGCCTTGACCTTCTTGGTGTCGTTGACGGCTTCACCCACGCCCATGTTGAGGACGATCTTGTCCAGTTTGGGAAGCTGCATGACGTTCTTGTAGCCGAACTGCTTCATCAGATCGGCCTTGATGGCGTCCTCTTACTGCGTGCGCAGGCGCGGGACGTAAGCGGTCTCAGCCATCGATCACATCTCCGGTGGTCTTGGCGACGCGCACTTTCTTGCCGTCGTCCTGAATCTTGAAGCCGACGCGGGTCGGCTTGCCCTTGGCATCGGCGAGCGCGAGGTTGCTCAGATGGATCGGGCTCTCCTTGGTGAAGATGCCCGCTTCCTGCGCCGCGGTCTGCTTGGTGTGGCGGCGGACGAGGTTGAGCCCCTGAACGGTGGCGCGCGTCTCGGTGGGGAACACCGCCAGCACGTTGCCGGTCTTGCCCTTGTCCTTGCCGGCAAGGACCACGACCTTGTCGCCCTTCCTGATCTTGGCGGCCATCACAGCACCTCCGGGGCGAGCGAGATGATCTTCATGTGGTTCTTGGCGCGCAGCTCGCGCGGCACCGGCCCGAAGATGCGGGTGCCGATCGGTTCGGCCTGGTTGTTGATGAGGACCGCCGCATTCTTGTCGAAGCGGATGATCGAGCCGTCGGTGCGGCGGACGGGCGCCGCGGTGCGCACGACGACGGCCTTCATCACCTGGCCCTTCTTGACGCGGCCGCGCGGGATCGCGTCCTTGACGGAGACGACGATCACGTCGCCCACCGAGGCGTATTTGCGGTGCGAGCCGCCCAGCACCTTGATGCACATGACACGACGCGCGCCGGAATTGTCGGCGACATCGAGGTTGGACTGCATCTGGATCATGGCATCGTGCCTTCTTGTCTTTGGCCGCGCCTCACGGGCGGCCGGAATCCTGTTTTAGGCGTGCTGGACCAGGGTCCAGCGCTTGTTCTTCGAGATCGGCGGGCACTCCTCGATCCACACGCTGTCGCCGACCTTGGCCGCGTTGGCCTCGTCGTGCGCGTGGTACTTCTTGGAGCGCCGCACGGTCTTCTTGAGCACCGGGTGGGTGAACGCACGGTCGACCCGCACCACCACGGTCTTGTTGTTGGTGTCGGAGACCACGGTCCCCTGCAGAACGCGCTTGGGCATCGCTTTCTCCTTACTTCGCCGCGGACTTCTCGCCGAGGACCGTCTTGATCCTCGCGATTTCGCGGCGCACTTCCTTGACGCGACCGGGCTTTTCGAGCTGCTGGGTCGCGCGCTGGAAGCGCAGGTTGAACTGCTCCTTCTTGAGACCGAGGAGCTGGTCCTTGAGTTCGTCGGGGGTCTTGCCCCTCAAATCGCTGGCGGCCATCTCGTTCGTCCTCAGTCCGGAATGCGGGTCACGACCCGCGTGGTGATCGGCAGCTTCATGGCACCGAGCCGAAGCGCTTCCTTGGCGACGTCGGCGGGCACGCCGTCGACCTCGAACAGGATGCGGCCGGGGTGCACACGCGCGGCCCAGTATTCGACCGAGCCCTTGCCCTTGCCCATGCGGACTTCGACCGGCTTCTTGGAAACCGGCAGGTCGGGGAACACGCGGATCCAGACGCGGCCGGCGCGCTTCATCTCGCGGGTGATGGCGCGGCGGGCGGCCTCGATCTGGCGGGCGGTGACGCGCTCGGGTTCCTGCGACTTGAGGCCGAACGAACCGAAGGCGAGCTCGGTGCCGCCCTTGGCGTTGCCGTGGATGCGGCCCTTATGCGCCTTGCGGAACTTGGTTTTCTTGGGTTGCAGCATTTTGCCTATGCCTTCTCGTTACGCGGCCGGAGTCCGGTCGCGACGGTCCTCGCGGTCGCCCCGCTCGGGCCGGTCGGAACGCTCGCGGCGCGGGCCGCCCGGACCACCGCCCTCGCCGCCTTCGGTGGCGCGGCGCTCATGCGCCATCGGGTCGTGCTCGAGCACTTCGCCTTTGAAGATCCAGACCTTGATGCCGATGATGCCGTAGGTCGTCTCGGCTTCGGCGATGCCATAGTCGATGTCGGCGCGCAGCGTGTGCAGCGGTACGCGGCCCTCGCGGTACCACTCGGTGCGGGCAATGTCGGCGCCGCCGAGACGGCCGCCCACGTTGACGCGGATGCCGCCGGCGCCCATGCGGATCGCCGTCTGCACGGCGCGCTTCATGGCGCGGCGGAAGGCGACACGGCGCTCGAGCTGCTGGGCGATGCCCTGGGCAACGAGGGTCGCATCGGTCTCGGGCTTGCGCACCTCGACGATGTTGATGTGGACCTCACTGTCGGTGAACTTCTTCACCTTGGCGCGGATCTTGTCGATGTCGGCGCCCTTCTTGCCGATCACGATGCCCGGGCGGGCGGTGTGGATCGACACGCGGGCCTTCCGGTGCGGACGCTCGATGACGATCTTGCTGACGGCGGCCTGCTTGAGGTCTTCCATCAGGGTTTCGCGGATCTTGATGTCTTCCTGCAGCAGCTTGCCGTACTCGCCCTTGTTGGCGAACCAGCGGCTGTCCCAGGTGCGGTTGATCCCGAGGCGCAGACCGATCGGGTTGATCTTCTGACCCATTATGCGGTCTCCTCAGCTT
>CAYRZM010000258.1:0-18122 GCA_964428685.1 uncultured Devosia sp. | reverse complement strand
AGGGCGAGGACCGCCGCAAAGCTCAACTGGAAGCTCGGGCGGAACACGCTCGCGGGATCGGTGGCGACGACGATGATGCCGGCGATGGCGACATTGCGCATGGTCAGCGCGCGGCGCCCGACCAGCACGGCGCCGAAGACGAGCAGGATCATCAGCGTCGAGCGGAACGCCGCGACATTGCCGCCCGAGATCCCGAAGTAGAACAGCGCCGACGCCATGCCGCCGGCGGCGGCGATGCGCTTGACCGAGACGCGCGCCGCAAGGCCGCCGAACCCCGCCAAGGCGAGCCGCAGCACCCAGAACACCCCGCCTGCAACGATCGTCAGGTGGAGGCCGGACACCGAGAGCACATGCGCGATCCCGGCGGTGGCCATGGTGGTGCGCACGTCGTCGCCAACCGCGCTCTGGTCGCCGTTGATGATCGCGCGGGCAACACCGGCCGAAGGCTGCGGCAGCACGGCATCGATGCGGGCGGCGATGCCGCTGCGGATGGCGGCGATGATGTGCTCGGGTGTCGTCGAACTGCCCGGCGCGATGATGGCTGGGGGACGCACCGAATTGCCATAGGCGCCGATGCCGTCGAAGTAGGACTGGAACTGCGTGTCATAGCCGCCGGGAACAACCGGTCCCGGCACCGGTGCGAAACGGAACGCGCCGGTGATCGTATCGCCGGGCGCCAGCGGCGCGGCGGCCTTGATGAGCACCCGGGCGCGCCGGACCGGCACCGAACGGCCCGCCGCGGCGGGCGTGATGGCCGAGAGCACGACACGTTGGGCGTCGGGAGTTGCTTCCACGATCTCGTCGACGCGCGCCTGGTAACTGCCGTAGATGGGACGGTCGAGCATCGGCGTCCCGAACAGCGCGCCGTGGATCGGCAACAGGCAAAATCCGGCCCAGAGCGCGGCAAGGAGCGTCACCACCCGCAGGCGCCCGAGGGCCCGAAGGGACGTGGCCAACCCCACGGCCAGACCCGCCCCACAGGCGCCAAGCAGCGTGACCGATGGTTCCGCGGGAAGCGCCGCTTCGCCGACGACCCCGGCGATCATCGAAAAGGGCAGAAGGATGAAGAGCCGCCGGTCCTCGAGTGCGGTCGCGGCGCTCGCGGCGAGGCCGCGCGCGGGGGCTTGTCGCTTTGGCGCGGCGGCCGGCGCGGGCCGCACCGGACCGGGCCGCGGAGCGGCCGGAAGGTCCACCAGAGCGCCGGTTTCGAGGGTGTCCGCCATGAGCCCCCCGCCCTTGCGATCCCCGGCGTCCATGCTACACACGGCGCCGCTCAAGCGCCAAGGTTCATATGATCCAGACTGCCTCCGGCAAGCGCGTCGTCACGCGGTTCGCCCCCTCGCCCACCGGCTACCTCCACATCGGCAGCGCCCGTACCGCGCTGTTCTGCTGGGCTTTTGCCCGCCACACCGGCGGTGAATTCCAGCTGCGGATCGAGGACACGGATCGCGAGCGCTCGACCGAGCCGGCGGTGCAGGCGATCTACGACGGACTGACCTGGCTCGGCCTCGCCTGGGATGGAACCCCGACGCTGCAGTTCTCGCGCGCCTCGCGCCATGCCGAGATCGCCCAGGAGCTGCTCGCGCGCGGGCAGGCCTACTACTGCTACTGCTCGCCCGAGGAACTCGCCGAGATGCGCGAGAGCGCGCGCGCCAAGGGCCTGCCCCCCCGCTACAACGGCATGTGGCGCGACCGCGACCCGGCCGAAGCGCCCAAGGGCGTCGCGCCCGTGATCCGCATCAAGGCGCCGCTCTCCGGCGAGATCGTCGTCCACGACCATGTGCAGGGCGAGGTCGTGTTCAAGGCCGAGAACCTCGACGACTTCATCATCCTGCGCTCGGACGGCACCCCGACCTACATGCTGGCGGTGGTGGTCGACGACCACGACATGGGCGTCACCCACATCATCCGCGGCGACGACCACCTGACCAATGCCGCGCGCCAGATCGTCATCTACAAGGGCATGGGCTGGGACGTGCCGGAGATGGCGCACATCCCGCTCATCCACGGACCCGACGGCGCCAAGCTTTCGAAGCGCCACGGCGCGCTGGGCGTCGGCGCCTACCGGCAGATGGGCTATCTCCCCGAGGCGATGATCAACTATCTCGCGCGGCTGGGCTGGAGCCACGGCGACGACGAGCTGTTCAGCCGGCAGCAGATGGTCGACTGGTTCACGCTCGAGGGCCTGAACAAGGGTGCGGCGCGCTTCGACTTCGTCAAGCTCGAGAACGTCAACGGCCACTACATCCGCGAGGCCAAGCCCGCCGATCTCTACCGGATCATGGTCGACACCGCAGCCGAGGTGGGCCGCACGGCCGATCGCGACGGGCTCGTCGCCAACGAAGCCACGGTGCTGGCCGCCCTTCCCGAGCTGCAGCCGCGTGCCAAGACGGTGCTGGAGCTGATCGATCTCGCGCAGTTCATCTACGCGGTGCGGCCGATCGTCGTCGAGCCCGCGGCCGGCGAGCAACTTACGGTCGAGACGCGCGCCATGCTGGGCGGGGCGAAGACCGTTCTAGAGCAGCTTTCCGACTGGAGCGTGCCGGCCATCGACGGCGCCATTCGCGGCTTTGCCGAACAGAAGCAGCTCAAGCTCGGGAAGGTCGCGCAGCCGCTCCGCGCAGCACTTACCGGACGCACCGTTTCGCCGGGAATCTTCGAGGTGATGGTGCTGATCGGCAAGGCCGAAAGCCTGGCCCGGATCGCCGATCAGGCGCGCTGACGACGGCCTTCGATAGGTCAACGATGTTCACCCATCTGTTGCAGTGATGGGGTAAATGCCCTAGCGTGGATCAGCAGTCCCGCCACATTTCCGGCCGCTCGACGTTCTCCCCACGCCTGCCGGCCATCCGAGGAGAGCGCCTATGCCCGACGCCGTCGCCAAGCTGACCATCGGTGACAAATCGTATGAGTTTCCGGTGCTTTCGGGGACGGTCGGCCCGGATGTGATCGACATCCGCTCGCTCTATGCCAAGACGGGGCTGTTCACCTACGACCCCGGCTTCACCTCTACGGCGGCCTGCGACAGCACCATCACCTACATCGACGGCGACAAGGGCGAGCTCATGTACCGGGGCTACCCGATCGAGCAGCTCGCCGACAAGTCGAACTATCTCGAAATCTGCTACCTGCTGCTCTACGGCGAGTTGCCGACCGCGGCACAGCTCAAGGATTTCGACACCCGCGTCACCCGCCACACCATGGTGCACGAGCAGATGCACCTGTTCTTCCGCGGCTTCCGCCGCGACGCGCACCCGATGGCGGTGGTCTGCGCGGCGGTGGGCGCGATGGCCGCGTTCTACCATGACTCGACCGACATCTACTCCGCCGAGCAGCGCGAGATCGCCTCGATCCGCATGATCGCAAAAATCCCGACGATCGTGGCGATGGCCTACAAGTACTCGGTCGGCCAGCCCTTCGTCTATCCTCGCAACGACCTCGACTACGCGAGCAATTTCCTGCGCATGTGCTTTTCGGTGCCGGCCGAGGACTACGTGGTCAACCCGGTCGTCGCCAAGGCGATGGACCTGATCTTTACGCTCCACGCCGACCACGAGCAGAACGCCTCGACCTCGACCGTCAGGCTCGCCGGCTCGTCCGATGCCAATCCCTTCGCCTGCATCGCGGCAGGCGTCGCCTGCCTCTGGGGTCCCGCCCATGGCGGCGCCAACGAGGCGGCGCTCAACATGCTCAAGGAAATCGGCACGCCGGACAACATCCCTTCCTTCATCGCCAAAGTGAAGGACAAGGCGAGCGGCATCCGGCTGATGGGCTTCGGCCACCGCGTCTACAAGAACTACGATCCACGCGCCAAGGTGATGCAGGAGACCTGCAAGGAGGTGCTGGACCAGCTCGGCGTCGAGAACAACCCGCTGCTTCAGGTCGCCCAGCAGCTCGAGCACATCGCGCTCACCGACGACTACTTCATCTCGCGCAAGCTCTACCCGAACGTCGACTTCTATTCGGGCATCATTCTCGAGGCGATCGGCTTCCCGACCTCGATGTTCACCGCCATCTTCGCGCTCAGCCGCACCGTCGGCTGGATCGCCCAGTGGAAGGAAATGATCGCCGACCCGCAAAAGAAGATCGGCCGGCCGCGCCAGCTCTATCACGGCGCCGTTTCGCGGGATTACGTGCCCCTCAGCAAGCGCAAGTAACCGAGCACGCGCTCCGCCGGATCGGTCAGCGGGGCGCCCGGTTCGCCCGTTTCCATCATCGCCCGGATGCGCGCGAAGCCCGCCCGCTGCGCCTCGATCGCCCCCGGCGCATCGAGCAGGGCGCGCAATGCGGCGATGGTCTCGTCGGGGCGCGGCCGGATGTCGAGGATTTCGGGCACCAGCGGGTCACCGAAGAGGATATTCGGCAGCGCGGCAAAGCGCGGCTTGTACTTTTCGGCCCGCCGCTTCTGGCCGCGGTCGCCCACATAGGTCACGACCATCGGCACGCCGCTAAGCGCGAGTTCGAGGGTGACCGTGCCGCTGACCGCCGCCGCCGCAACGGCGTGCGAGAACGCGTCGCGCTTTTCCGCCCGATCGGCGGTGACCACGACGGGCACCCCCCAGCTCCGGACGGCTCCGGCCAGCCGCGATTCCTGGTCGCGCACGGTGGGCAGGATGAAGCCCGTCACCCGCGGATGATCGCGGAAGGCGCGCGCAACGTCGCGCATCAGACCAAGGTGGCGCCGCAGCTCGCCGCGGCGGCTCCCCGGCAGGAGCAGCAACGGCCCCCGCTCCGGCTGCGCTGGCCGCAGGATGGTCTGTTCGAGCGTCGCGTGGCCGACATAGGTAGTGGCCGGGCCCCCGAGCCGCTTCATCACCGCCGGCTCGAACGGCAGCACCGCCAGCACCTCGTCGTAGAGCGGTCGCATGGCCGGCGCGCGTTCGGGCTTCCACCCCCACACGGCGGGCGCAACGTAGAGCAGCATCTTGCCACCATAGCCGGCCTTGCGGGCCTTGCGCGCCACCGTCTCCGAGAACACCTGGGAATCGATGAGGATGACGAGGTCCGGCTTCAGCCGCAGGATGGCGCCGACCGTCTGTCGCATGCGCAGATAGAGCAGCGGCAGCCGGAGCAGCACGTCGGACACGCCCATGACGGCGAGGTCGCGCATCGGGAACAGCGAGCGGAGGCCCTCCCCCTCGAGCTCCGGGCCCCCCACGCCGACCGGAGTCACCGCGGTCCGGATGCGAAGGCGCTTGACGAGATCGGCGCCGAGGCGATCGCCCGAGGGCTCCCCGGCCACGATGAACACGCGCGGGGAGTCAGACATTGTTGGGCTTTGCGCCAACGACCGAAATGCCGAGCCGCTCCGCTTCCCGCGTCAGCACGCCGCGGTCGAGGACGAGACTCTCTCCCGCTTCGACGGCGATCATCGAAATGCCGGCGGAGGCGGCATCCCGGATGGTGTCGGGGCCGATCGCCGGCAGGTCGGCGAAGCGCGGCTGGTGCGGGCGGCGCGCCTTGGCAAGAATGAGCGGCCTTCCCTCGCCGCCGACGAGCCCGTTCGTGCGGAACAGGGACACGCGATGGAGCAGCGCTGCGGTTCCTCCGGCGTCTTCGGCGGCCACGGGACGCGGGCCTGAGCAAACGACCGATTGCCCCAGCTCGGTGCGCCCGATGGCGCGTGCGATGCCGAGCGCGCGCCGCGCGAGATAGAAGCCGTCTGCCGACAGGGCCGGCCCCGCAATCGGCCCATCCGGCGCCAGGAGGCCTTCGACCACCTGGTGCGCGCCGAGCACCCGCACGCCCCGCAGCCGGAAGCGGAAGAGGACCGCCAGCGCCATGGCAGTGTCGCCCATCGAGCGGGCGAGCCGGCCGGTCGGGCCCAAGGCTTCGGCAAGGCCCGCGCGGTCGGCGTCGGTGAGATGCACGCCGCCGGCAAGGACAAGGTCCGTGGTTTCAAACCTGTCCACCGCCGCAACCAGTGCCGCCGCGTTGGAAACCGGCACTTGCAGCACGACATCGCCGGCGAGATCGCCCCGGCCGACGACGTCGAGCACCTGCAGCCGGTCTCCGCGTGCCCGCGCGGCGTCCGCCACCTGCTGCGGCAACACGCCCGACCCCGCGATCAGGGTCAGCCGCCGGACCATCAGACGTCCGCTTGCCCGTTCCGCGGCACGGTGAGGGGCCGGTCCTTAGCTTCGAGCACGAAGCGGACCACGCTTTGCACCAGCGGCTCCTCGGAGAAGTAGGTGGCCGCGTCCTCGACCCGCTCGCGCAGGTTCCCCTCGCTCGAAAAGATCATGCGGTAGGCGGCCCGGAGCTTGTGGATCGCCTCGCGGTCGAAACCGCGACGCTTGAGGCCCACAAGGTTGATGCCCGAGAGCATGGCCGGGTTGCCCACCACCGTGCCGAACGGGATGACGTCCTTTTCGACCTTCGTCATGCCGCCCACGAAGGCGTGGGCGCCCAAATGCACGTACTGCGTCACGCCCGCGTGGCCGCCGCAGATGACGAAGTCCTCCACCTCGCAATGGCCTGCAAGGCCGACATTGTTGGAGAGGATGACATTGTCGCCGACCTTGCAGTCATGGCCGATGTGGACGCCGATCATCAGCAGACAGCGATCGCCCACCCGGGTGAGCATGCCGCCGCCGGCGGTGCCGGGATTGATGGTGACGTGCTCGCGGATGGTGGTCTCGGTGCCGATCTCGATGCGGCTCGGCTCGCCGGCATATTTGAGATCCTGCGGGCGGTGGCCGATCGAGGCGAAGGGATAGATCCGGGAGCGGGCGCCCACTTTCGTGCGGCCGGTGACCACCGCGTGGGAGATGAGCTCGACCCCCTCCCCCAGCTCGGTTTCGGCGCCGACGATGCTGAACGGGCCGACCGTTGCGCCCTCGCCCAGCGTGGCGCCCTTCTCCACGATGGCGGTGGGATGGACATTGGCAGCCATCAGCGGTCTTCGGTCACAACCATGGCGCCGACTTCGGCCTCGGCAATCAGCGTCGAGCCGACCATCGCCCGCGCTTCGTACCAACCCATGTTGCCGCGCCGCCGCGCCTTGCGGATGTGATATTCGATGCGGTCGCCTGGGCCGGCCGGCTTGCGGAACTTGCACTTGTCGACGGTGAGCAGGTAGACGACGTGCCGCCCTTTTTCGGGGTCCGCCGCGATGGCGATCGCGCCCGCGGTCTGCGCCATTCCCTCGATGATCAGCACGCCGGGAAAGATCGGCTCGCCGGGGAAATGTCCCTGGAAGATCGGCTCGTTGACCGTGACGTTCTTGATGCCGACGGCCGATTGGTCGCCATCGATGTCGACGATGCGGTCGATCATCAGGAACGGATAGCGATGCGGCAGAACCTTGAGGATTTCGCCGATATCCATTGCCTCAAGCGTCGATGAGGGGGCTGGCTTTGCCTCGTCTCGTACGTCCACGTCAGGTCCTTTTGCTCATGCGGCGCAGTGCGACGATCCCCCGACGCCACGACTGCACGTCCTCGGCCGGGAACCCCGCGACGTGCGAGCCGGCAGGCAGGTCTTTGGTGACCACTGCGCGGGCAGCTAAGACGCTCCCGCGCCCAATGGTCAAGTGGCCGCTGGCCCCCGCGCCTCCCGCGAACATCACGCTGTCCTCGACGATGGTGGATCCGGCAAGCCCGGCCATCCCGGCAATAAGGCAGTTGCGGCCGATCCGGCAATTGTGGGCGATCTGCACCAGATTGTCGATTTTCGTGCCTTCCCCGATGACCGTGTCGCCCAGCGCGCCGCGGTCGACGGTCGAATTGGCGCCGATTTCCACCCGGTCCTGGAGGATGACGCGGCCAAGCTGCGGGATCTTGCGGTTGCTGCGGCCAAGATCGAGCCAGCCAAAGCCCTCCGAGCCGATCCGCGCGCCGGCATGCAGAACGACCCCGTTGCCGAGATAGGCGCACTCGATGCTGCAGTTGGACCCAATGATGCAGTTGCGACCGATAGTGACCCCTGCACCGATGACCGTGTTGGGTCCGATCACCGTCCCGCGGCCGATCTCGACGCCGGGCCCGAGCACAACGCCCGGACCGAGACGGACGTCCGCCTCGGTCAGCGGTAGATCCTGGTGCGGCCCAAGCAGCGCCATCACCGTGCTTCGGGTGTTGCCCGGATAAAGCCGGTCGAGCAGCTCGGCGAAAAGGCCATGGGGATCGGCGACGGCAATGCCGATGGCTCCGGCCGGAACATCAGCGCCGAGGGCAGCGCTGACGATCACCGCGCCCGCGCCCGTGCCCTGCAGGGCATCGCGGTAGTCGGTGTGCGCGGCAAGGGCGATGTGGCCGGGACCGGCGAGGTGGAGTTCCTCAGCCCCCTCGACCACCGGCCCCTCGCCGGCAGCCGGCCCGTCGCTGTGTCCGGCGGCCCGAAGCAGGGTTCCAAGCGGCTGCGGACCGGCAAAGCTGTGGAAGCGCGTATCGACCATGATGCCGTGGCAACGAAAAGGGCCGCGGGAGCTAGGCTTCCGCGGCCCTGAACTGTTTCACGCAGCGCTTGCTAGAGCAAGCTGTTCAGCGTCAGCGAGAAGTACTGCAGGTGCTGCTTCTCGAAGTCCGAATACGTCGTCGGCAGCGCGAAATCGCCGCGCAACGGACCGAACGGCGAGTCCCAGATGATCGAGGCGCCGACCGAGCTCTTGAACGGCTGGTTGGTCGAGGTCGGATCGGCCGAGAAACTCGGCGAGCCTTGCCCCGAGATATAGGCCGCGTCGGCCCAGATCGCACCGGTCAACCCGTAGGTCTCGGGAAGCATCGGGATCGGGAAATCGGCTTCGACGGAGCCCGCGGCGTAGGCCGTGAACCCGAGCGGCTCGAAGCCGTCCGGCCCGTTGTACATCGGCCCCATCAGCTTGGGCGAGAAGCCACGGACCAGCGTGTTGCCGAGCGTGTACGCCTCGATCGGGTTCACCCCGTTGCCGGAGAAGTCATTGATGATGCCGCCCTGCACCTTGACGCTGCCCACGACACCACCATCGGGGAAGATCGGCATGAAGATACGCGCCTTGGCGTCGGTCTTCAGGAAGTTGTAGTCCCATCCGACATACTGCTGGTTCAGCGTGGCGATAGCGCCCGAATGCGGGTGCTGCTGGTCATCGAGCGTGTTGTAGTTGAGCGTGTAGCCCAGCCACGCCTTGTTGAAAGTGTCGCCGTCGTTGAAGATCGCCGAATTGGGCGCCGAGGCGTCGGCGATGACCGTCTGGTCGATGCCGGCAAAGAACGTCGCCCTGAGATCGCGCGTCACCGGCAGGCCGACCCGCAGATCGCCGCCCGTGCTGGTGACGCCGTACATGTTGGTGCTCTCGTCGGTGATGTGGTGATAGACATCGATGCCGGAGCTGACCTTGAGGCCCATGAAATAGGGCTCGGTGAACGAGAAGTCGAAGGTCTTGCCGGTGAGGCTCGCGCCCACCGACGCCTTCACATACTGGCCGCGGCCGAGGAAGTTCTTTTCCTCGACGGAGAGCTCGCCCAGGACACCCGACGAACTGTCGTAGCCCGCGGTAATGCCGTAGCTGCCGGTCGACTGCTCGGTGACGGCAATGTTGAGGATGATCTTGTCGGGCGCGCTGCCGGGGGCCGCCGAAACGTCGACGCGCGAGAAGAAGCCGAGCGCCTCGATGTTGGCTTTGCCCTGCGTCACCAGGGCACGGCTGAAGGGGTCGCCTTCGGCGAAGCCGAGCTCGCGACGGATGACGAAATCGCGAGTCTTCTCGTTGCCGGTGATGTTAATGCGCTCGACGTAGACGTGCTGGCCCTCGTCGACGAGGTAGGTTACGGCGAAGGTGCCTGTGGCGGCATCGCGCAGCTCGCGCGGCCGCACGTCGGCGAACGGGTAGCCCAGGTTGGTCGCCTCGACGGCCATGTCGTTGGCCGTCTGGTCAACCGCCGCCTGATTGAAATGGTCGCCTTCGCGCGTCTGGATGAGCGAGGTCAGGCTGTTCGCATCGAGCCCGGAGATCGAGGTTTCGACGCCAATCTTGCCGAACTTGTAGTCGTCGCCTTCGACCACCGTGAAGTTGATGAAGTACGCCTTGCGCGACGCATCGTACTGCGCCGTCGCCGAGGTGACCTGCGCATCCGGGAAGCCGTGGTTGGCGTAGTACTGCTGGATCAGCAGGCGGTCGCTGTCGAGCTGGTCCTGAGTGTAGTTGTCGTCATGGAGCAGCCAGCTGAGCCAGCCCGACTCATGCGTCTTGATGATCGACTTGAGCGTCCACGAACTGATCGAATTGTTGCCGGTGAAGTTGATGGCGGCGATGCCGGTGCGCCCGCCTTCGTTGATGACGAATGTGACGTTCACACGCCCATCGCTGGTGGGGTCGATCTTGGTGCTCACCGTGGCATCGACATAGCCCACGTCCTTGTAGGCCTTGGTGATGCTCTGCACGTCGCGCGCGAGGCCGGCGTCGTCGACGGTACCGCGATTGGGCAGGTCGATCATCGCCACGAGGTTGGCATCGGAGAATCGCACGTTGCCCTGGAACAGGACGGAGGCGAGCGTTGTGTTCTCGCTCACCTTCACCACCAGCACCGAGCCCTGCATCGTGACGCTGACGGTCTTGAACAGGCCGGTCGCGGTCAGCGCGTCGATCGACGCGCTGAGCTTGGCCGGCGTCGCCACGTCGCCGACATGCAGCGCGAGGTATTTGATGATCGCCGCCGTATCGACCTTGGAGTTGCCGACCACCGTGATCTTCGAGACGGTCGCGGCCTGCGCCGCTTCAACCCCCAGGAACGACCCCCCAACGCCCGCTACCGGCGCCAAGAACAGGAGCGCGAGCGCGACGAGCACGCTGCGCAGCAGCTTGGTGGGATCGATCATGGTCTATGTGCCTCTCAGACGACGGCCCCAGGGAATCGCCATGCACAGCTTCCCCCGGCTACTCCTGTCGAAGCATTTACTGGTTTTTTAACCAAGGGCAAGCTGGAAGCCCGGCTTGCGTTAGCGAAACCTTGGTCCGCGTGCATTTGCGCAACACCCTGAAAACCAAGGTTAACAAACACTTAAGTGACGTGCCTGAGCGCCTCGAACAGCGTGTCGTTGAGGATCGTGAAGATCATCAGCGTCCCCACGATGGCGAACCCCACGCGGTAGCCGATTTCCTGTGCGCGCGGGCTCAGCGGACGGCCCCGGAGCGCCTCCACGATGTAGTAAAGAAGATGCCCGCCATCGAGCACCGGCACGGGCAGCAGATTGAAGATTCCGATGTTGAGCGAGAGGAGCGCCGCAAGGTTCACCAGAGCGGCGAATCCGAGCGTCGCGACCTGTCCGGACACCTGCGCCACCTTCACCGGCCCGCCCAGCTGCTCGACGTCGCCGCGGCCGACGAAGAAGTCGCCGATGAACGCCACGGTGCGGTCGATGATGAAATGGACCTCGTCGAACGTCAGCCCGACGGCCTCGATCGGCCCCGGCCGATAAAGGGTGACGTCGGACTGGCTGACATTGCGGCTGACGCCGATCCGGCCGACTCGGTGCGTGTTGCCGAATCGATCGGTTTCGTCCGCCGATTGCGGTGTCATCACCAGCGTCCGAGTCGCGCCGCCGCGGTCGATCACCACGGTGACCTGCCTGTCCGGGGCCGTGGAAATCAGCCGCTGGAAGTCTTCGAAGCCGCGGACCGAGAAGCCGTCGACCGAGACGATCCGGTCGCCCGCCTCGAGCCCGGCCTGGGCCGCCACTCCACCTGCGGTTACGGTGGTGATGACCGGCGGGATGACATACTGGCCGTAGCCGACGATGAGCCCGTAGAGGACCACGAAGGTGAAGAGCACGTTGGCGAACGGCCCGGCGGCCACCACGGCGATCCGCCGCCATACGTTCTTGTTGACGAACAGCCGAGCCTGCATTTCGGCGGGCATGCGGGCCACCGCCTCGGGGTCGGGTATGCTGGCGGCGTTCATGTCGCCCACGAAGCGGACGTAGCCGCCCAGGGGGATCGCCGAAATCCGCCAGCGCGTGCCGTGGCGATCGTTGAATCCCGCCACCTCGGGCCCGAATCCAAGCGAGAAGATCTGCACCGCAATGCCGTTCCAGCGCGCGACGAGGTAGTGGCCCATCTCGTGGACGAAGACGATGACGGTCAGCACCACGATGAAGGCGGGCACCGCGAAGAGCACGGGGAGACTGAGGAAATTCAACGGTTGCAAGCTCCTGGAGGCGGGCTGTCTAGGCGCCGATTGCGTTGAGATTGGGATCGCCCGCAGGGGCTGCAAGCCGCGCTACCAATAGAGAAAGCCCCCCGCGACATTGCCGATGCCGCCATGCAGCAGACCGATCGCGAACAGGAACAGCGCGCCGAAACTCACGCTGTCGAGCCGGTCCATGAACCCGCCATGGCCGGGGATGATGTCGCCCGAATCCTTGACCCGGAAGATGCGCTTGACCGCGCTTTCGCTGAGGTCGCCCGCCTGGCCGATCAGCCCCATGGCGATCGAAAGGCCCAACCCGATCCACCACGGCGAGGGCACGAAGATGAGCCAGAAGACGAGGCCGGCGATGGTCCCGGTGACGAGACCGCCGATCGCGCCGGACCAGGTCTTGGCCGGCGAAATCGTCGGCGCGAGCTTGGGGCCGCCGATCACCCGGCCGGCGAAGAATGCCCCGGTGTCGTTGAGCGCGATGACGAGGCCGAGATACCACCCGGCGACGATTCCCGACGGTGCCGCACCGCGCATGGCCAGCACGCCCACGAGCACGAGCGCGAAAAACGCGAGGCCCCCCGCCCGCCAGCCCGCGAAGGCCCGGCCGCCGAACAGCGAGACGATGACGGCGGCGGCCATCACGACGAGCGTGCCCGCCGCGCCGAAGAGCGGATACGCGAGCGCGGCCACCGCAAGAAAGCCGATGAGGACCATGCCGAACGGCGCGAGGGGCTTGAGCGTCACCATCTGCTCCCACTCGCGGTAGATGACGCCGAAGACGACGGCCATCAGGATCGCGTAGATCCAGCCCCCGAAGTAGATCGCGGTCGCGATGACGGCGACGATGATCGCCGCCGAGATGAGGCGCGGCACGAGATCGGCCCAGCGGGACTTGGCTGGCGTGGGCACGGCTCCCGATGTGCCGTCGGTGCTCACGATCCCGTCGCCTCGACGCCGCCGTAGCGGCGCTCGCGCCGCGAATAGTCCTCGAGCACGCGAAGGAAGGCGCCGGCCCCGAAATCCGGCCAGTTTTCCTCGACGAAGGCCAACTCGGCGTAGGCGCCCTGCCAGAGCAGGAAGTTGCTGAACCGCTGCTCGCCGCTGGTGCGGATGATGAGGTCGGGGTCCGGCAGACCGGCCGTGTAGAGGAAGCGCCCGATCGTCGCCTCGGTGATCTCTTCGGGCTTGAGGCGGCCGGTCGCGACCTGTTGCGCGATCCGCCGCACCGCCTCGGCGATCTCGGCCTTGCCGCCGTAGTTGAACGCGACCTGGAGCTTGAGTCCGGTGTTCATCGCGGTGGTCGTCTCGACCTCGGCGATCAGGCGGCGCAGCCCCTCGTCCAGTCCCTCGCGGGAGCCGATGATCCGCACCCGCACATTGTTGCGGTGGAGCTTTTCGAGATCGGAAGCAACGAACCGGCGCAAGAGGCCGAAGATGAAGCTGATCTCGTCGCGCGGACGGCTCCAGTTCTCGGACGAGAAGCTGAAAACCGTGAGGTAGCCGACGCCGTAGTTGATGCAGCTTTCGACCAGCTCGCGCAACGCGCGTACCCCGGCGACGTGCCCCTCGGTCCGCGGCTTGCCGCGCGCCTGCGCCCAGCGGCCGTTGCCGTCCATGATGACGCCGATATGGGAGGGAATCCGCAGATCGGCGCGCAGGGCGGCACGGGGCTGGGCGGCGGATTCAGTGGACATGCAGGGCCCCTCCGGGGCGGCGACTGGCTGTGCAGGCTAAACCTGCATGATTTCCTGTTCCTTAGCGGCGAGCACGGTGTCCACCTCACCGATGTAGCTGTCGGTGGCCTTCTGCACCTGGTCGGCCTTGCCGCGGCTGTCGTCCTGGCTCATCAGGCCGTCCTTCTCGAGCCGCTTGAGTAGGTCCATCCCGTCGCGCCGGATGTGGCGGATGGCGACGCGCGCCTGCTCGGCATAGTTGTGCGCCACCTTGGTCAACTCGCGCCGGCGCTCTTCGTTGAGCTCGGGCAGCGGCACGCGGATGGTCGCGCCCTCGGTCGCCGGATTGAGGCCGAGGCCGGAATTGCGGATGGCCTTATCGACGGCCGGCGCCATGGACCGGTCCCAGACCTGCACCGAAAGCAGCCGCGCCTCGGGCACCGTGACAGTCGCCACCTGGTTGAGCGGCATGCGCGTGCCGTAGGCCTCCACCATTACCGGCTCGAGGAGGCTTGCGCTCGCCCGGCCGGTGCGCAGACCCGTGAGCTCGTCGCGAAGGGAGGCGACGGACTTCTGCATCCGGGATTTCATTTCGTCGATCGAGAATGCCGGGGCAGCGGCCATGGCCAGCTCCTATGTCTTGCTGGGGCCGACATAGGTCGAGCGCGTCTTGCCGCTCAAGACCCCCATCAGGCCCTCTTTGTCGTCCAATGCGTAGACCAGTATCGGCAGGCTGTTGTCGCGCGCAAGCGCGAAGGCAGCCGTGTCCATGACCTTGAGATTGCGGGCGATGGCCTCGTCGTAGCTGACGGTCTCGTAGCGCTTCGCCTTCGGATTCTTCTTGGGGTCTTCGGTGTAGACGCCATCGACCTTGGTGCCCTTGAGCAGCACGTCGCAATCGAGCTCGATGGCCTTGAGGGCAGCCGCGGTGTCGGTGGTGAAGAACGGATTGCCCGTACCCCCCGCGCAGACCACGACGAAACCGTCGTCCAATGCGCTCTTGGCCGCCCGCGCCGTAAAACTGTCGGCGACCGAGGGCATCGTCAGGGCCGAGAACACCTTGGCCTTGACCCCGCCGCGGGTGATCGCGTTCGAGAGCGCCAGCGAATTAATGACGGTGCCGAGCATGCCCATGAGGTCGGCCGTCACCCGGTCGGTGCCCTCCGCCGCGACGGCCATGCCGCGGAAGATGTTGCCCGCGCCGATGACGATGGCGATCTCGGTGCCGGCCTTGGCGGCCGTCACCACCTGGGCGGCGAGCGCATTGAGGAATTTGGGCTCGATGCCGAACGACTGGTCGCCGGCGAGCACTTCGCCCGAGACCTTGAGGAGGATGCGCTTGTAGCTCGCTTTAACCATTGGCGCCCCTCGCAAATCTGCCGCCGAATCCACGGCGGCAGAGGTTTAGAGCATTGCGGCGGGCATTCACAGCCACGCCGGTGCAGGAAACCGGGATTTCCTGCCGAGGTTTTCGTGCAAAGTCGCCGGCGGACCTAGTGCCGCACGCCCGACGTCGCTGCGACTTCCGCCGCAAAGTCAGTCTCGGCCTTCTCGATCCCCTCGCCGAGCGAATAGCGCACGAACTTGGTGACCTTGATCGGCGCGCCGGCCTCCTTTTCGGCCTTGGCGACGATGTCCTTCACCTTGCTCTCGCCGTCGATCACGAAGGTCTGGGCCAAGAGCGTTGATTCCTCGAAGAATTTCCGCACGCGCCCGTCGACCATCTTGGCGATGACGTCGGCCGGCTTGCCGGTTTCCTTGGCCTGCTCGGTGTAGATCTCGCGCTCCTTGGCAACGATCGCCGGATCGATGTCGTCGGGCGACACCGACAGCGGGTTGGTGTTGGCGATATGCATGGCGAGCTGCTTGCCGAGGCCCGCCAGCACCCCCTTGTCGCCGGTGGATTCGACCCCGACGATCACCCCGAGCTTGCCCATGCCCGGCTTCACCGTGTTGTGGACATAGCTGCCGATGACGCCGTTCTTGACCTCGACGACCGCCGAGCGGCGAAGGTTCATGTTCTCGCCGATCTTGGCGATGGCGTCGGTGAGCTCGGCCGCGACCGACCGGCCGGTGCCGGGGAACGGCATCTCGGCCAGTTTGTCGACGCTGCCATTGGCATCGACGGCCAGCTTGGCGACGTTACCGACGATCCCCTGAAACTGCTCGTTGCGCGCGACGAAATCGGTCTCGGAGTTGACCTCGACGATCGCCGCCTTGGTGCCTTCCGTCGACACGCCCACGAGGCCCTCGGCGGCGATGCGGCCGGCCTTCTTGGCCGCCTTGGCGAGCCCACGTGTGCGCAGCCAGTCGATGGCGGCGGTCATGTCGCCGGCGGTCTCCTCGAGCGCCTTCTTGCAATCCATCATGCCGACGCCGGTGAGCTCACGGAGCTCTTTGACCTGGTTTGCCGTGACTGCCATTTCGATCACCTTTCATGCGGCCCCGATGCGAAGCCGCGCCTAAAGTCTGAAAATGAAGGTCGGATGAAGGCTGCGGAATTATTCCGCAGCCTGGCCTTCTGCGAGGGCCGGCTCTTCCGGCGCCACCTCGGCCGCGCCGAGATCGGCACCGCGGCCGGCCGACGACCGCGAAATGCCGTCGATCGCCGCGCGGGCGACGAGATCGCAATAGAGCTCGAGAGCGCGGGCCGCGTCGTCATTGCCCGGCACGGGGTAATCCACCATGTCCGGATCGGAGTTGGAGTCGATGATCGCGATCACCGGAATGCCGAGGCGCCGGGCTTCCTTGATGGCGTTGGCTTCCTTGTTGGTGTCGATCACGAACAGCAGGTTGGGGAGGTTCCCCATGTCCTTGATGCCGCCGAGATCGCGCTCGAGCTTCTCGCGCTCGCGGTCGAGCAGCAGGCGCTCCTTCTTGGTCAGGCCCTCGGCACCCTCGGCGACCTGCGCCTCGAGCTCGCGCAGCCGGTTGATCGACTGCGAGATGGTCTGCCAGTTGGTGAGCGTGCCGCCGAGCCAGCGCGAGTTGACGTAGTACTGCGCGCTCCGCTTGGCCGCCTCGGCCACCACCGGCGCCGCTTGGCGCTTGGTGCCCACGAACAGCACGCGGCCGCCGTCGGCGACGGTGTCGGAGACGAGCTGCAGCGCCCGGCTCAGCATCGGCACGGTCTGGCCGAGGTCGAGGATGTGGATGTCGTTGCGCGACCCGAAGATGAAGCGCTCCATCTTGGGGTTCCAGCGGTGCGACTGGTGGCCGAAATGGACGCCCGCTTCGAGCAGCTGGCGCATGGAAAAATCGGGCAATGCCATGGAATGGCGCTCCTTTACCGGTTTTGCCTCGACGAAGCGTGCAGCGGTTGCCCGCCACCGGATGGAGCAGCCGGATCATCCCGGCGCGCCGACTTCGTCTGTGAATTTACGCCGGAACGCCCGGCGCGACCGGGCATATAGGGGAGTTCACGGAAGGACGCAAGGCGCCGCCCGCTAGGGCCCCGTCCCTCCGGCCGCCAGCAGCCCCTTCACGCGCTCGACGTCTTCCTCGGCCGCCGGATTGTAGACGACCATCTCCAGATCGGGGCGGCCCTCGACGGCGAAGGCCGAGTATTCGAGCCTGAGGACGCCCGCGTGCGGATGCCGGATGGACTTGAAGGCTCCGGTGTAGGTGCCGCCAACCTCGTTCTCGGCCCAGATCGCCCGGAACTCCGGACTGAGGCGGGTGAGCTCGTCGACCAGCGCCTGCACCTGCTCGCCGGCACCGGCGCGGGCGACGTCCGCCCGGAAGGCGGCAACCACGTAGCGCGCGGTGGCCGGCCAATCGGTCTGCGCCTCGCGGACGCGCGACCCAAGGAACATGGCGCGCAGCACGTTGCGCTGCTCCGGCGGCACCTTGCTGTAATCGTGGAGGATCACCGCCGCCGCGCGGTTCCAGGCGATGATGTCCCACGTTGCAGTGCGGATCGTCGCCGGGGCGAGCGTAAAGGAATCGAGCACGCGCTGCAGCTGCGGCGAAATGGCCTCCGGCGCCCGATACTGCACCTCGGGCGGCCGCCCGAGGCCGATCAGGAACAGGTGTTCACGCTCGACTTCGGTGAGGAGCAACGCCCGGGCGATGCGGTCGAGCACGTCGGCAGAGGCCGCGCCGCCGCGGCCCTGTTCGAGCCAGGTGTACCAGGTGGCACTGACATTGGCCCGCTGCGCCACCTCCTCGCGCCGCAGCCCCGGCGTGCGCCGGCGCGTCATCGGCAGGCCGAAGGCGGCCGGATCGAGGCGCGAGCGGCGCGCCCGCAGGTAATCCCCCAGTGCGTTCTCGACGGTCGCAGCCGGCATTCCTATTAGTCCTTATACCCGGATAAGATCACTGCTTTAACAGG
>CAYRZM010000257.1:0-3073 GCA_964428685.1 uncultured Devosia sp. | reverse complement strand
GGAGCGGTGGGATCAGTCGGGTTCCTCCCCAGCTTTGCTGGGGAGGGGGACCGCCGGAACGGCGGTGGAGGGGTTGGCCTGCGCACCTCCCTCTCGATCGTCATGGCCGGGCTCGGCCCCAACCCCGGTGTCATTCCCGCGCAGTCTATGATGATGTTCGCGCGGAGAGTTGGGTCCCGGCTTTCGCCGGGATGACACGCGGTGATGGAGGCGATTTCGGAGCTCGACCACCGAACTCGCCTCTCCCTCCCCCGCGTGGGGAGGGCGGCGCGCTTGTGAGCGGAGCGAACTAGCAAGCCGGGGTGGGGGGAGTATCCAGGCCCTCTGGCGACTTCGGCTCCCCCACCCAGCTGCGCTAGGGCTTCGCCTAAGCTCCGCTACCCTCCCCACACGGGGGAGGGAAAGAGTGCCCGCGGTTGGTGGCAAATGCACCCACAAAAAAAGCAGCGGCCGGGGCCGCTGCGTTGAGGGAGGAGGTCTCAGGCTAGAACGGGATTCAGGCGACGCGTTCTTCGGCGCCGGCGCGGCGGTGGAAGGCGTGGGTGCGCCAGAGCTCGAAGATGCCGGTGGCTTCTTCGCGGCTGAGCGCTTCGAAGCGGCGGCGAACGTTGGTCTTGTCGGCTTCGCCGGGCATGTCGCGCCAGGGCATCGTCGCGATCAGCGCCTCGAACAGGTCGGGGGAGATGTCGAGGGCCTTGAGCGCCACGGTCATCGCCACATAGTCTTGCGCGGCGAGCCATTTGACGAAGACCTCGGGCGACACGCTCATCATCACCGAGAGCGCCGCCGCGGCGTGGTGGCCGTAGCCGAAGCGGGCGAAGCGCATCAGCGCGCGCTCGTCGAGCTGGTGGCGGTCGTAGAGCGCCTTGACCTGGTTGTAGGCGACCTTCCACTCCTGCGCCGAGAAGCCGGCGCGGTTGCGCATGCGGTTGTAGACGACCTGGTTGATCTTGCTCGCCGTCACCGGATCGAGCGGCTTGCCGGAGGCGCCGAGCGTGTCGAGCACCTTCTGGCCGGCATCGTTGATCTCGTTGCGGAGCGACCCCCAGTCGATGTCGACGCGGCCGCGGAGGTTGTTGGCGAGCGTCTCGTCGGTCTCGGCACGCTTCACCAGCATCTGCACGACCTGCTGGCCGAGCTCGGCATTGGCGTTGTTGACGAGGCGCGCCACGGAGGGCTGGCCGCCGTGCTGGACGATCGCCTCGCCGACGCGCTCGGGCACGGTGGGACGGCCGGCGATGGCGACGCGATGGTCTTCCGACTGCGTCGAGACGATGTCGATGAGGTCGTCGTCGCTGAGCACGTTGGAGAATTCGAGCAGCGGGGCCGCCACGTCGATCTCGTCGTTGGCGAGCTTGTTGACGACGTTGCCCGGCGCCCGCGCTAGCGGTGCGAGGAGCTTGGCCACATGCGTGCGGGCCTCGACCTCGACCAGCTCGGCGAGCTGGCAGAGCACTTCGTCATACTGCGCGACCTGCTCGTCGTCGCAGCGATCCGAAACGTAGGAATAAAGCTGCGCCATGTTGCGGAACAGCTGGTCGCGCTCGACCACGTTGGCGTCCCCATTCAGGACGCGGAATGTCGAGAAGGCCCGCTGGCCGTCTTCCATTTCCTGAGGCATGTCACACTCCCCGGCTTCTGCCGCTGTGAGGCCCCACACTGGCATCGCGGGGGACAGAGGCGGCTGAAGGGGACGCGGCGCATTTGTGTAAAATTGCGCGGAACGAGAGTCAGGCGGGGTACAGCGCCTGCGCCCAGATGCGGATTCGGATGGAATCTCCGAGGCTTACGGCTCCTTCGCGCTCGACCCAGCCGACCAGGCCGCGCTTGCCGCGGGCGGCCTTCACAAACGCGAATTCGGCGTCCGGACGTGCGCTGGCGGCGGCAATGGCGCGGCCGGAGTGCCGGCAGGGACCGTTGTCGCCGTCGATGCGGATGGCGGCACCCGAGGGGAACATGAGGAGTGTCCGCGGCGGCAGAAGGCTCAGATGCGGGACGCCGGCGACGAGGAGATTGCCGCCGATCCATTCGGCCGGCAGCGACGGCAGGCCGAGCGCGGCGGCCACCTCGGCCATCTCCTCGACCGAGAGGATCGAGAGCTGGCGCTCGTTGCGCATCGGCGTGCCGCGCGGATACCAGGGCTCGCGCGCCCCGCTCGGGCGGGTCAGCCCGGAATGGCGGTCGCCGGGGATGCCGGCATAGGTGAGATCGAGCCGTTCGACCGCATGGGTGACGAAATCGTCGGGCGGGGCGGCGTAGATGCCCGCCACCCTCCCCTCAAGCATCTGCGGCGCGATCGCTTCCATCACTACCCCATCGCCCGGTTGCGCTTGAGCACGGTGTCGGCGCTGTAGATCACCAGCGACAGCCAGATCAGCCCAAAACTCAAAAGCTGGGTGAGGTTGATCGGCTCGCGCAGCACGAAGACCGCGAGCAGGAACTGAATGGAGGGGCTGATATATTGCAGCATCCCCACCGTGGTGAGGCGCAGCCGGCGCACCGAATAGGCAAAGAGCAGGAGCGGCACGGCGGTGCTGGGGCCGGTGAGCATCAGGAGCGCCAGGTCGCGGGGATTGCCGTGCGGGCCGATGCCGCCGTCATGGACGAAGGTGAAAACCAGGTAGGCGATGGCGAGCGGCACGAGGATCAGCGTTTCGACGAAGAGGCCGGCGGCGGATTCGACGCGCACGGTTTTGCGCACGAGGCCATAGGTGCCGAAGGTCAGCGCGATGCTGAGGGCGATGAACGGGATGCGCCCGATGGCGACGGCCTGGACGCCGATGGCGACAAGCGCGATGAGGATGGCGAGCATCTGCGGCCGGCTCTGCCGCTCGCCGAGCACCGCCATGCCGAGCGCGACATTGACCAGCGGGTTGATGAAGTAGCCGAAACTGCCCTCGAGCGCCTGCCCGGTCTGCACGGCCCAGACATAGATCAGCCAGTTGGCCGCGAGCAGGCCCGCCGAAAGCGCCAGCGCCCGGAACGTGGCCGGATCGCGCAGCGCCGCCGCCGCCTCGCCCAGCCGCCCGCGAACCGCGAGGATGATGCCCACGAGCAGCAGCGACCAGACGGT
>CAYRZM010000256.1:0-27963 GCA_964428685.1 uncultured Devosia sp. | reverse complement strand
ATCGACGCCTGGGAGCACAATGCCGGAGCCATGCGGCTCTACGAGCGGTTCGGCTTCGTTGCGGCGGGCGAGCGGATGCCCGACTTCGTCACGGCCTCGGGCGAAGTCAGTCCCGGCGACCTCGTCATGGTGCGGCGGCGGAAGGGCTGAACGGGGCAGCGAGCACGTGGGAGTAGGGCCGCCCCGTCACCGGCTCGAACCCGAGCGACTCCCAGAACGGGGCGGCGCTCGCGATGCCCGCATGCACGGTGACGGGCCGTCCCCGGCTGGCGGGCGCGCCGATCAGTTGCCGGGCGAGGGCGGCGCCATAGCCGCGCCCGCGAAAGTCGGGATGCACGTAGAAGCGGCGCATCCGCAGGAGCGCAGGATCAGACGGCTCGCGGGTGATCCCGCCGATGGCGACGATGCGACCGTCCGCGGTCGCCGCGAGCAGTGCCTCGCCCACGCCGTCGAACCGCTGGGCACCCGACCTCCACTCTGCCGTCAGCCGGGCGAGGATCGTGTGGCCCTCCTGCGCCGCCGCGGCGGCGAGCGCGCTCAGGTCGGGCAGTTCACCGGCGATCGGGCTGATCCGCATGGCGGCACCATTAAGCCCGGGTCAACCCTCTTGCCATAGGCTGCGCCCATGTCCACCCGCCTCCGCCGCCCCTCGCTCTGGCGACAGCTCGCCGTCACCGCGATGCTCGTCGCGTTCCAGGGCTATCTGGGCTGGTCGGCCATCGGCGGCAATTTCGGAACCGAGAGCCAGAAGCTCATGCAGGCCGATATTGCGGGGCTCAAGGTCCAGTCCGCGTCGCTCGCCGCCGAGATCGAGGCCTACCGCCACAAGGTCGCGCTCTTCGATCCGCAGTCGCTCGATCCCGACATCCTCACCGAGAAGGCGAGGGCCTTCCTCTCGATGGCGCAGGTCGGCGACATGGTGGTGATGGTCGATCCGGCTACCGGTCAACCGATCGGCGGTTTACAAGCCCCGTCAACCGATAATCAGGCAATGCCAAAAATCGAAAGCGGCATAGACTGATAGCCTGACATCCTGCGCACAGAGTCAAGTTGGCGTGTGACGCGCGCTTGCGCTATCTTTCTTTGAAATTGCGGCGATCGGAGATCAGAATGGCGCGCAAGCCAGCTCCCAAAGCGGAGAAATCCGCTTCTCTCTCCAACATTCCCGAATTTTCCAAGGACGAAGAGCTCAAGGCCTATCGCGACATGCTGCTGATCCGCCGCTTCGAGGAGAAGGCGGGGCAGATGTACGGCATGGGGCTGATCGGCGGCTTCTGCCACCTCTATATCGGCCAGGAGGCGGTGGTGACGGGCGTCACCATGGCCAGCCAGAAGGACAAGGACGCCCAGATCACCGGCTATCGTGACCACGGCCATATGCTCGCGATGGGCCTCGATCCCAAGGGTGTCATGGCCGAGCTCACCGGCCGCAGGGGCGGGCTGAGCAAGGGCAAGGGCGGCTCGATGCACATGTTCTCCAACGAGCACCGCTTCTACGGCGGCAACGGCATCGTCGGGGCGCAGGTGTCGCTCGGCACCGGTCTCGCCTTCGCCGCCAAGTACAAGGGGGACGGCACCGTCAGCATTTCCTATTTCGGCGACGGCGCGGCCAACCAGGGCCAGGTCTACGAGAGCTTCAACATGGCCAAGCTGTGGAAGCTCCCGGTGGTCTACATCATCGAGAACAATCGCTACGGCATGGGCACCTCGGTCGAGCGCGCCTCCGGGCAGCCGAACCTTAGCCGCCGCGGCGAAGGGTTCGACATCCCCGGCGAGCAGGTCGACGGCATGGACGTGCGCATGACGCACGACGCCGCCAAGCGCGCCATCGCCCATGCCCGCGCCGGGGAGGGCCCCTACATCCTCGAGATGCTGACCTACCGCTATCGCGGTCACTCGATGTCCGACCCCGCGAAGTACCGCAGCAAGGACGAGGTCACGACGATGCGCGCCGAGCACGATCCCATCGAGCAGGTGAAGGCGCGCATCCTCGAGAGGCGCTACGGCACCGAGGAAAGCCTCAAGTCGGTCGAGGCCGAGGTGCGGGCGATCATCACCGAAGCCGCCGACTTCGCCACCGCCGATCCCGAGCCGGATGCGTCCGAGCTCTGGACAGACATCTATGCCGAGGCCTGAGGATTACGATGCTTGATCGCTACGGACTCGAGCCGATTGTGGTTGCCGCGCTGAAAGCCAATGGCGGAGAAGCTCGCGTCGTCGAAGTCGCAAAATACATTTGGGCGCATCACGAAGCCGATCTTCGGGCCAGCGGGGATTTCTTCTTCATCTGGCAGTACGACATGCGAAGGGCGGCCGAAAACCTTCGAAACCGAGGCGTTCTGAAGCCGTACGACAAGCTTCTGGGAAAGTGGGAGCTCGCGTAATGCCCAATATCTTGATGCCCGCGCTGTCGCCGACCATGGAGGAGGGCAAGCTCTCGAAGTGGCTCATCAAGGAAGGCGACACCGTCAAGCCGGGTGACGTGCTGGCCGAGATCGAGACCGACAAGGCGACGATGGAGGTCGAAAGCGTCGACACCGGCAAGGTGAGCAAGCTGCTGGTGCCCGAAGGCACCGAGGGCGTGAAGGTCAATACCCCGATCGCGCTCGTGCTCGGCGAGGGCGAGACGCCCGGCGAGGAGATGCCCAAGCCGCCGGCCGCGCCGAAATCCGAGCCGTCGATGGTTTCGGCCGAGGCGCCGGCCCCGGCGCCTGCCGCGAAAGCCGCGGCAGCTCCGTCTGCACCGTCGTTCCAGGCCGCCGCCGATCCCGATCTTCCGGCCGGCGTCGAGATGGTGGAGATGACCGTGCGCCAGGCGCTTAACGAAGCGATGGCCGAGGAGATGCGCCGCGATCCCTCGATCTTCCTGATGGGTGAGGAAGTTGCCGAGTATAACGGCGCCTACAAGGTCAGCCAGGGCCTGCTCGACGAGTTCGGCGCGATGCGCGTGGTCGACACGCCCATCACCGAGCATGCTTTTGCCGGCATCGGCATCGGTGCCGCCTTCGCGGGCCTCAGGCCGATCATCGAGTTCATGACCTGGAACTTTGCCATGCAGGCGATCGACCAGGTGATCAACTCGGCCGCCAAACAACTCTACATGTCGGGCGGGCAGGTGCATGCGCCCATCGTCTTCCGCGGCCCCAACGGCGCCGCCTCGCGCGTCGGCGCGCAGCACAGCCAGGATTATTCGGCCTGGTACAGCCACGTCCCCGGCCTCTACGTCGTCGCGCCGTTCTCGGCCGCCGACGCCAAGGGCCTCCTCAAGGCCGCGATCCGCTCGAACAACCCGGTGGTGTTCCTCGAGAACGAGATTCTTTACGGCTCGACCGGGCCGGTCCCCAAGGTCGACGACTACGTGCTGCCCATCGGCAAGGCCCGCATCGCGCGGCCGGGCAAGGACGTGACCATCGTCTCCTTCTCGATGGGCATGCGCTACGCCACGCAGGCGACCGAGAAGCTGGTCGCCGCGGGCGTCGATGTCGAGCTGATCGACCTCAGGACGCTACGGCCGATGGACAGCGCAACGGTGATCGAAAGCGTCAAGAAGACCGGGCGCCTCGTCACGGTCGAGGAGGGCTGGCCGCAGGGCGGCATCGGCGCCGAGCTCGCGTCCCGCGTCGTAACCGAAGCCTTCGACTACCTCGACGCCCCGCCCACCCGCGTCACCGGCAAGGACGTGCCGATGCCGTACGCGGCGAACCTCGAAAAGCTGGCGCTGCCCAACGTCGACGAAGTCGTCGCGGCGGTGAACGCCGTGACCTAACGGAGCTGACGCCATGCCCACGCAGGACGAACTCGACCGCAAGTTCCTCGATGAGGCCTATGCCGAAGCGCAGCAGGGGCTGAGCGAGGGCGGCATTCCGATCGGCTCGGTGCTGGTCCGCAACGGCGAGATCATCGGCCGCGGCCACAACCGACGCGTCCAGAAGGGCGATCCGATCCTGCACGGCGAGATGGACGCCATCCAGAACGCCGGCCGACAGCGCACGTACAAAGACGTTACCTGCTACACCACGCTCTCGCCCTGCATGATGTGCACTGGAACGATCATCCAGTTCGGTATCTCGCGCGTCGTCGTCGCCGAGAGCAAGAACTTCAAGGGCTTTCAGGACGTGATGACGCTCGCAGGCGTCGACGTGGTCGACTACCACGAGGCCCGCTGCGAGCACATGATGGCCGAGTTCATCAAGAACAATCCAAAGCTCTGGAACGAAGACATCGGCGAGTGAGGTCCGGATGAGCATCGACATCACCATGCCCGCGCTTTCCCCCACGATGGAGGAAGGCAAGCTCGCCAAGTGGCACGTCAAGGAGGGCGACAGCGTCTCCTCGGGAGATGTCATCGCCGAGATCGAGACCGACAAGGCGACGATGGAGGTCGAGGCGGTCGACGAGGGCAAGATCGGCAAGATCGTCGTTCCGGAGGGCACCGAGAACGTCAAGGTCAACGCCGTGATCGCCGTCCTGCTGACCGAGGGCGAAAGTGCGGCCGACATGAAGGCGCCCGCGGCACCTCCTGCGCAGCCATCCAGAACCGCCGCCAACGATGCCGGCGCCGTTACGCGCGAGAATTCGGCGACGCAGGTCGCGCCGCGCGCCGAGGCCGAAGCCCGTGCCCGCAATCAGGTGCTGCAGGACAGCGCGGCCGCCCGCGCATCGAGCGCGAATTCGAATGCGCCGAAAGCCAACGGCGCAGCGAGCGGCAGTCGCGTCTTTGCCTCGCCGCTCGCGCGGAGGCTCGCGAAAGACGCCGGCATCGACGTTGCCGCGGTGAGCGGCTCGGGTCCGCACGGCCGCGTGGTGAAATCCGATGTCGAAGCCGCCAAATCCGGCAAGGCGCCGCTGAAGGCCGCGCCGGCCGCCGCTGCCGCGTCCGCGGGTGGCGCCATGGCCACGGGCATGACCAAGGCGCAGGTGATGGCGCTCTATCCCGAGGGCAGCTACGACGTCGTTCCAAACGACGGCATGCGCAAGGTTGTGGCGGCGCGGCTCACCGAGGCCAAGCAGACCATTCCGCATTTTTATCTGACGCTCGACTGCAAGATCGACGCGCTGATGGAAGCGCGCGAGAAGATCAACGCCGCCGCTCCGCTCAAGGACGGCAAGCCGATCTACCGCCTGTCGCTCAACGACTTCGTCATCAAGGCCTGGGCTCTGGCGCTGCAGAAGGTGCCCACCGCCAACGCCACCTGGGCCGTGGATTCGATCCTCTATCACAAGCGCTCCGACGTGGCCGTGGCCGTCGCCATCCCCGGCGGCCTGTTCACGCCGGTCGTCCATTCCGCCGACACCAAGTCGCTCAAGGAAATTTCGGCCGAGGTGAAAGACCTCGCCGGCCGCGCCCGCTCCAAGAAGCTCGCGCCGCACGAGTACCAGGGCGGCGCCACGTCGGTGAGCAACCTCGGCATGTACGGTATCCGCGAGTTCGCGGCCGTCATCAACCCACCGCACGGCACCATCCTTGCGGTCGGTGCCGGCGAGGAGCGCGTCTATGTCGAGCGCGGCGAGATCAAGGTCGGCCAGTTCATGACCGTCACCTGCGCCTGCGACCACCGCGCGGTCGATGGCGCCCTCGGCGCCGAACTCCTCGCCGCCTTCAAGACCCTCGTTGAAACCCCGATCATGATGCTCGCATGACCAAGACCATCCTCTGCTACGGCGACAGCCTCACCTACGGTGCCAACCCCGTGCCCGGCGGCGCGCGCCATGCGTGGGAGGATCGCTGGCCGCATGCGCTCGAAGCGAAGCTCTCCGGCAAGGCGCACTGCATCGCCGAAGGACTCGGCGGCCGCACCACGGCGCTCGACGACTGGTATGCCGATGCCGACCGCAACGGCGCGCGCGTGCTGCCTACGCTGCTCCGCTCGCACGGGCCGCTCGACATGGTCATCATCATGCTCGGCACCAACGACCTGAAGCCGTTCCTCGGCCGCACCGCGCAGGAGGCGGCGAGCGGCATGCGCCGGCTCGTCCAGGTCGTGCGGGCGCATGCGGCGGCCGAACGGCAACCCGTGCCGCAGATCGTCCTCGTCGCGCCGCCGCCGCTCTGCGACACCAAGCATCCCGAAATGCTCCTCCACTTCGGCGGGCAGGCGGCGATCGACGAGAGCCTCAAGTTCCCGAAATGGTACAAGCAGCGGGCCGACGAAGAGGGCGTCGCCTTCTTCGATGCGGCCACCGTGGCCAAGGCCGACCCGGCCGACGGTGTTCACCTCAATGCGGCCGCCACCCGCGCCATCGGCGAGGCGCTGGCGCCGCTCGTGTCAAAGCTGCTCGGCCTGTGAAGGCGCACGTCACCACCCGGCCGGCGCGGAAGTCCGACGCGGCGGAGATCGCGCTTCTGGTCAACATCGCGCTGCATGGCGGGATCGCCCAGGGCTGGGCCCATGACTCGTCGGCCGAGGGCACGTTCGATCCGATGGAGGTCGGGCGCCTGCAGATGATGCGCGACGACACCGAGTTCGGCTGGCGCAGCGTCACCATGGCGGAGGTCGACGGCGAAGTCGTCGGCATGATGCTGGGCTACCGCGAGCCGGACACGGCACAGCCCGTCCCGACGGACGATCCGGAGTTCATGCGGCCCATCAACGAACTCGAAGCCGAGGCGCACGGGACCTGGTTCATCTCGATGCTGGGCGTGCATGTGGGCTGGCGCGGCAAGGGCGCCGGTTCCGCGCTGCTCGAAGTTGCCGACGTCAAGCGCATGGAGACCAGGGCGCAGGCGGTGTCGCTGATCGTCGAGGACGTGAACGCGAGGGCGCGAAAGCTGTACGAGCGGCACGGATTCGCCGTCTACGCCACCCGCCCCATGGTCCGCGGCGGCGGCGCGCATGGGAGGGATTGGCTCTTGATGGTCAAGGAGTAACCGATGGCCGACAGCTACGACCTCATCATCGTGCGCCCGAGGTGACGATGGCGACGATTACGACTCGTCCCGCTCGGAAGTCAGATGCCGCCGAGATAGCGCTGCTCGTCAACGTGGTCACCGACGGCGGGATGGCGCATTTTTGGAGCGGCCGGGAAACGGCGCGCGGTCCGAACGGGTTCATCGAAGCGGGGCGGTGCGAACTGCTCGGCGACGACGCGCACTTCGGCTGGCGCCCGGTCACGATTGCCGAGGTCGACGGAGAGGTCGTCGGCATGATGCTCGGGTACCGCAAGCCCGATGCCTTTGAGCCGGTGCCGCCGTCCGTTACCGGCTTCCTTCGGCCTATCGAGGAACTGGAAGCCGAAGCCCATGGTATGTGGTACCTCAAGATGCTCGGGGTGCATGAGCAGTGGCGTGGCAAGGGGGTCGGCTCGGCCCTTCTGGCGGTCGCCGACGGCAAGGTCCCGGAGACCGGCGCCCACGGGCTGGCCCTGAGCGTCGACGATCACAACAGCGGTGCCCGGCGTCTCTACGAACGGCACGGCTTCGTGCAGCGCCAGTCGCGTCCCAAGATTGCCGTCTCCGGTGACGGACCGGGTGATGGAGACCATCTCCTCATGGTGAAGAACTGAACATGGCCGACAGCTACGACCTCATCATCATCGGCGCCGGCCCCGGCGGCTATGTCGCCGCCATCCGGGCGGCGCAGCTCGGCCTCAAGACCGCGATCGTCGAGCGCGAGCACATGGCCGGCATCTGCTCCAACTGGGGATGCATCCCGACCAAGGCGCTGCTGCGCACCGCCGAGATTTACGGGCACATGGCTCATGCCAAGGACTACGGGCTGACGGCGGACAAATTCGGCGTCGACCTCGAGGCGACGGTGAAGCGTTCGCGCGCCATCGCGGCGCAGATGAACAACGGCGTCCAGTTCCTCATGAAGAAGAACAAGGTCGACACCATCTGGGGCGAGGCGACGCTGACCGCGCCCGGCGAGATCAAGGTCGAGCCCACCAAGAAGAAACCGATGCTGCCGCAGGTGCCGCCGCCCAAGAATGCGCTGGGCCCCGGCACCTATAAGGCCAAGAACATCATCGTCGCCACTGGCGCCCGGCCGCGCGTGCTGCCCGGCATCGAGCCCGACGGCGACCGCATCTGGACCTATTTCGAGGCGATGGTGCCGGCGGCGATGCCGAAGTCGCTGGTGGTGATGGGGTCGGGTGCCATCGGCATGGAGTTCGCTTCGTTCTACCGCTCGCTCGGTGCCGAAGTGACGATCATCGAGCTGCTGCCTCAGATTCTTCCGGTCGAGGATGCCGAGATCGCCGCGCATGTGAAGAAGCGGTTCGAGAAGCGCGGCATCAAGTTCATGACCGAGGCGAAGGTCGCCAGGGTGGACAAGAGCAAGGACGGCATCGTCGCTCATGTGGAGCTCAAGGACGGCAGCAAGGTCGACGTGGCCGGCGACCGGCTGATCTCCGCCGTGGGCGTCCAGTGCAACACCGAAAACCTCGGGCTCGAAAAGCTCGGCGTGAAGATCGAGCGCGGCGCCATCGTCGTCGACGATCACGGCCGCACAAGCGTGCCCGGCATCTGGGCCATCGGCGACGTCGCCGGGCCGCCGATGCTGGCGCACAAGGCCGAGCACGAGGGCGTCATCACGGTCGAAACCATCGCGGGCCTCAAGGTCCACGGCCTCGACAAGCGCCGCATCCCGGGCTGCACCTATTGCGAGCCGCAGGTGGCGTCCGTCGGTCTCACCGAGGCGAGAGCGAAGGAAGCCGGCCGCGAAATCAAGGTCGGTCGCTTCCCCTTCATCGGCAATGGCAAGGCCATCGCGCTCGGTGAGCCCGAGGGCATGGTCAAGACCATCTTCGACGCCAAAACGGGCGAGCTCTTGGGCGCACACATGGTGGGCGCCGAGGTCACCGAGCTGATCGAGGGGTTCGTGGTGGCGATGAACCTCGAAACGACCGAGGAAGAACTGATGCACACCATCTTCCCGCACCCCACGCTCAGTGAAATGATGAAGGAAAGCGTGCTTGACGCTTACGGTCGGGCGCTGAACATCTGACGGCTCGGCTTGAACCGGCGCGTTGCCGCCGCGATATGTCACTCACCAAGGAGGCTCAAATGGATGGACTCGGCTGGCTCGGAACGATCATCGTGGGCGGTTTGGCCGGATGGATCGCGTCGGGCATCATGAAGGTGCCGACGGGGCTCCTCCTCAACATCGTGCTCGGCATCGTCGGCGCGATCGTGCTCAACGCGGTCCTGATCGCGATCTTCCAGACCACCTGGGGCGGCATCATCGGCCAGCTGGTGGTGGGCATCATCGGCGCCTGCATCCTCATCGCCATCGTCAGCGCGGTGCAGAGGCGGCGGTGAGGAAGGCGGTCCGGCCATGACGTTCCCCGAGGGGCGCGGTAGCCGCGAGGTGACTCGCGACGACAATCTGCGCCACATCGTGGTCTTCGCGGTCATCGGCATCATCGCCGGGTGGCTCGCGAGCTGGGTGGTGGGCGGCAATGGCCTGCTCGGCTTCCTCATCTCCGGCGTCATCGGCTCGTTCGTCGGCGGCTACCTGCTCAGCGCCCTGAAGGTCCGCTTGCCGATCCGGAACGTCTGGATCAGCCAGATCGTCACGGCGACCATCGGCGCCATCATCGTCGTGCTCGTGGCGCGGCTGGTGATCGGCTAGGAGCGTTTCGTGGTTACCCTGCTCGAAGGCCGTATCCGGCATCCCGAAAAGGCGCACCGACCCGATACCGAGGTGCTGCGTAAGCCCGACTGGATCCGCGTCCGCGCGCCCGGCTCGCCGGTCTATCGCGAGACGCAGCAGATCGTGCGCGACAATAATCTCGTGACCGTCTGCGAAGAGGCCGGTTGCCCCAACATCGGCGAGTGCTGGTCCAAGAAGCACGCGACCATGATGATCATGGGCGAGATCTGCACCCGCGCCTGCGCCTTTTGCAATGTCGCGACGGGCCTGCCCACCGCGCTCGATCCGCTCGAGCCCGAGCACGTCGCCAATGCGGTCGAAAAGCTCGGCCTCGCGCATGTCGTCATCACCTCGGTCGACCGCGACGACCTGCCCGATGGCGGCGCGGAGCATTTCGCGCAGGTCATCCGCGCCATCCGCGCCCGCACGCCCTCGACCACCATCGAGGTGCTGACCCCCGATTTCCTGCGCAAGGAGGAGGCGCTCGAAGTGGTCGTCGCGGCAAAGCCCGACGTCTTCAACCACAACCTCGAGACGGTGCCCTCGAAGTATCTCACGGTGCGCCCCGGCGCGCGCTACTTCCACTCCATCCGGGTGCTGCAGCGGGTCAAGGAGCTCGACCCGACGATGTTCACCAAGTCCGGCATCATGGTCGGGCTGGGCGAAGAGCGGAACGAGGTTCTGGCGCTGATGGACGACCTGCGCTCGGCCGACGTCGATTTCCTCACCATCGGCCAATATCTGCAGCCGACGAGGAAGCATCACCCGGTTATCCGCTACGTGCCGCCCGACGAGTTCTCGTCGTATGCCACCGTGGCGCGCACCAAGGGCTTCCTGCTCGTTTCGGCGAGCCCCCTCACGCGCTCGTCGCATCACGCCGGCGAGGATTTTGCCGCGCTGAAAGCCGCCCGGCTCGCCAAGCATGCCTGATCTCTTCCTTGAGCGGCACGTGCCGCACCTCTGCGACCGGATGTTCGACCTCGTCAACGACCTCGAGGACTATCCGCGGTTCCTGCCGAACGTCAAAGACATGCAGGTGACGCGCGACACCGGCGCCGAGGGCGACGTACGCTTCGCCAGAATGACGATCCAGTTCGGGCCGGTGTCGCAGGCCTACACCAGCAAGGTCGTGGCGAGCCGCAGCGACCACACCATCACCGCCACCTCGAACGACGGACCTTTCGCCTACCTCAACAGCAAGTGGACGTTCGAGCCCGAAGGCGAGGGGACCCGCATCCGCTTCGACATCGACTTCAAGATCGCCAACCCGCTGATCGCCACCGTGGCCGAAGCGGCGTTCTCCGCCAAGCAGGAGCAGATCGTCGACGCCTTCATCGACGAAGCCGACCGGCGGTTCGGGGACTAGCAGGCCTTCGCCCGCGCCAACAGTGCCTTGATGTCGGGTGGGTCGTCGGCGCCGCAGAGCTCAGCGAAGATCTGCCTGGCCCGGTCGTGCTCTCCCGTCTCGTCGAGAAGTCCCGCGTACATGGCTTTGATGGCGATCGTCAGCTTGGGGTCGAAATAGTCCCTGAGCGCTGCCGTCTGGGCCAGCGCCGCTTCGAGCTCGGTGCGCGCCTGCGCCTTGCTCCCCGCTTTGTAGAGATGGGTGGCGTAGAGCATCAGAATCCGGGGATCGTTCGGATACTGCTGGACCTTCTGCTCGATGCCGGCTTCCCAGTCGGTGTTCGCCGCCGGCCAGTCGAGCGAGATCGACCGATATTCCCGGACGCTGGCAAGGGCAGGACCGACGGCAAGCAGCGCCGCCACGAAGAAGGCCGTTCCAATCACCCCAGCCGCCTGCGCGCCGAAGCGCCGCGTCATGTCGGTCGCCGCGGAGAGCAGCAGCAGGGCGCCCAGCACGGCCCCCGCGATGGCGCCGCCGATATGGTCGGTATAGTCCACCAGCGTCGCACCCGCGGCGGCCCCGTGTGACAGTTGCGGCAGGAGGGTCGGGATCAGGGTTCCGACCGCCGTGCGGATCATCCGCGACTGCATCCGCCGATCCGGCTCGCGCAGCGCGACGAACACCGCAATCACGAAGAGACCCACGATGCCGCCCGAGGCGCCGACGCCGACGACGTTGGGCGGGTTGGCCAGCATCGAGGCGGCTGCGCCGGCAACAGCGCTCACCGCGAACGTTGCCGCCATCCAGCGCACGCCGATGATCGGCTCGAGCAGCCGGCCGACCAGCCAGAGTGCGAGGCAATTGAAGCCGACATGGAGCAGCCCCGCATGAAGGAAAGGCGCCGTGAGCAGACGCCAATACTGTCCGGTTGCGACGAGCTGGCGCATGGTCCCGCCGAGCGCGGTCAACACCTGCGCCGACGGGCCGTCGACCGGGGATGCCCCCGGCGCTGCGAGCAGTTCGCAGCCGTAGACGATCAGCAGCACCACCACGAGGCCGTAGGTGAAGGTGGGCGGCTCGGCCCGAGCAGGCGGGCTGGTCGGCGGCGGCAGCGTATCGCCGGCAGAGGCAGGTTGGGTGGTGTCCATGACGGCAGGGTAGCCGGATTGAATGAACCGATCCTGCCGTCGTCGGCATCAATTTCGAGGTGAGAGGTTCCCCACGGCATCCGCGCGCTTGTCGTCGAAGCGCCGGCTGGGAAATTATCCCTTCCGCACCGCGATCGCCGCGGCCACGACGTGCTTGCAGAAGTCGCCTTTGCTTGAGCACGTGCACGACCAGTCGAGCCCCGTTTCGGGGATCGTCCGCAGCTGCACGTGCCGGCGGGTGGGCGATGACGGCGTGCCGCCGACGATGGCCCGGACGTCTCTGGCGCCGACGACCTCCAGTGCCACGCCGCCCTCGGCGACGATGGCCGCCCCGAGCCGGCGATTGGCGGGGGTCGTCCGCCCGGCGAGTTCTTCCGGCGTCAGCAGGTCGGCAAGGGTCTTCATTCGTCGCGTCCTCAGCCGGCCGCGGCGGCCTTCTTCACCAGCTTCAAAGCCTCGATCACCGAGGCCTGCCGGATCTGGTCCCGCGACCAGTTGGGGTCGAATAGCTTCTTCAAATGACGGGTTTCGTCAGCAGTGGCGACGGCGAAATGGACGAGACCGACCGGCTTTTCGGCGCTGCCGCCGAGCGGGCCGGCGATGCCAGTGACCGCCACGGCCAGGTGCGTTCCCGCAACCGTCATGCCGCCCTCCGCCATGGCAATCGCCACCTCTTTGGACACCGCCCCGAACTGCCGGAGCAGCGCGTAGGGCACGCCGGCCATCGCGATCTTGGCTTCGTTCGCGTAGGTCACGTAGCCGCCATAGACGACGTCCGACGATCCCGAGACCGAGGTGAGGGCGCCGGCGATCAGCCCCCCGGTGCAGCTCTCGACCGTGACGATGGTCAGTCCCTTCGCCGCGAGGGCGCCGACGACCTCGTGGGCCAGCTTTCCGATCTCCGCGGGCATCTGCATTTCAGATCTCCGGCAGCTCGATGGTCGCGGTCGCCATGGCCATTAGCCCTTCGCCGCGGCCGGTGAAGCCGAGCCGTTCGCTCGTCGTCGCTTTGACCGCCACGCGCTCGGGCCGGATGCCGGCCGCATCGGCCACAGCGTCCTTCATCGCCGGCACGAACGAGGCGATGCGGGGCGTCTCGCAGACGATGGTCGGGTCCAGGTTGACGATGCGGCCGCCGCGCTGCGTCACGAGGCCCGCCGCGTGCTTGAGGAACGTCGAGGACGCCGCGCCCCGCCACTGCGGATCGGAAGGCGGAAAGAACGTGCCGATGTCGCCTTCGCCGAGCGCGCCGTAGATCGCGTCGCAGAGCGCATGGAGCGGCGCGTCGGCATCGGAGTGGCCCTTGAGCTTGCGGTCGTGCGGGATGCGCACCCCGGCGAGCCACACCGCATCGCCCGGCTCGAAGGGGTGGACGTCGAAGCCCGAGCCCGTTCGCGTCTCCATCTTTCTGCCTCCCAGCAGCAGCCGTTCTGCCCGCTCGAAATCTTCCGCATGGGTCAGCTTCAGGTTGCGGGCCGACCCCTTGGTGAGCGCCACCGGCACGCCGAACCATTCGGCGATCGCGGCGTCGTCGGTGAATTCCCCGCCCTGCCGCGCCGCCCGCCGGTGCGCGGCGAGGATCGTGTCGTAGGCAAAGCCCTGCGGGGTCTGCGCGGCGAACAGCCGGTTGCGGTCTTCGGTGCCACGCGCGTGCTGTCCGTCGTCCGAGCGCTTGATCGTGTCGGTGACCGGCGTCACCGGCAGCGCGGCCTGGCCCAGAGCGGCGACGACGCCGTCGATCACCGGATCGTCGACCAGCGGCCGCGCGCCGTCCTGGATCAGCACCAGCGCCGGCTTCAGCGGGGCCAGCGCCTCGAGTCCGGCCAGCACCGAACCCTGCCGGGTCGCTGCGCCGTTGACGGGCGGCAGCAGCCGCTGGTCCTTGGGCAGCCCGAGTTTTGCGAACCGGGCTGCATGGTCGCGGCTGATGACCGGCAGCACCCAGCTCACATCGCGGCGTTTGAGAAAGGTTTCGATGGTGCGGCTGAGCACGGGCTTTCCCGCGAGGAACCGGTACTGCTTGGGCTCGCCCCCCAGCCGGGTGCCGCTTCCCGCCGCGACGACGATGACCGCGATGGATTTTTGGGCAGGCATGGGGTAGGTCCCGGCGTCTTCGGGGTGGTCTAGCGGCGCCTCCGGCGCACCGCAAGCGCCCGCCGCGACGGAATATCCCGTTGCGCCCCGAGCATTTTTGACTATTGTGCGGGCACTTTTTGCAATTGCGTAAAGATGGGGCATTCGTGCGTGATCCTGCCTGCGGCTTGAGCATCGGCGGCCAGGCGATCCGCAACCGGGCGTTCCTCGCCCCGATGGCCGGCATCACAGACCGCCCCATGCGCCAACTGGCGGCCCGCTACGGCGCCGGGTTGGTGGTCTCCGAAATGATCGCGAGCGGTGCCCTCGGTGTCGGCAATGAGGACATGAGGCGCAAGCTCGGCGCGACGCCGGGGCTGGCGCACATGGTCCAGCTGGCCGGCTGCGAGACCGAGTGGATGGCCCGCGCCGCGCGGATCGCCGAGGACGCGGGCGCCGACATCATCGACATCAATTTCGGCTGTCCGGCCAAGCGCGTGACCAACGGCTTTGCCGGCTCGGCCCTGATGCGCGTGCCCGATCTGGCGGAGCGGCTGGTCGAGGCGGTCGTCGGTGCCACCGCGCTGCCGGTGACGGTCAAGATGCGCCTCGGCTGGGACGACGAGACCCTCAACGCCCCCGACATTGCCCGGCGCGCGGTGAATGCCGGCGCACAGATGATCACCGTCCACGGCCGGACGCGACAGCAGTTCTACAAGGGCAGCGCCCGCTGGGATCGCGTGCGCGCGGTCGTCGAGGCCGTGCCGGTACCGGTGGTCGTCAACGGCGACATCGTCTCGCTCGCCGCCGCGCGCGAAGCGCTCGCGCAGTCCGGTGCGGCCGCGGTGATGATCGGCCGCGGGGCGCAGGGCCAGCCCTGGCGCGTCGGGCAGGTCGCCGCCGGTCTTGCTGGCGTTCCTGCACCGGCCGCGCCCGTGGGGGCCGAGCTGACCGCGATCGTGGTCGAGCACTACGAGGGCATTCTCGACGAATACGGGATCGATGTCGGCGTGCGCGCCGCGCGCAAGCATCTCGACTGGTATCTCGAGGCATCGGCTGTCGTCGTGTCGAGGGAGACGCGGCGCCGGCTGGTCGAGTCGAGCATTCCCGCCGAAGCGATCGCCCTCATCACCGAAATCTTCGCCGGCGAGCTGCGCGAGGCGGCATGAACGACCTCACCGCGCCCAGCCTCACCACCGCCGTCCTGCAGGCTCTGCCGCAGCCGGTAATCGTCATCGACGAAGACCGCACCGTCGTCTTCGTCAACTACGCGGCGGAGTCGTTTTTCGGCGCTTCGCTCAGCGTGCTGAGCCGCCAGCGGCTCGACGACCTCATCGCCTTCGGCTCCCCCATCGTCGGCCTCGCCCAGTCGGTGGCCGAGCGGCGGGCGCCGATGACCGAATACCGCGTCCGGGTGGGCTCGGTGCGCTTCGGCGACGGCGCCGACGACCGCATCGTCGACGTGTTCGCGAGCCCGATTTCCGACCTCGACGCCCGCGTCGCGCTGCTCTTTCAGGAGCGCACGATGGCCGACAAGATCGACCGGCAGCTGGTCTCGCGCGGCGCGGCGCGCTCGGTCACGGGCCTTGCCTCGATGCTCGCGCACGAGATCAAGAACCCGCTCTCGGGCATCCGCGGCGCGGCGCAGCTGCTCGAGCAGTCCGTGACGCCTGAGGAGCTCCCGCTGGCGCGCCTCGTGCGCGAGGAGGTGGACCGCATCGTCGACCTCATCGACCGCGTCGAGGTGTTCGGCGACGATCGCCCGATCGACCGCGAGCCGATCAACATCCACGTCGTGCTCGACCGGGTGAAGCTCCTCGCCAAATCGGGCGTCGCGCGCAACATCACCTTTTCCGAGGAATACGATCCGTCGCTGCCGCCCGTCTTCGGCAACCGCGACCAGCTCATCCAGGTGTTCCTCAACCTGGTCAAGAACGCCGCCGAGGCCCTCGAGCGCACGCCGAAAGGCGAAATCCGCATCACCACGGCCTTCCGCCCCGGCATCCGCATCGCCGTGCAAGGCGTCAGCCAGCGCATCTCGCTGCCGCTCGAAATCGTCATCGAGGACAACGGTCCGGGCATTCCGCCCGACCTCCTGCCCATCCTCTTTGATCCGTTTGTCACAACCAAAGCCAATGGTTCTGGCCTGGGACTTGCATTGGTGGCCAAGATTGTCGGGGACCATGGGGGCGTCATCGACAGCGACAGCCGGCCGGGGCGCACGCGGTTCCGCGTGCTCCTGCCGATCGCGCGAGGATTGAAGATGCCCGAAGAGACTGCCGAGGTCGCCGCCGAATGAGCCACACTGTTCTGCTTGCGGACGACGATGCCGCCATCCGCATGGTGCTCAACCAGGCCCTGACTCGGGCGGGCTACGAGGTCCGTCCGACGGGCAATCTCTCGACGATGTGGAACTGGGTGAGCCGGGGCGAGGGCGACCTCCTCATCACCGACGTCGCCATGCCCGACGGCAATGCGTTCGACATCATGCCCAAGGTCAAGAAGCTGCGGCCCGACCTGCCCATCGTGGTGATGAGCGCCCAGAACACCTTCATGACGGCGATCCGCGCCAACGAGGTGGGCGCCTACGAATACCTGCCCAAGCCCTTCGACATCGCCGAGGTTCTGTCAGTGGTCTCGCGCGCGCTCGCCGATGCACGCAAGCCCGCGTCGGGCGACAAGGGGCCGGACGAACCCGCCGAAACCATGCCGCTCGTCGGCCGGTCGCCGGCGATGCAGGACATCTATCGCGCGCTCGCGCGGCTGATGCAGACCGATCTCACGGTGATGATCACCGGCGAGAGCGGCACCGGCAAGGAGCTCGTCGCGCGCGCCCTCCACGATTTCGGCAAGCGCCGCAACGGGCCGTTCGTTGCCATCAATATGGCGGCCATCCCGCGCGACCTCATCGAGGCCGAGCTCTTCGGGCACGAGAAGGGCGCCTTCACCGGCGCCACGGCCCGCTCCTCCGGCCGGTTCGAGCAGGCGGAAGGCGGCACGCTGTTTCTCGACGAGATCGGCGACATGCCGATGGATGCCCAGACGCGGCTGCTCCGCGTGCTGCAGGAGGGCGAGTACACGATGGTCGGCGGCCGCACGCCGATCAAGTCGAATGTCCGCATCATCGCCGCGACCCACCGCGACCTGGGCCAGATGATCCGGCAGGGCCTGTTCCGCGAGGACCTCTACTACCGGCTCAACGTCGTGCCGATCCGCCTGCCGCCGCTGCGCGAGCGGGTCGACGACATCGCCGACTTGGTCAGCCATTTCCTGCGTGCCGCGCAGCGCGAGGGCGAGCCGCTCAAGACGATCTCGCCCGATGCGATCCGGCTTATGCAGGACTATGCCTGGCCGGGAAATGTGCGTGAGCTCGAGAACCTCGTGCGGCGTCTCGCGGCCCTCTATGCCGACGAAAACGTCTCGCGCGAAATCGTGCAGGCAGAGCTCAATCTCGCCGACCGCCAGAGCCTGCCCACCGCGTCGGGTCCCGTCGACGTGTCGGCCGCGGTCGAAACTCACGTCGCGCAGCTCCTCCGCGAGCACGAGCCAAAGCTGCCGCCGGTCGGGCTCTATCAGCGCGTGCTGGACAAGGTCGAGGCACCGCTGATCGCGATGGTGCTCAATGCCTGTGGCGGCAACCAGATCAAGGCCTCCGAGCTCCTCGGCCTCAATCGCAACACCCTGCGCAAGAAAATCCGCGCGCACTCGATCGAGATCGTCAAGCACAGCCGGCGCTCGGGCTGAAATCGGCGCCGGTTACTCTTCGACCCACGAGTCGAATGTGCCGTCCTTGCGCAGCCGCGCGATCATCCAGCCGCCACGGCCCTGCCGGACCTCGAAATCGAAGTCGGGCTCGATGCCGCGATAGACCTCCGCCATGCCCCTGGCGCTGTCCTCGGTGGAGCGAACGAGGGCTTGCCCGCCGGCCTCGCGTGTGAACGCCCGCGACATCTCACTCGACCCAGGAGTGGAAAACGCCGCTCTTGCGCAGACGCGCGATCATCCAGCCGCCGCGGCCGGCGCGCACTGCGAAATCGACCGCCGGATCGATGTCGCGGTGAATGTCGGCCAGATGTTCGGCTTCGTCGCGTGTCGGACACACGATCGGTCCCGCCTCGAAACGCTTGAGCAGTTCGCGCAGCATAGCACGGGTCAGCTTGGAAGGGCGTAGGCGATGAGTTGGTCGGCGACCTTCGGCTCGAGGATCGAATTGCCGCCGACGGCGAACAGCACGTATTCCTTGCCCTTGTAGGTGTAGACCGCGGGTTCGGCCACCGCCGGCGCTTCCACCAGCGATTGCCACAGCACCTTTCCGCTTTTGAGGTCGATGGCCCGCACCCGGCTGTCCATCGACGCGCCGATGAAGATGACGCCGCTCTTGGTGATGACCGGGCTGCCGATGGTCACCGAGCCCCAGGAGTCCGGCATGTAGAAGCCCCACTTCTGCACGACGCCGAAGGGCTCGCGCCAGTTGAGCTTACCGGTGTTGAGGTCGTACGAGCTCAGCGTGCCGTAAGGGCCATCCCAGCATGGCATGCCGAGCGGATTCAGGAACGTGTGGAGTTCGAACCCGTAAGGCGCCCCCAGCATGGCGAAGTAGCCGTCGCTGTTCTTCTGCCCGATGCTGAGGCCTGCATTGATCTTGTCGTAGTCGGCGCGTGTGTGGAGCTTGTAGATCTGCGCGACCTCGGACGAATTGACGATGTAGGTGTTGCTCGTCGGGTCGAGTGCCCCGCCGCCCCATTCGACGCCGCCGGCGGTCGCCGGGAAGGCAAGGGTGCCCTGGAGGCTCGGTGGGGTGTAGCGGCCCTCGTAGCGCAGGCCCGCCATGGTCCGGCTGCAGTAGCCGCCGCTCATCAGGTCGGCGAGCCACGAGATGCCGGGGAACCGGTCCGGCGTCGTGGCCTCCGGCGTCGTCGGCCAGGGCTGGGTCGGCGCGGCCTGTTCGCCCTGGATGTCCGAGGCGGGCACGCTCTTTTCCTCGATCGGAAAGATCGGCTTACCGGTCAGGCGGTTGAGGACATAGAGAAAGCCCATCTTGCTCGACTGGATGAGCGCCGGAACGGTCGTGCCGTCAGCCTGCTTCATGTCGAACAGCACCGGTGCGGAGTTGGTGTCGTAGTCCCAGATGTCGTGGTGGACAATCTGGTAGCTCCAGACGACCGCGCCGGTGTCGGGGTTGAGCGCGGTCACCGACGTCGACAGCGGCATCGGGTCGAGCCGGTCGCCGCCGTAGTAGTCGGGGCTGGGAGAACTCACGGGGATGAAGAGCAGATTGTTCTGCGTGTCCACCGACATGCTCGACCACACATTGGACGTGCCGGTCTTGGGGTCGAGGTCGGGCGGAATGGCGTCGAATTTCCAGTTGAGCTTGCCGGTCTGCGCATCGATCGCGAACAGCGAGCCGGGCGGCTGAACGGCCTGCGTCCAGTCCTGGCCGGACCAGCCGACGAAGAGCTGGTTCTTATAGACGGTGGGCGGCTGGAGGATCGACAGCGGCCACTTGGCATTGACAGTGTTCCACTGGTTGATGTCCAGAACGCCGTTCTGGGCAAAGCCGGTGCAGGCGGCCCCCGTGTCGGCGTCGACCGCAAAGATCTTGCCGTCCATGGTCCCGAGATAGATGACCTTCTGGCAGGGCTGACCGCTCACAGGCGCAGCGGCCTGCCAGTAGGAGAGTCCCCGGTTCTTGAGTTCGCCCTGGGTGGGGTCGACCAGCTTGGTGTGGGTGTCGAAGGTCCACTTCACCTTGCCGGTGTCGGGCTCAAGCGCCAGGATTCGATCGAACGGCGTCGAGACGTAGATCGTATCGTTGACGAAGAGCGGGGTCGCACCCCAGTCGGAGGCCTTGGGCCCGTTCGGGTCTTTCCCGTCCGACACATCGCCGGTGTTGATCTGCCACGCCGTCCGCAGCCCTCCGACATTGTCCGGGGTGATCTGGTCGGCGGTGGCGTATTTCTGCGCATTGAGCTGGCCGGCAAACGTGTACCAGGCTTGGCTCCCGTCGGACGCCGTCGAGCCGGGCTGATCGGCGGCGAGGACCGGGCCGGCGAGCAGGGCCGCCGTCAGGGCGCAAAGGCTGAGCCGCGGGTGGGTCATGGCCGCACCGCCTGCGCCGGGCGCACCGGCCGCGCGAGATGGACGATCCACACGATCGCGCCGATCACGGTGAGCGTCAGCAGGATCCAGGCTTCGAGCAGATAGGCGGCAAGGGCGGTCCCCAGGAAGTCGAGGCCGATCAGGACCTCCAGCACGGTCTTGAGCCATCCATGGACCCGCCCCCAGGCGATCAGCGCTGCGGCGGTGGCCAGGAGCAGCATCGAAACCACCACGAGGTGGGCGCCCTCGGTGCCGTGGATGCCGTTGGCGGTCCAGAGATCGTTGAAGATGGCATCGAGAAAGGCGACGAGCGCGACCGCGCTCACCGCCCCGATTGCGGTGCCGCCGGGGAGAGAAAGAGTTCGAGAAGTCATTGGCGAATGTCCGAGTGCCGCGCCAGGCTGCGCTCTTGGTCGAACCCCTGCCGGGGCAAACCGTTCCGCTCCACCCGCCGCGTGCGACAACACGAACATGTGTCGCGCCGCGCCCGCGACGGGTGTCACATTTCAGCAACAATTGTCTTGAAGGGTCGCCGCTCTTGGGCCAGTTTAGCCCTGATTTGCGGCGTATCGGGAAACGGTCTGTGACATGAGCGACACAGCACTCGCTGGCGGCGAGTTCCCGGACGAGGCGGGCGACGCTCCATCGCAAAAGTCGGGTTCGCGGCTGTTTACCGAGCGGGGCCGGCAGGCGCTCCGGGTCGTTGGCCTGGTGGTCGTCGTTCTCGCCGTCCTCGTGGCCTCCGGCTCCTTCTTGGTGATGACGGGGGCGACTGGGGTCGAGCCGACTCCGGAAGTCTGGACGCTCATCTGGATCGCCAACGGCCTCCTCGTGCTCATCGTCATCGCGCTCGTCGTCACCGAAGCGATGATGCTGATCCAGTCGCGGTTTCTCGGCCAGGCAGGGTCCGGCCTACAGCTGCGCATGGTGGCAATGTTTGCCGCCGCCGCGGCCGTTCCGGCGATTATCGTCGCCATCGTTGCGACCATTTCGCTCAACCAGGGCCTCGACCAGTGGTTCTCCGAGCGCACCAAGACCATGGTCGAAGCCTCGCGGCAGGTGGCGCGCTCCTACATGCTCGAGCACGCGCAGGTGCTGCGCGACGACATCATCTGGGTCGCGGGAGAGCTCGAGCAGGCACAGAGCACTTTTGCCACCGACCGCGAGCAGTATCAGCGCATCCTGACCGCGCTCGCCGTGACCCGTTCGCTGCCGTTCGCGACGCTCGTGTCGGCGAACGGCGACACGCTGATGAGCGCGCAGATCAATGCGCAGGGGGTCGCGCCGCAGCTGCCCGACGGCGTCATCCCGCACGTCGATGAAGGCGTGCCGACGCTGATCTCCCCCGGCGACACGCAGCTGGTCGGCGCCATCGTCAAGCTGCGCGGCTACGACGGCACTTACCTGTTCGTCGCGCGCCCGGTGAACCCCGAAGTCCTCGAGTTCATGCGGCTCACCGACGACAACGTCACCGAGTATCGCCAGTACGCCTCCAATCGGCTGGTGTTCCAGATCACCTTCACCCTCATGTATCTGGGCCTCGCCCTCGTGCTGCTGCTCGCGGCGCTCTGGGTCGGCATCGCGCTCGCCAACCGCTTCGTCGATCCGATCCGCAACCTGATGATCGCCTCGTCCCGCGTGTCCGACGGCGATCTCGACGTGCAGGTGCCGGTGCAGCCGGGGAGGGGGGACCTGCGCGACCTCAGCAACCGCTTCAACACCATGACGCGGCAGCTCAAGACGCAGCGCGTCGCGCTCGTCCAGGCGAGCGAGACCAACGAGAAGCGCCGGCAGTTCACCGAGGCGGTGGTGGAGGGCGTGTCGGCCGGGATCATCGGGCTCGATGCGTTCGGCGCGATCACCCTGTTCAATCCGCGCGCCGTGGAGATGCTGGGCCGCAGCGAAGTCTCGGCCATCGGCACGCAGGTCAGCGAGGTGGTTCCGGCCCTCGGGCCGATCGTCGAGCGCGCCCGCGCGTCCCGTCGCGGCCAGATCCGCGACCAGATCGAAATCGGCTCCGGCCCCGACTACCGGACCTACCAGGTCCAGCTGACCCGCGAAGGCACGATGGCCGAGAGCAAGGGATACGTGGTGACGCTCGACGACATCACCGACCTGCTCTCCGCCCAACGCACCGGTGCCTGGGCGGATGTTGCGCGCCGCATCGCGCACGAGATCAAGAATCCGCTGACCCCGATCCAGCTCAGCGCCGAGCGCCTGCGCCGGCGCTACGCCAAGAAGCTCGAGGGCGATTTCGAGGTCTTCGACAAGTCGATCAACACCATCCTGCGCCAGGTCGGCGACATCGGCCGCATGGTCGACGAGTTCTCGTCCTTCGCCCGGATGCCGGAGGCGAAGCCCGTCAAGGCCGACCTCAGCGAGACCGTGCGCTCGTCGGTGTTCCTCGAAAGCATGCGGCTGCCCGATGTGGCGGTGAAGATGGACCTGCCCGAGCAGCCGGTGGTCGCCTTCTTCGACCAGCGGCTCATCAGCCAGGTGCTGACCAATCTCATCAAGAACGCCGTCGAGGCGATGGAGGGCGGGCTCGAAACCATCAAGGAGCCGGCGATCACCGTCTCGGTTCGCACCGAGGGCGACAAGGCGCGCGTCTCGGTGTCCGACAACGGCAAGGGCTGGCCGAAGGAAAACCGGCAGCGGCTGCTCGAGCCCTACATCACGACACGCGAGAAGGGCACGGGCCTCGGCCTCGCGATCGTCGCGCGCATCATCGAGCAGCATGGCGGCACGGTCGACCTGATCGATGCCGAGCCCGATGCCACCGGCCGTGTCGGTGCGTGCTTCACCTTCACGCTGCCGCTCGGGCCGGACGATGACGTCGCGGAGGAGCCCACTGCGCCCGCCGCGGTGGCCGCCCCGGATAGACCGAGTGAACCGGTAGCCGAAGCCGCGGGCGAGTCAGCGCCCGCGGCCCAGAGCGATGAGGAGCCGCCCGTGCTGGTGGACGTTAAGAGCTGACATGGCGCGCGACATCCTGATCATCGACGACGAGGACGACATCCGCGACCTGATCGCGGGGATTCTCGAGGACGAGGGCTACGAGACCCGGCAGGCACACGACGCCGATTCCGGCCTCAACGAGATCGCGCGGCGCCGGCCGAGCCTGGTGTTCCTCGACATCTGGATGCAGGGCTCGCGTCTCGACGGGCTGCAGCTGCTCGACGTGTTCCAGACCCAGCATCCGGACATGCCGGTGGTGATGATCTCGGGCCACGGCAACATCGAGACCGCGGTGTCGGCCATTCGCCGCGGCGCCTACGACTACATCGAGAAGCCGTTCAAGATCGACCGGCTGCTGCTGGTCACCCAGCGCGCCATGGAAGCGACGCGCCTCAAGTCGGAGGTCGAGGAGCTTCGTGGCCGAACCAACGCGCAGGCGGTCGACATGGTGGGGGCATCGGCCTCGCTGCAGCAGGCCCGCGGCATTATCGAGAAGTCAGCGCCGACGAACTCGCGCATCTTCATTTCCGGCCCATCGGGCAGCGGCAAGGGACTCGCCGCGCGGCTGATCCACCAGCGCAGCCCCCGCGCCGAAGCCCCATTCGTCGAGATCAACTGCTCGCTCTATTCGCCCGACGAAGTGCAGGTGGTCCTTTTCGGCCGCGAGACGAGGGAGAAGACGGGCACGCTCCGGACCGAGGTCGGCGCGCTCGAAAAGGCGCATGGCGGCACGCTCTATCTGAGCGAAGTCGCGGCCCTGCCGGCGGCCGCGCAGGCGGCGCTGCTCCGCACCCTCGTCGAGAACAAGTTCAATCGCGTGGGCGGGACAGTGGCGGTGCCGATCGACGTGCGCATCATCGCGGCGAGTTCGCAGAATGTCGCCCAGCTCATCGAGACCAGCCAGTTCCGCTCCGATCTCTTTCACCGCCTGTCGATCGTGCCGCTGCAGCTCAGCCCGCTCAAGGAGCGGCGCGAGGACGTGCCGCCGCTCGTCGAGCTGTTCGTCGACCAGATCGCGCGCATGCACAATCTCAAGAGCCTGATCATCGGCGGCGACGCGATGGCGGTGCTCCAGGCCCAGGACTGGCCCGGCAATGCCCGCCAGCTCCGCAACTCGATCGAGCGGCTGCTCATCCTCATCAAGGACACGCCGCCCGAGAACGGTGTCATCGGCGCCCAGATGCTGCCCTCCGACATCGGCGAGGTGCTCCCGACGGTCGGCGATACCGATGAATCCGCGCATCTGATGAGCCTGCCGCTGCGCGAGGCGCGCGAAGTCTTCGAGCGGCAATATCTGGTGGCGCAGATCGAGCGGTTCGGCGGGAACATCTCCAAGACAGCCGAATTCGTGGGGATGGAGCGCAGCGCCTTGCACCGCAAGATCAAATCGCTCGGATTGTAGCGTCCTGCCCTCGCGGGTAGGCAGCCCCGGACCGATATGTCATAGTGGTTCGTGCGGGAAGGCGGACCAAGATAACATCGGGCGGCGAATTCGCTGCGCCGATGAAAGATGTCTTGGCGGCGTGGTAGCGCCGCAACCAGAAGAGGCCACAAATGCCCGGTGAAAAGGCACAGAATCTCCAGGACGCATTTCTCAACCACGTCCGCAAGCAACAGGTCCCGGTGACGATTTTCCTGGTCAACGGCGTCAAGCTGCAGTGCGTCATCACCTGGTTCGACAACTTCTGCTTGCTGCTGCGCCGCGACGCGCAGTCCCAGCTGGTCTACAAGCACGCCATCTCGACCATCATGCCGGGCGCGCCGATCCAGCTGTTCGATCCCGAGCACGCCGAGGACTAGCCTTCGATGTCCGACGACGAGGAGGACGGCCGCTCCGGCGGCCCGCAGCGATTCATCGATCAGCGCCGGGCGCCGACGCGGGTCGGTCTCGTCGTGCCCGATCTGCGTGGCGCGTCGTCGGCGCATTCGATCGAGATGCGCAAGGCCGAGTTCGAGGGCCTCGCCGGGGCCATCGGGGTCACGATCGTCTTCTCCGAAGTCGTCAAGGTGCGCGAGGCCAAGCCCGCGACCCTCATCGGTGCCGGCCACGTCGCCGACCTCAAGGCGCGCGTGACCGCCGACGAGGTCGAGCTACTGCTCTTCGATGCGGCGCTGGCGCCGATCCAGCAGCGCAACCTCGAGACCGAGACGGGCGCCAAGGTGCTCGACCGCACCGGCCTCATCCTCGAAATTTTTGGCGAGCGCGCGGCGACGCGCGAAGGCGTGCTGCAGGTCGAGCTCGCTCATCTCAACTACCAGCGGAGCCGGCTGGTCCGCTCATGGACCCACCTCGAGCGGCAGCGCGGCGGCTTCGGCTTCCTCGGTGGCCCCGGCGAAACGCAGATCGAGAGCGACCGGCGGTTGCTGGAGGAGCGCATCAAGCTGCTCGAGGAGCGGCTTGAGAAGGTCAAGCGGACGCGCGGCCAGCAGCGCGGCAATCGCGAGGCGGCGCAGCTGCCGGTCGTCGCGCTCGTCGGCTACACCAACGCGGGCAAATCGAGCCTCTTCAACCGGCTGACCGGGGCAGGGGTGTTCGCCGAGAACCTCCTCTTCGCAACGCTCGACACCACCATCCGCAAGCTGGCCCTGCCGCACGGCCGGGACGTGATGCTCTTGGACACGGTTGGCTTCGTGGCCGATCTTCCCACGACGCTCGTCGCGGCGTTTCGCGCCACCCTCGAAGAGGTCACCGAAGCCGATGTGATCCTGCACGTGCGCGACGTCGCCAATCCGGATGCCGCGGCGCAGGCGGGCGATGTCCTCAAGGTTCTCGGGGAGCTCGGCGTTTCGGCCGATGCGACGCCGATCATCGAGGTCTGGAACAAGATCGACCTCTTGCCCGAGGGGCGCGAGGCCCTGCAGGCGCTCCGTCCCGCAGGGTCGGTCTCCGCTGTCGTCGAGGTGTCGGCGCAAACGGGCGAGGGGGTTGATAACCTGCTATCCGCGATCGAGCGGACGCTGTCTGCCAAGAGCCGGACCTACAAGGTCCACATCCCGCACCAGAACGGCGCGGATGTCGGCTGGCTCTATGGCCACGCCGAAATCATTGGCAAGGGCGAGCCGGACGAGGCAGGCCAGACCTACGAGGTCCGCGTCGATCCGCGTCATCGCGAGAGTTTCGCCCAGCGCTTCGCCGGCCGGATCGAAGCCGGCTAGGGCGTTTGCTTGTCCCTGGCCCGAATTTCGTTCCAGTAGCCGTCGAGCCGAGCGAGGCCCGCGGTCTCGATCGCGATGCCGTCGGCACGCGCGCGTTCCTCGACATAGTGGAAGCGGCGCGTGAACTTGGCGTTCGCATCGCGCAGCGCAGCCTCGGGATCGACACCCTGATGCCGAGCGAGGTTGGCGATCGCAAACAGCAGGTCGCCCATCTCCTCGTGTTTCTGCGCATCGGTTTCCGCTGCGGCAAGCTCGGTCATTTCTTCCTCGACCTTCGCCATGACCGCGGCGACATCGGGCCAGTCGAACCCGACGGTCGCCGCGCGCTTGGTGAGCTTTTCCGCGCGAACGAGGGCCGGCATGCCGTTGGGGACGTCGTCGAGCACGGAGGTTGGTCCCGCGCGCTTTTCGGCCTTCTTCGCCCGCTCGTCGGCCTTGATCGCGTCCCACTTGGCCTTGGCGCCGCCGGCATTGCGGGCAGCTTCTTCGCCGAACACGTGCGGGTGGCGCCGGATCAGCTTTTCGGTGATCGCCTGGACCACATCCCCGAAATCGAAAAGCCCGACCTCGGACGCCATTTGGGCGTGGAACACCGGCTGCAACAACAGGTCGCCCAGCTCTTCGCGCAGGTCGTCGAAATCGTTGCGCTCGATCGCATCCGCCACCTCGTAGGCTTCCTCGATGGTGTAGTGGCGGATCGACGCAAAATCCTGGTCGAGGTCCCAAGGGCAGCCGTCGGCCGGGCGCCGCAGACGCGCCATGATCTCGAGCAGCCGCGAAATGTCGCGGGAGGGGGCGATCTCTTCAGACAATGTCGAGCTCCACGGTCTGGTCGCCCAGCCGCGCGACGGCATGGCCGGCGCCGGTCGTTGGCACGAGGCCGCACATCGAGCCGGTGGTGACGATGGTGCCGGCCTTGAGGGGAAAGGCCGGGTGCTGGCTGTCGGCATAAGCCCGGAGCGAGGCGAGCACGCTGCCGAAGCCGTGCTTGACCGGCGCGGCGTAGATGCGCTTGCCGGCGAAATCGATGGTGATCTCGAGCCCATCGATTGCATCTGCGGCCGCGCGCCGGGGCCCCATCACGTAGCCCAGCGCCGATTGGCTGTCGGCGAGCCCGCCGGTGGGGCCGGCAACGGACCGGTCGATGTACCGCGTCCCGCAGATCTCGACTCCGGTGAAGTAGTGGTCGATCGCATCGGGGAAGTCGGCCGACGAGCGGACGTCGCGGCGAAGGACGACGCCCACCTCGACCTCGAGGCCGAGCACCGCGACGGCGGCGATCGCATATCCGGCCATGGGGCCGACGTGCTCAGCATAGATCGGGGAGGTGACGCCGACGCCGTCGGGATGCACCGCGGTCTTCAGCATGCCCACCGTCTGGCCCAGCGCCTTCCGGACACCTTCCGCGACGGCATAGGCGTCGGTCCGGCTCAGCCCGCTATAGGCCTTCGCGTCGACGTTGCGCGCGCTTGCACGGTACGCCGCAGCGAGCGGCGCGATGAGTTCGGTCTGGTCCATGGGGTGTCCGGATGACGGTGGAGAGTGAGGGCCGAAACGTAGCCCAGGCGACGGCGAGTCCCAACCCGCCTTG
>CAYRZM010000255.1:0-13367 GCA_964428685.1 uncultured Devosia sp. | reverse complement strand
ATCCGCTATCTCGACGGCGACTACGTGGTGGTGCGGCCGGGAAGCATCGTGCGCTGCGCCATTACCGGCAAGGCGATCCCCGTCGACGAGCTGATGTACTGGAACGTCGACCGGCAGGAGCCCTATGCCGACGCCGACGCCGCGCTCGAAGCCTATCGACGCCACGGCCTCAGCAGCAAATAGTGCCGCCCAAGCGACTTCTCGTCATCTCCAACGGGCATGGCGAGGATTCGATCGCGGCCGCGATCGTCCGCCGGCTGCCATCCTCCATTGCCGTTGACGCCTATCCGACGCTCGGCGACGGCGCGGCCTATGCAGGCGTGTGCCCTCTCGTCGGACCGCGCGCAAAACTGCCCTCCGAGGGTTCGCGCGTGGCGCGGGGCTCGGTGTGGCGCGACCTCGCTTCGGGGATGCTCGGCGGCGTGCCGGCGGGGCTCGGCTTCCTGCGCCGGAGCCGCGCGGCCTACGACCAGACGCTGATCGTCGGCGACATCGTCGGCGTCGCGGGTTGCCTCTTCGCGGGCATCCGCGGCGCGGTCTATGTCGACGTCTACAAGACCGGCTATGGCGGGCTCTATCGCGGCCTCGAGCGGGCCGTCATCGGGCGAACCTGCCGCGCCGCGTTCTGCCGCCGTCTCGAACTTGCGGAGCAGCTGAGCGCGGCGGGCGTCGATGCCCGGGCGGCGGGCAACGTGATGCTCGACACGATTCCCCGCGCCGGGCTCGATGCGAGGGCGTTGCGCACGCGGCCGCTTGGCCTGGCGCTGCTGCCGGGGAGCCGCGCGGAGTCCGTGGGGTTCTTCGGCATGCAGGTCGCGGCCCTGCGTGGCCTGCCCGACGCGCTGCGGCCCGACGTGTTCCTCGCGCTTGCGGCAAGCCTCGATCCTCAGGAGCTGGCGCGCGCCGCCAATCTCGAATGGACCGGCGAGCGGTTCACCGGCGACGTGACCATCCACGCCGCACGCGGGGCGCTGGGCGACGTGCTCGACGCCTCCGATCTCGTGCTGTCGCAGGCCGGCACCGCGACGGTGCAAGCGATCGGCATGGGCCGCCCGGTGATCTCGGTCTCGCGTCCCAAGGACCGGCCCAAACGCATCCGCGACGAGTCCCGCCTCTTCGGCGAGGCGCGGTTGCTGGTCGCCGACGCCGACGCGCTCGGGGGAGCGCTCAGGGCGCTGCTGGCCGACCCCGCCGAGATCGCCCGCCGCGGGGCGATCGGCCGTGCCCGCGTCGGGCCGCCTGGAGCGCTGGACGCGATCGTTGCCGAACTGACGCGCTAGGGCTTGCCGTCGGCAAGCGCGAAGGCGCGCGCCAGCACGCGGTCGAGGCTGTCGTGGATGCGGGCGGCGTCCGCCTCTTCGTCGGCTGCCGAACCTATGCTGAACGGCCCTTCCGCGACCATGGCGATGCGCGAAAAGGGAAAGTGGAACTGCATTTTATCCCAGAGCCGCTCAAGCACGGTGCGGCGCGAACCGGCGACGGCGAGGGTGAAGATCGGCCTCCCGGAGTGACGGGCGATGGCGAGGAGGCCGCGGCTCACCTGCCGTCCCGGCACCGGCGGGATGTCGGCGGTGGCGATCGCCGAGCGGCCGCTGCCAAGAGTGCGCAGGGTTTCGCGGAAGGCGGCGAGCCCGCCCGTGCCGTGTCGCTGCTTTTCGCTCGCGCCCGAGCCGGTGATGACCCCGAAGCCAAAACTCTGCGCGATGCCGGCGGCGATCTGGCCGTCCGGGTGGTTCGAGATCATGATCGCAAACCGCCGGGGATCGGGGAAGCTGGGGTAAGCCAGGTTCGACTGGCCGTGCCAGGAGGTGAGGAGGAGCGGTGAATGCGCATCGAGCCGCTGCCAGAAATCGGGCGGGTCGTAGACGACACGCGAGGTGACGCGCACCAGCCGGAGATAGGGGCCGAGGAGGCCGCCGCCGATGGCGCGGCGCAACCACAGCGCAAACGGGCCGGCCGCGGACGCGCGAGGGCTCACGCGCCCTCGTCTTCGGGGTCGAGCAGACGGTGGAGGTGCACCACGAAGTAGCGCATCTCGGCATTGTCGACGGTCTGCTGCGCCTTGGCCTTCCACACCGCATAGGCGGCGGCGTAGTTGGGATAGACCCCGACGAGATCGACCTTGCTGAGATCCTTGAAGGTGATGCTGTCGATGTTTTCGAGCTCGCCGCCGATCACGAGATGGAGGAGCTGCTTCGGCGGCTCTTTCTTGGGGGGCTTCACGTCACGATCCGTTCGCTGTCGAGATGCGCCTCGGGGCAGCCATAGACCTTGATCAGCGCCCCCGTCAGCACGTCTCTTAGCGAGCTTTGCGCGAAGGCGGCAAGCGCCCCGTGACGCACATCGGCCTGGTTGAAGCGCATGCCTCCCATGCACGCATCCTCGAAATGCACGCCGCATTCGCCAAGGATCGCCGCCGCGCCGGCGATGTCCCAGTCGGAAGCGCCGCGCCGCACCACGGTCGCATCGAGCTTGCCGGTCGCGATCTGCACCAGCCGATAGGCGAGGGAGGGGTAAGCGGGCCCGCGGGTGTAATCGAGGCCCGCGGCCTGGAGCTCATGGTGGACGGCGCCGGGCGCCGGGATCAGCGGCGAACGCCGGTCGGCGGGCGTGGCGCGGGCGATGGCGGCGCCGTTGAGGCGGGCGCCGCCGCCCAGGCTCGCCTCGTACATCTCGTTGCGCGCCGGCGCGAACACGACGCCCGCGACCGGCAGGTCGTGCTCGACCACGGCGAGCGACACGGTCCAGCTGTCCTCGCCCTTGATGAAGCCGCGCGTGCCGTCGATCGGATCGACGATGAAGACGCGGGCGGTGCCGATGCGCGCCGGATCGTCGACGCTCTCTTCGCTGAGCCAGCCGTAGGAGGGGCGCGCGGTGGTCAGCGCCGAGCGCAGGAAACTGTCCAGCACGATGTCGGCTTCGCTGACTGGAGAGGCGTTCTCCTTGGTCCACGTCTTGAGGTCGCGGCGAAAATAGCTCGAGGCGATGATGCCCGCCGTGACCGCTGCGGTGCGCAGCAGTTCGAGGTCTTCGGCGTAGCTTGTAAAAGAGGATTCGTGCATTGGCCCGGGCGCGTCTCTGGGCCGGGTTCTAGGCGCAATTGCGGCCCCTGTCGACGCGCGTGCTTAACCCGGTGTTACACCCGGTGACGCCCCGTAAACCCTGGCCAAAACTACCTAAACTTAACCCAGTTTCTTAAGCGCGGCAGAAACAGGGGCGGCTAGATTGGCGCCATAAGAGAGCAGCACAAAAAGCTCTCGGGGTTGACAGGAAGGCGACGGCGAAAATGGGTCAGGGCGTGAGGATCGAGGGGACCGGGGTGGTCCTGATGTTCGGGACGCGGAGCGCGGCAACCGCGCCCGCCGAGCCCTTCGCCGTCAAGCAGTTCGGGCCGGCCAACGACAATGGCCCCAAGGACCCGGTCAAGACCGTCACGGTGCGCAAGCTGCTCGAGAAGTCGGGCGTGGCCATCAAGATCAAGGTGCCGGTCGACGAATTCGTGGGCGTGGCCGTCTCCACGCAGATTTCCGAGGACGGCGTGCTGACCAGCGCGATCGAGCTCGTGCACGGCGACCCGGAGCTCAACTACCGGGTGTTCGAGGAAGTGGGCAACAGCGACGTCGTGGCCGAGTGGCAGAACTGGGGGCGCAAGCTCCGCCTGCCGCTCTACATCAAGGCCGGCGATGGCTCGCTCCTGCCCTACAGCCAGCAGGTGTCGGGCGTGGCGCTCGGCCCGGTGGTGGCGCGCCGCCGGCTGGTGCACGACAGTGCCCGCCGTCCGCGCTTCCTGAACCGCCGGCAGCCCGGGGAAACCTCGGTCAACTAATTTCGGGATCGGCTGCAACCTTTTGCCGGGTGCCGCCGTTTCTCACCTCGCCGGACAGGTTGTCTGCACCACATTCCGCTCCGGCAATGCCCTAATAGCGACCTCCAAGCGCTAGTCGACCCGCTGGTTCCCCCCACCGGCGGGTCGATTCGTTCTGGGATGCCGAATGTGCGCTTGAAGATGTCCATCGGCCGCCTGGCGGCCATTGCGCTTGCGGGGCTGCTGCTCGCCGCCCCGGCGGGTCCGGCCCCGGCGGCCGCGGCGCCCAAATCCTACTGCGTGCTGGAGCGTCCGGCCGACCGGCGCCCTGTCCGCGCCTGCATCCACCAGGCGACCTATGCCGCCGACGTCTGCGCGGCGCTCTCGCGCAATGCCGACAGTTTCGGCCTGCCGCGGGGCTATTTCGCCCGGCTGATCTGGCAGGAGAGCCACTTCCAGCCCAATGCGCTGAGCAGCGCCGGCGCGGAGGGGATCGCCCAGTTCATCCCCTCGACGGCGCGACTACAGGGCCTCGCCAATCCCTACAATCCGGCGGAGGCGCTCTACCGCTCGGCGCGCTACCTGCGCGTCCTGCGCGACAAGTTCGGCAATCTGGGCCTCGCGGCGGCGGCCTACAACGGCGGCGAGAACCGGGTCAGCCGGTTCGTTTCGGGCGGCGGCTATCTTGCGGCCGAGACCATCGACTATGTCGAGATCATCACCGGCGCGCCCGTGACCGACTGGCTGGCGGGGACTGTGCAGCCGTCCGATTTTGCCCTCGATCCGAACAAGCCGTTCGGCGCTGCATGCCGCGACCTTGCCGAACGCGGGCCGGTAGAGGCGTTCATTCCGCCCGCGGCGGTCATCCGGCCCTGGGGCATCCAGCTGGCGCAGTTCTTCTCGGCGGCCACGGCGCGCCGCGCCTTCGCGCGGCTCCAGGCGCGCTACACCAACGTGCTCGGCGGCGAGGAGCTGATGCTGGTCGCCAAGCGCAACCCCAATTTCGGGCACGCGCTGCGCTACACGACCGAAGTCGGGCGCGACAACCGGCAGGCGGCGGCCGCGCTCTGTGCCGCCCTCGGTAAGGCGGGCGGCGCGTGCCTCGTGGTGCGGAACTGAGGGAGAGTTTCCTCCGGGCGGCCGTTCGCTATGATGGAGGCAAGGAGCGAGGGGAGAAGCCGGTGATTGTCAAACGGATCGCGCTGGCGGGCCTTGCCGCTCTCGCATTGACCGGCGTCGCGGCCGCCGACGACTCGCTGCGGACGCTGGGCGAAGCCCGCGGCATCCGCATCGGTGCGGCGGTGGCGATGGAGCCCTTCCGCGACGACGCGCAATATCTGGGCGTGCTCAAGCGCGAATACGACATCATCGTCGGCGAGAACGCCTTCAAGTGGGACGCGACCGAGCCGGCCGAGGGCGTGTTCGACTTCACCGACACCGATGCGCTGGTCGATTTCGCCGAAGCCAACGGCATGGCGATCCGCGGCCACAACCTCGCCTGGTACGAGGCCAATCCCAGCTGGCTCACGGCCAAGCCGCGCACGCGCGACGAGGCGATCGCGCTGCTCAAGGCGCACATCGATGCGCTGGTCGGCCGTTACAAGGGGCGGATCGCGGCGTGGGACGTGGTCAACGAGGCGATCGACGACACCACCGGACGGCTGCGCGCCTCGCCCTGGCTGAGCTGGATCGGACCGGACTACATTGCGCTGGCGTTTCGCTTCGCGCATGACGCCGATCCGGCGGCAAAGCTTTACTACAACGACTACAATGCCGAGGCGCTGGGCGCGAAGTCGGACGCCGTCTATGCGCTGGTCAAGGATTTGAAAGCGCAGGGCGTGCCGATCGACGGCGTCGGCTGGCAGATGCATTTCACCAGCGGCTCGACCATCGACGACCGGATGATGCAGAACGGCGCCCGCCTCGCCGCGCTCGGGCTCGAGGTCTCGATCACCGAGCTCGACATCCGCCTGATGACGCCGCCCAGTCCGCAGGACGTGAAGCGGCAGGCGAGGCTTTATGGGCAGGCGGTGTCGCTCTGCCTTGCGCTCTCCAACTGCAAGGCGGTGCTCACCTGGGGCTTTACCGACAAATACTCATGGGTGCCGGGCTTCTTCGACGGCTGGGGCGCCGCGCTGCCCTTCGATGAAAACTATGCGCCCAAGCCGGCCTATGACGCGATGCGCGCGGCGCTGGCTCAGAAGTAACCGGCGGCGAAGAGCGCGCCGAGCAGCGTGAGCCCGACCCAGTTGTTGGACTTGAACACCCGCAGCGCGTTCTTCGGGTTTTTGGGCTCGAGCGTCACAACCTGCCAGCCGAGGAGGCCGGCCGGAACGATCAGCAGCATGACGAAGATGGAGACATCGCCGGTGAGCGCGGCCGCCACCAGCCAGCAGACGACCGCCGCGACATAGAACAGCGCGATCGCGGTCTTGACGTTGTCGCCGAAGAGCCGCGCCGTCGACTTGACGCCGATCAGCGCGTCGTCCTCGAGATCCTGCAGCGCGTAGATCGTGTCGTAGCCGATGGTCCACAGGATCGCGCCCAGATAGAGCACGAGCGGCGGCGCGCCGAGGCTGCCCGCTTCGGCTGCCCAGCCAATCAGCGCGCCGTAGGAGAAGGCGAGGCCGAGGAAGAACTGCGGCCACCACGTCACCCGCTTCATGAACGGATAGATCGCGACGAGGACGAGGGAGGCGATGCCGAGCGCGATGGTGAAGACGTTGAACTGGACGAGGATCAGGAGGCCGACGAGACACTGGAGGGCGAGGAAGACGGTCGCCTTGAGCCGGGTCGTCTGGCCTGAGGGGATCGGCCGCGAACGGGTGCGCGCGACCTTCTTGTCGATGTCGGTGTCGACGATGTCGTTGAAGGTGCAGCCGGCGCCGCGCATCACCGCGGCCCCGACGAGGAACAGCACCGCCGCACGCCAGTCGAAGCCGCGCGCCGGATTGCTGATCACGTAGAGCGCGAGCGACCAGACGCACGGCCAGAACAAGAGCAGCAGCGGCAGCGGCCGGTCCCAGCGCGCGAGCCGCGCATAGGGCTTGAGCCAGTCCGGGGCGAAGCGGTCGACCCAGTTGCCGCGGGCGGCATCGGCGACGGCGGCGTGCGAACGGGCGGGACTTGGCATGGCGAGGGGACCTGTGCGGTAATGCCAAAAGTATCCCGCCCGGCCGGAGCGAAGGCAATATGCCGCGCGAACACCGATCGCTGGCCCGCATCCACGTCACCGGCGCGCTCGCGCCCGGCGGCGCGGTGGAGCTTGGCGAGGAGGCGGCGAACCATGTCGTCAACGTCCTCCGGCTCAAGGAGGGCGACGCGATGGTCGTGTTCAACGGCCGCGACGGCGCCTGGCTCGCCCGCATCGCGCGCGTGGGCAAGAAGCGGGCGACACTCGAGCTCGCGGTGCAGACCGCGCACCAGACGCCACCGTCGGATCTCTGGTTCGGCTTTGCGCCACTCAAGACGGGACGGCTCGACTACCTGGTGCAGAAGGCGACCGAAATGGGGGCCGGCATCATCCAGCCGGTGGTCACCGAATTCACACAGGTGCGAAAGCTCAGGCCCGACAAGCTCGAGGCCTATGTCATCGAGGCGGCCGAGCAGTGCGAGGTGCTGACCCTGCCCCGGCTCGCACCGGAAATCGAGCTCAGGGCACTTGTCGAAGGCTGGCGGACAACGCATGGGCTGCGCCGGCTGATCTTTGCGGACGAGGCGGCGCCCTCCGCTTCGCCCGCCGTGCCGGTCGGCTGGCTGCAGGGACTGCCGGTCGGGCTGCTGATCGGCCCCGAGGGCGGCTTCTCCGAGGCCGAACGCGCGCTGCTGCTGGCGCAGGATTTCGTGGTTCCGATCAGCCTCGGGCCGCGAATCCTCCGCGCCGACACGGCCGCCGTGGCGGCGCTTGCGGTGGTCCAAGCAATCATCGGTGATTGGCGATAAAGCGATTGCTTTCGCCGGTCCGCTCACTCATAACCCGGCCAATCCAGCGCCGAAGTCTGGCGGGTTCAGGGAGTTCTCATGGCCGGCGCCGAAGCCTCACCGCCGCTCGAAACGCGGGCCCAGATGGTCGAGGCGCTGGCGCGCGGCGGCAAGCCGCGGTCGGAGTGGCGGGTCGGCACCGAGCACGAGAAGCACGTCTATCGCAAGGACCCGCTGCGCACCGTCGGCTATGACGGGCCGGACGGCATCCACGCCCTGCTCGAAGGCATCCGCGACCGCACCTGCTGGAATTATTTCTACGACCGCGACAACCCGATCGGGCTCCGCAACCTCGGGCCGGTCGGCGGTATCTCGCTCGAGCCGGGCGGGCAGTTCGAGCTGAGCGGCGCGCCGCAGGAAACCATCCACGGCGCGGCGGAGGAGCTCGACGCGCACCTTGCCGACTGCCACGCGGTGGGCGGCAAGCTCAACATCCACTTCCTCGGCCTCGGGGTGACGCCGGTCTGGGCCGTCAACGATCTCCAGCGCATGCCGAAGTCGCGCTACGGCATCATGACGCCCTACATGGACAAGGTCGGCACCCTCGGCACCTCGATGATGTACCGCTCGGCCACCGTGCAGGCGAACCTCGACTTCGCCGACGAAGCCGACATGATCAAGAAGATGCGGGTGAGCCTCGCACTGCAGCCGGTGGTGACCGCGCTCTTTGCCAATTCGCCCTTCGTCGACGGCAAGCCTTCGGGCTACCTGAGCTTCCGCTCGCACATCTGGCTCAATACCGATGCGGCGCGCACCGGCATGCTCCCCTTCGTGTTCGAGGACGGTTTTGGCTTCGACCGCTATGTCGAGCACGCGCTCGACGTGCCGATGTATTTCGTCATCCGCAACAAGCGCTATGTCGACGTCGCCGGCGAGAGCTTCCGCGCCTTCATGCGCGGGGAACTGCCGCAGCTGCCGGGCGAAAAGCCGACGGTCAAGGACTGGGAAGACCACCTCTCGACGCTGTTCCCCGAGGTGCGGCTCAAGCAGTTCCTCGAAATGCGCGGCGCCGACATGGGCGACCGCGCGCACGTGCTGGCGCTGCCCGCGCTCTGGGTGGGGCTGCTCTACGATGCGTCGGTGCTCGACGACGCCTGGTCATTGGTCAAGGACTGGACCGCGGCGGAACGGCAAGTGCTGCGCGACGCCGTGCCCAGAACGGCGATCCACACGCCGTTCCGCACCGGGACCGTCGCCGACATTGGGGCCGAGATCGTCTGGCTGGCCAAGCGCGGTCTCGAGGCGAGGGGACTCGGCGAGGAAGCTTATCTTGCCCCGCTCGAGGAAACCCTCGCGCTGGGCAAAACGCCCGCCGAGCGCTGGCTCGCCAAATACCACGGCGCGTGGCGGGGCGACCTGAACCGCATCTTCGACGAAGCCGAGATCTAGCGTCGGCTCACGGACCGACGTAAGCGGTCATGCGGATCGACACGCGCAGGCCGGGCACGTCCACGCCGAGCTTGCAGGTCGAGCGCGCCGGCGGGTCGGCCGGAAAGAACGACGCGTATTCCTCGTTCATCGCCGCGAAGTCTTCCGGATGGGTGAGCAGCACCTGCACCTCGACCACGTCGTTGAGGTCGCTGTCGGCGGCGCGGAGAATGTTGCGGCAGTTCTCGATCGCCTGCCGGGTCTGCTCGCGGATGCCGGGACCGGCAAGGGCCTTCGTCTGCGGATCGGTGCCGACGATCCCGGACACATAGATCATCGGCCCGGCCTTTATCGCCTGGCTGAAATAGGGCGAGACGGGTACGAGCGGGGTTTTGACGACAGTCCGGGCCAAGGCATTTTCTCCATCACTTCGTCTGCGCCGCCAGCGTCCGTGCGCCGAGCCAGCTGCCGAGCACCACCAGGATCGCGGCAAGCAGCAGGCCGATCCAAACGATCGGGTCGGAAAAGTCGCCGCGGAACACGGCGCGCAGGGCCTCGACGATATGCTTGAACGGATTGAAGTTCGAGACGATCTGCAGCCACTGCGGCGCGATGTTCATGGGCAGAAGGATGCCCGAGAGCAAAAGGATCGGCAGCGCCAGCGTGTTGACCATCGGCGCCAGCGCATCCTCGCTCTTGGTGGCGATACCGATGGCGTTGGAGATGAACGAGAAGGCCGCGCCGAGCAGCGCCACCAGTACGAGACCGATGGCGAGCGCGCCGACGGGGACGCGGAGGCCGAGGAGGAAGGCGGCACCGACCAGCACGATCGCCTGCACCACGATCACCACCACGTCGCGCAGCGACCTTCCGGTGATGATGGCGACGCGCGACGCGGGGGTCACGAGCTGGCGCTCGATGACGCCCGAGCGCCACTCGGCGATGATGCCGAAGCCGACGAACAGCCCGCCGAAGATGCCGAGCTGGACCAGCAGGCCGGGCACGAACACCTGCCAGGCATCGCCCTGAAAGCCCGAGCTCGCCGCAATGTTCTGCAGCAGCGGGCCGAACAGCGTGAGGTAGAGGATGGGCTGCAGCAACCCGATCAGCACCCACATCGGCTGCCTGAGGCTGAGCCGCATCGCGCGGGCGAAGACGATGAAGGTGTCGCGGAAGAACGTCATTTCGGGTCTCCAGATGAGCAGTCGGAGATCCCCCTCCCCCGTATACGGGGGAGGGGGACCATGCGCAGCATGGTGGAGGGGGCGGCGGTGCGGGCACTGCATCTGTGGCCGCCCCCTTCCGTCGCCTTCGGCGCCACCTTCCCCCGTGAACGGGGGAAGGAGCCGACTGAAGCCAGGTCGCTCAATCCCTGAGACTCCGTCCCGTCAGCGTCAAGAACATGTCGTCGAGCGTCGGGCGGTTGACGTCGACGCCGATGGCATCGATGCCCGACTTGGTGAGGTCGGCGAGGAGCACGGGCAGGGCGCGGCCACCGTCCGGGACATGGAGGCGCACGACGTTGGCCTCGACCGCCGGGGTGTCGGCGCCCTCAAGCGCGGCGGCGATGGTCGCGGCGCGGGCCGCATCGGGCTCCGTGCGGAGCGTCAGCGTGATGGCGTCGCCCGAGACGCGCTTCTTGAGTGCGGCCGGCGTGCCTTCGGCGACGATGGTGCCGTGGTCGATGATGAGGATGCGGTCGGACAGCGAATCCGCCTCGTCCATGTAGTGGGTGGTGAGAAAGACCGTGGTGCCCATGCGGTCGCGCAGCGAGCGGATGTGGGTCCACAGGTTCGCCCGGCTCTGCGGGTCGAGCCCGGTCGAGGGCTCATCGAGAAACACCAGCTGCGGCTGGTGGATGAGGCCCATCTCGATGTCGAGGCGCCGCCGCTGCCCGCCCGAGAGCGAGCCGCAGTTGCGGTCCCACACGTCGCTGAGGTCGAGGGCCGCCATCAGCTCCTCGCCGCGCGCCTTCGCAGTGGCGCGATCGATGCCGTAGAACTGGGCGTGGCTCATGATCTCCTCGCCGACCCCGGCCTCGCCGGAGGTCGAACCGGCCTGGCTGACATAGCCGATCTTGCGCCGGACCCCGATCGAGTCGGTCCTGAGGTCGCTGCCCGCGACCGTGGCGCTGCCGCCGGTCGGCGCGAGCAGGGTGCAGAGCATCTTGAGCGTGGTGGTCTTGCCGGCGCCGTTGGGGCCGAGGAAGCCCACGATCTCGCCGGCATCGACCCTGAGGTCGATGCCGCGCACCGCCTCGATCTCCTTGCCGCGCGCCCTGTAGGTGCGCTTGAGGCCCCTGGCCTCGATGATGGGTGTTGCCATGACGTCCTCCCCCTGCGCCGCGCGCTCGCTCCGGATCGGGCGGAAGGCTGCGGCTGCCGTGTATGTGCTCATTGCGTGAACGCCTTTCCATAGGGCGCGGTGGATGCCGGCCCGAGGGTTCTTGCACCCGCCGATCTCTCAACGTATAATTATCTTATGAGAAAAGATACTCACGCGTCAAGAGATAATCGGCGCGTCAGCCTGCTGGTCGAAATCGGCGATGCCAGCCGCTTGAGCCAGGGCGCGACGAACCTCTTCGACGAGCGCCTCGGCGAGTTCCTCGGCATCAACAACACCGACGGCCGCTGCCTCGATATCATCGCGCGGACCGGCCGCCTGTCCGCGGGCCAGCTCGCCAACCTCAGCGGCCTGACCACCGGCGCGGTCACCGCCGTGATCGACAGGCTCGAAGCGGCCGGCTACGTCGCCCGGGTCCGCGATCCGCTCGACCGGCGCAAGGTCTGGGTCGAGCCCACCGCGCACGTGCTCAGGCTCGTCGACATTATCTTCGGCGTCTACGACATGCTCGGCCCCGTGATGACGCGGCACTTCACCGATGCCCAGCTCGACGGCATCCTGGCGTTCCTGCGCATGGGCACGCGCGTCAACCAGGAGCTTGCCGAGGGGCTGCGGGAGAACACCCGCACCGGCGGCACGGCGGCCGCGCAGCTGGAGCACGCCCGCCAGTTTCGCCGGGCGGTCGATGCGCTGGCGCCGCGGCTCGAAGCCGAGCTCGACGCGCTGCTGCCGCCGCGCGGCGACTAGAGCGCCGCTCTATTCGGCCGCCACCGGCAGCGGATCGTGGGTGTCGAGGTTGCCCATCGAGGTCACGATGTGGCGGGCCAGCGCGTCGTAGATGCCGCCATAGGCGTGGCTGGCGCGCAGGAGGGCGATCTCGGCGTCGGGCAGCCGCGGCAGGTTGCGGTCCTCGGAAATCGCCAGCATGCCCGGCTGCAGCGCGCTCTCGGGCAAGAAGCCCACCGCGAGATCGGTGAGCACCGCGCTCGCGACCCCGAGCGCGTTGCACGAGGTGTAGGCGACGCGATAGTCGCGCCCGACGCGGTCGAGCGCTTCCATGGCGGCGTCCTTCCACTTGCACGGCTGGCCGCCGGCAATGGGCATGGGGTCGAGCGTCAGCGCCTGACCGCCCTGCGCCGCGACCCAGTACATCGGCTCGGTGCGGAACAGCTCGCCGAACTCGCGGTTGGTGCCCTGGGTGAACACGATCACGTCGTAGCGGCCCCGCTTCATCCCCTCGAGCAATTCCTGCGAGGAGGCGCAGGTGACGTCGATCATGATCTTGGGGTGGCTCTTCTGGAAGCTCGAGAGGATCACCGGCAGGAGCCGCACCGCATAGTCGTCCGGCAGGCCGAAGCGGATCGCCCCGCTCAGATCCTCATCGGAGAATTCGTCCATGATCTCGGCATTGATCTTGAGCATCTTGCGGGCCCGCGAATAGAGCGCCTCGCCGTGCTGGGTAAGGGCCACGCCGCGGCCGTCGCGGGTGAGCAGCGCGTGACCCAGCCGCTCCTCGAGCCGCTTGATCTGCATGGACACCGCCGACTGGGTCTTGTTCACACGCCGCGCCGCCTCGGTGAAGCTGCCGCAATCGGCGATGGCGCAGAAGCTCTGCAACTGGTCGAGATCGAGCGGAACGGACATGGGAATCTCCATCACCGATTTTGATGATCGGAATGAAATCTATTTGTTTGGCAAATGAGTGTCCAGAGCGTATTCCCCCATCATCGGTGATCAAAAGTCACCCGGGGCTCGCGGCGCTCCCTGCCGGAGACCACTCGAAACATTGGAGAATTGTCATGGCGCTCGTGCTTTCGGGCGAGCGGCCGGTTGCCGCCGCCACGCTGAACCCGGTTCGGATCGTTGCCAC
>CAYRZM010000254.1:0-10032 GCA_964428685.1 uncultured Devosia sp. | reverse complement strand
CATGTTCAAGGGCCACGACAAGCTGCTGATTGCCGCCCGGCACGGCGCGCCGCTGGCGGTGGGGTATGGCGAGACGGAGATGTATCTGGGCTCCGACGCCATGGCGCTGGCGCCGTTCACGTCGCGGCTCAGCTATCTGCTTGACGGCGACTGGGCGGTGATCACGCCCAAGGGCGTCACCATCCGCGACGGCTCGGACGCGATCGTGCGGCGCGAGACGCTGGTGTCGCAGGCCTCGGCGCTCCTCGTCGACAAGGGCAACCACCGCCACTTCATGGCCAAGGAAATCTACGAGCAGCCCGAGACCATCTCGCACACGCTCAGCCACTACGTGGACATGGGCGCCGAGCGGGTAGCTCTGCGCGAGGCGCTGCCGTTCGATTTCGCGACGCTCGAGCGGCTGACGATCTCCGCCTGCGGCACCGCCTACTATGCAGGGCTGGTCGCCAAATACTGGTTCGAGCGCTATGCGCGGCTGCCGGTCGATGTCGACGTGGCGTCCGAGTAACGCTACCGCGAGCCGCCCGTCGTGCGCGGCAGCGCGGCGCTATTTATCAGCCAGTCGGGCGAAACCGCCGACACGCTGGCGGCGCTCCGCTACTGCGCGCGCGAGGGCCAGCACGTCGTGAGCCTCCTCAACGTGCCGGAGTCGACCATCGGGCGCGAGAGCGAGGTGGTGTTCCCGACGCTCTGCGGCCCCGAGATCGGTGTGGCCTCGACGAAGGCGCTCACCGCCCAGCTCACGGCGCTGGCGAGCCTGGCCGTGGCTGCGGGGGTCGCACGTGGCGTGATCGACGCCGCCCACGAGGCCGAGCTGGTCCGTGCGCTGGTGGCGTTACCGGCCGCTGTGTCCCAGGCGCTCGGCACCGAGCATCAGATCGAGGGCATCGCCAAGCATCTCAGCAAAGCCAAGGACGTGCTCTATCTGGGCCGCGGGCAGATGTTCCCCATCGCGATGGAGGGGGCGCTCAAGCTCAAGGAAATCTCCTACATCCACGCCGAGGGCTATCCGGCCGGAGAGCTCAAGCATGGGCCGATCGCGCTGGTCGACGAGGTGATGCCGGTGATCGTCGTCGCGCCCTCGGACGAGCTCATGGAAAAAACGCTCAGCAACATGCAGGAGGTTGCTGCCCGTGGCGGCAACATCATCCTCGTGACGGACGAGGAGGGCGCAAGGCATATCGGGCAGGGGGTCGCCGAAACGATCGTGATCCCGAAGGTCGCAAGCTTCGTGGCCCCGATCCTGGCGTTGATCCCGGTGCAGCTGCTCGCCTACCACACCGCCGTGGTGATGGGCACGGACGTCGACCAGCCGCGCAACCTCGCCAAGAGCGTCACCGTCGAGTAGCTGGACAACGCCGGGCGCGCGTGGCAGGTCGCGGCCATGTCGTCGCCCCCGCTCACCATCGTTCCGCCGGAGCAGCCGCTGCGCGGCCGGGTGACGCCGCCGGGCAGCAAATCCATCACCAACCGCGCCCTGCTTCTTGCGGCGCTGGCGAGCGGCACGAGCCGGCTCGGCGGCGCGCTCAAGAGCAAGGACACGACGCTGATGGCGGCGGCGCTCCGCCTGATGGGCGTGGTCATCGACGAGCCGGATGACACCAGCTTCGTCGTCACGGGCGACGGGCGGTTGCGGGCGCCGTCGGAGCCTTTGTTCCTCGGCAATGCCGGCACCGCAACGCGCTTTCTCACGGCGGCGGTGAGCCTCGTCGAGGGCACCGTCGTCGTCGATGGCGACGAGGCGATGCGCAAGCGGCCGATCGCTCCGCTGGTGACGGCGCTCCGTTCCCTCGGCATCGACGCGAGCGCGCCCACCGGCTGTCCTCCGGTCACCGTCCATGGACGGGGATCGTTCGGCCGCGGGCGCGTGGAGATCGATGGCGGGCTCTCGTCGCAATACGTGTCGGCGCTGCTGATGGCGGCGCCGTTCGGCGACGCGCCGATCGACGTCGCGCTCACCGGTAAGGACCTCGACGCGCGCGGCTATGTCGATCTGACGGTCGCGGCGATGACGGCGTTCGGCGCGAAAGTCGCGGCCGTCGATGCCACGACCTGGCGGGCGGAGCCGACGCGGTACCGCGCGACCGATTTCACCATCGAACCGGACGCGTCGGCGGCAACCTATCTGTGGGCCGCCGAGGCGCTCACCGGCGGCAACATCGATCTCGGCGTGCCGATGCCCGCCTTCACCCAGCCCGATGCGAAAGCCGCCGGGTTCATCCGCATGTTTCCGCGCATGCCGGCGGTGATCGATGGCTCGCAGATGCAGGACGCTGTCCCGACGCTGGCGGTGCTCGCAGCGTTCAACGACACGCCGGTGCGGTTCACGGGGATCGCCAATCTCCGGGTCAAGGAGACGGACCGCATCCGGGCGCTGGCGACGGAGCTCAACCGCCTCCAGCCGGGTCTCGCATCGGAAGAGGGCGACGATCTGGTGGTGCGCGCCGACCCGCGGTTGCGTTCGCAGTCGCGGCGTAACGCCACGACGCGCATCGAGACCTACGAGGACCATCGCATCGCGATGAGCTTTGCGCTCGCGGGCCTCAGGATGGGTGGGATCACGATCCTCGACCCGGACTGCGTGGGCAAGACCTATCCGGACTACTGGGACGCGCTGCGTTCGCTCGGCGTGACGCTGACGGCCGGTTAGGCGGCGGTCTTTTCGTCGCCGGTGAGCTCGACTTCCGAGAAAACGCGGTTACGACCGGCGTGCTTGGCGGCGTAGAGGCAGTGGTCGGCGCGCTCGATGAGCGAGGATACCGTGTCCCCCGGCTTGTACATGGCGACGCCGAATGACGCCGTGATGCGGCCCAGCTTCTCGTTGGTCGAGCGCTTGAGCAGCTCCTTGGCCTGCACGGCCTTGCGGATGTTGTCGGCGACGATCATCGCGCCCTCGAGATCGGTCTCGGGCAGGATGGCGGCAAATTCCTCGCCACCGTAGCGGGCGGCGACGTCCTTGCCCTTGATGTTGGATTTGAGGGTCATCGCCACGAGCCGCAGCACCTGGTCGCCGGTCTGGTGACCCCAGGTGTCGTTGAAGCGCTTGAAGTGGTCGATGTCGAGCAGCATCAGGCAGAGCGGCGCGCCGGTCTCGGCGGCATCGGCAAAGGCGCCCAGCATGCCCTCGTCGAAGCTCTTGCGGTTGTAGATCTTGGTCAGCGGATCGAGCATGGATTCGCGACGCACTTCGTCGAGATCGCGCTGCAGCGCGGCGATGTCTTCGCGCGAGGCATCGAGCTTCTGTTCGAGCTTGCTGTTGGCTTCCTGCATGCGGTGGGTTTCGCCGAGCAGCCGCTCGGCCAGGGCGCGCAACTGTGCGTCGCTCATGTCGCGGCCGAGATCGCCGCTCGCGGCTTCGAGGGTGCCGGAGTACGAGGTCGCGGTCTCCATGGCGGAGTCGATGGCGCTGTGCACGGCCTCGATGCGGCTGGCCATGCGCTCGGAGACGCTCGAGATGCGCTCGTTGGCGTCCTGCGCTTTTAGAAACTCGTTATAGAGCCGTTCGGCCAGCTCCTGCGTGGCCGTGCCGTCGCGGAAAAGCTGGTTGATGCGCTGGTTGAGCGCCGGATTGACGCCCGTGGCGTAGGTGTAGAGCAGCTCGTAGAACTGGGGATAGGGCGGTATCTGCCCGCGCTTGAGCAGGTCCATCGCCGAGTTCGCATAGCCCAGGGCGCGCCTGAATTCCTGTTCCGACAATAACGCCCCCGATGCCCGACCTTCTGGTGGTGCTGACAGTTTTCGGGTGACTCGATTAAGGGCGAGTAAAGGCCGGCCGTCCGGGCACGTTGCGCAGAACGATTTAGCTGCCGGCCGAAGCGGTCTAGCGCGGGCTGCCGGGACGGAGGAGGAAGGCGGGGACCGGACCGTCCGAGCCGAAGGGCGAGTCACCGGCCGTCGCGGGTTCGCGCGGCCGACGCGGCTGCGGTGCCGGGCGCGATTTTGGCGCCGGTGCCTGCTCCGCCTCGGGGCGCGGCGGCTTTGCGGCGCGCTCTTCGCGCGGCGCGCGCTCGCCACGGTCGTCGCGGCCACGCTCGCGCCGCGGACGCTCGCCGCGATGCTGGAGCTCGCGCATGGGCGCTTCGGACTCCTCGCCGCCGTCGCGGGCCGCGGCGAACGGCATGACCGGGATGTCGTGCTGGATCAGCCGGGTGATGGCGTCGAGATACTTGCCATCGGCGGGCGAGGCGAGGGTGATCGAGATGCCCGAGCGCCCGGCGCGGCCGGTGCGGCCGATGCGGTGGATATAGTCCTCGGCGTGGGTCGGCACGTCGAAGTTGAAGACGTGGCTCACGGCGGGAATGTCGAGGCCGCGCGCGGCGACGTCGCTCGCCACCAGCAGCATCAGCTTGTCGGTCTTGAACGCGTCGAGCGTTTCCGTCCGGCTCTTCTGGTCCATGTCGCCATGGAGGGCGCCGGCGGAGAAACCGTGGCGCTCGAGCGAGCGGGCAAGGGTCGCGACATCGCGCTTGCGGTTGCAGAAGATGATCGCGTTCTTGAGGCCGGTTTCGCCACGGATCAGCTGGCGCAGGACCGAGCGCTTGTCCTCGGGGCTGCTCGAGACTTTCACCAGCCGCTGGTCGATGGTGTCGACCACCGAGTTCTTGCGGGCGACTTCGATGCGCACCGGATCGCGCAGGAACTTGCCCGTGAGCTTCTGGATCTCGGGTGCCATCGTGGCCGAGAAGAACAAGGTCTGCCGGGCCGGCGGAAGTTTTGCGCAGATGCGCTCGATCTCGGGGATGAACCCCATGTCGAGCATGCGGTCCGCCTCGTCGATGACGAGGATCTCGACGCCCGACATCAGGATGCGGCCGCGTTCGAACTGGTCGAGGAGGCGGCCGGGGGTGGCGATCAGCACGTCGACGCCGCGGTCGAGCTTCTTGTTCTGGTCGTCGAAGCTGACGCCGCCAATGATGAGGGCGACACTGAGCTTGTGGTTCTTGCCGTACTTCTCGAAGTTCTCGTGGACCTGGGCGGCGAGCTCACGGGTCGGCTCGAGGATCAGCGTGCGCGGCATCCGGGCGCGGGCCCGGCCGCCTTCGAGGAGCGTGAGCATGGGCAGCACGAACGAGGCGGTCTTGCCCGTGCCGGTCTGCGCAATGCCGATGATGTCCTTCTTCTCAAGGACATGCGGGATGGCCTGCGCCTGGATTTCGGTGGGCTTGACGTAGCCAGCCGCGGCAACCGCGTCGGTCACCTTGGCGCTGAGGCCGAGCCCGGAAAAGTCTTCTGGCAATGTATTCGTCCACTCGAGGAGGTTGGGAGGAGCCGGCGTTGAGGCCTGTTCGGCCGAGCGGCGGAGTGGTTCCCGACGGGCCGGGAACATAGCGGGAAACCCCCTTGAGTCAACGGGATTTCCGGGCCTTTGCTTAATGTGGGGATGCGACGGTCAGATGTCGAGGTCGGTCACGAAGGCCGCGTTTTCCTGAATGAACTCGAACCGCATTTCGGGCTTGGAGCCCATCAGCCGCTCGACCGCACCCTTGGTGGCGTCGCGATCCTCGACGACTTTGACCCGCAGCAGCGAGCGGGTGCGCTTGTCCATCGTCGTCTCGCGCAGATGCGCGTAGGGCATCTCGCCCAGGCCCTTGAACCGCGTGATGTCGGGCTTCTTGCCCTTGAACTCGGCCTCGAGCAGCCGGTCGCGGTGGGCATCGTCCATGGCGTAGAGGACTTTTGGGCCGGAGCTGATCCGGTAAAGCGGGGGCAGCGCCAGATACAGGTGTCCGCCGTCGATGAGCTGCGGCATCTCCTGGAAGAAGAAGGTCATCAGCAGCGAGGCGATGTGGGCGCCATCGACGTCGGCATCGGTCATCAGGATGACCTTGTCGTAGCGGAGGTCGTCCTCGCGGTAGCGGTCCCTTGTGCCGCAGCCCAGCGCCTGGATGAGGTCGGCGATCTGCTGGTTCTGCGCCAGTTTCTCGCGCGTCGCACCGGCCACGTTGAGCACCTTGCCACGTAGCGGCAGCACCGCCTGGCTGGCGCGGTCGCGCGCCGATTTGGCGCTGCCGCCGGCGCTGTCGCCCTCGACGATGAAGATTTCGGCGCCCTGCGCCGCCGATTGCGTGCAGTCCGCCAGCTTGCCGGGCAGGCGGAGCTTTCGCGTCGCCGACTGGCGGTCGATCTCCTTTTCCTTTTTCCGGCGCAGGCGCTCCTCGGCGCGCTCGACGGTCCAGTCGAGGAGCTTGTTGGCCTGCTGCGGCGAGGCGGCCAGCCAGTGGTCGAAGGCGTCGCGCAAGGCGGTGTCGACGATGCGGGTCGCCTCGGCGGACGACAGCCGGTCCTTGGTCTGCCCGACGAATTCGGGCTCGCGCACGAAGACCGAGAGCATGGCGGAGCACTGGACCAGAATGTCGTCCGCGGTGATGTTGGCCGCCCGCTTGTCGCCTTTGAGGTCGGCGTAGGCGCGGATGCCCCGCAGCAGCGCGGTCCGCAGGCCCTGTTCGTGGGTGCCGCCTTCGGCCGTGGGAATGGTGTTGCAGTAGGAGCTGAGGAAGCCGTCGGCGAGCGTCCAGGCGATCGCCCATTCGACCGCGCCGTGGCTGCCCGGCTTGCCGCTGCTGCCCGAAAAGATGTCGTCGACGATCCGCTGCTCGCCCTCGACGCGGGACGCCAGAAAATCGCGCAGGCCGCCGGGGAAGTGGAAGTTCGCCTTCTCCGGCACATCGTCGGTGGCGAGCTCCGGATCGCACGACCAGCGGATTTCGACGCCGCCGAAGAGATAGGCCTTGGCGCGGGTCATCCTGAACAGACGCGCCGCCGAGAAATGCGCGTCCTTGCCGAAGATTTCCGGATCGGGATGGAAGCGGGTGGTGGTGCCGCGGCGGTTCAGCACCTTGCCGATCCGCTCAACCCGGCTCGTCGGCTTTCCGCGCGAGTAGCTCTGGCGATAGAGTTCCTGGTCGCGGGCGACTTCGACGGTCAGATCGTCGCTGAGGGCGTTGACCACCGAGACGCCGACTCCGTGCAGGCCACCCGAGGTTTCGTAGGCCTTGGAGTCGAACTTGCCGCCCGCATGGAGCGTCGTCATGACGATCTCGAGCGTCGACTGTTTTGGGAATTTCGGGTGGTTCTCGACGGGGATGCCGCGGCCGTTGTCGGTCACCGTGAGATAGCCGTCGGCGCCGAAATGCACTTCGATCCGGCTCGCGTGGCCGGCGATCGCTTCGTCCATCGAGTTGTCGATGACCTCGGCGAACAGATGGTGCAGGGCGTTGGTGTCGGTGCCGCCGATGTACATGCCCGGACGGCGTCGCACCGGCTCGAGTCCCTGCAGCACCTCGATGTCGGCGGCGGAATAGCTGGAGGATGGCGCGGCTGCGCTCGGCTTGCGGCGCGGCGGCTCCGGGGTATCGTCGAACAGGTCGGCTTTGGCTGGCATTGGTTATGCGGCTCGAATCGTGAGGCCTTCTAGCACACCCGCGCCCTGCGCCGCTTCCAGCCGCCCAGCACATGAACGGTGTCTGAACGCGCCGTTCGGGCTTGTTTCAGCCGCAATGCATCACAAAGCCGCCATCATCCACCGAAGACGCCGCCTCGAGCGAGCTTCGGTGTTGCTTTTCTGAACCGGAAATGAACGGCTCCTTCCGCCTCGGTTCAAGGCGGAACGATAGGGTCGGGCCAGCGCTTATCGGAACGTGTCCCTCATTGCTTCCGAGCGTCCCTCAAATCCGGAGACCCCAATGAAACTCCTCACCTCGATCAAGACCGGCGCCACCGCCGTCGCTCTCGCGGCCTCGGTCGCCGCAGCGGGCTTCGCCGCTCCTGCCCAGGCCGCGTCGATCACCCTCAATCTCGGTACGCCGGGCTTCTACTTCCCGGGCGGCGTCGTCGTTCACTTCGGCGACAAGGACTACTTCAAGTATTGCTGGACGGATTCCCGCATCATCACCAAGCTCGAGCAGCGCGGCTACGACCACGTCCGCATCATTCGCTCGAACGACGACGACGACCATGACAACAAGGTCTGGGTCATCGGCCGTGACGACGACGGCGACTGGTGGCAGATGCGGGTCGACCGCTGCACGCACAAGGTCGACAAGATCCACAAGCTCATCTTCAAGAAGGGCTGGGACAAGCATAACGACCTCGGCGGCGTGCACCTGCAGTTCACCTACAACTTCTGAGTTCGCTTCGGCGAATGGCGATCCGGCCCGGCCCAAGCCGGGCCGGATTGCTTTTGCGAGTCAGGTTGTTACGTCGTCGCCTGCGCCAATTCGGAGCAGTCGCTTAACCTTTGTTTTGCGACTTGGACACCGTTCCTTAAGCCCGCCTTGGTAGAAAGTCGTCATACGGTTTTGTGTGTGGAGTAGCCGTATGCGCGCCGTTCCGGCACCGCGTATCGAGCCGGGTGTTGCGCGCCTGCATGAGTACCTGCGTCTGGGGTGGCTGCAGGCCGGATTTTCAAGTTTTGCGTACCGGCTTGCCCACTTTCGCGCCCCCCGTCCGGTGTTGATCGGCGTTCTCGCGGCCATCTTCCTGTTCGGCTAGACGCGCTGCCCGGCAAGAGCCGGAGTTTTGGCGCGACCCTGCGTAACCAAGTCTTCAGCGAGTTGAGCCAGTATTTCCCCGAGTGTCCGTGCCGGGGGAGAAGGTGCCGAACGCTGAAGACGTTGAACGCGATCGGGCGCCCGCGCGCGACCGGCGCCTCGACCTGCGCTACGTCGGACCGATAGAGGGGTGCTACACGCTCTCCGACCGCGGCGATCTGGGCGACGGCGTCGAAGTCTTCGCCTGTCGCACGCTCTCGATTTCTTCCGCCTCCATCGCCGTCGCGGCCCCCGTTGTCGGTATGACTGGCGACTGGTTGACCGCGAAGTTCGACGGCCTTGGCATCTTGCGCGGCGTGATCGAACGGACGACGCCCGAGGGCTTCGTCTTCTCCATCGAGGCGACCGAACGCCAGCGGCTGCGCCTCGCGGCACGCATCGACTTCCTCAAGAAGAAGGCCGCACGGCAGCAGAGCGACCGGCGTGCCCACAAGCGGCGTCGGCCGGCCGATCCGCGCTCGACGCTGGGGCTCGCGGACGGCCGCGTCGTCAACTGCTTCGTGCTCGACTATTCGCGCGGCGGTGCCGCGGTCTCGGCGCCATTGCTGCCGGCGATCGGCGACAGGGTCATGGTCGGCACGCTGATCGGCAAGGTCGTTCGTCTGTTGCCGGTGGGCTTTGCCATCGCGTTCGACGCCCCGCAGGACATCGAGGGGCTCGATCGGCGCCTCACGGGCTACGAGGTCATCGGCCGTCCCGCGGCCGAACCGGCGGCTGCCGCAGCGGCCTGAACCGAAAGGGCCGCGCGAAGCGGCCCTTTGCTTGTTCGCGATGATCGGCTGAATCAGGCCGAGTAGTACATCTCGTACTCGACGGGGTGCGGGGTGTGCTCGAACTTCACCACCTCGGTCATCTTCAGGTCGATGTAGCTGTCGATCTGGTCGTCGTCGAACACGCCGCCCGCCTTGAGGAACTCGCGGTCCTTGTCGAGGTTCTCGAGAGCCTCGCGCAGCGAGCCGCAGACGGTCGGGATCTGCTTGAGCTCCTCGGGCGGCAGCTCGTAGAGGTCCTTGTCCATCGCTTCGCCCGGATGGAGCTTGTTGCGGATGCCGTCGACGCCGGCCATCAGCATCGCCGCGAAACCCAGGTAGGGGTTCGCCAGCGGATCGGGGAAGCGGACTTCGACGCGCTTGGCCTTGGGCGACTGGCCGAACGGGATGCGGCAGGACGCCGAGCGGTTGCGCGCCGAGTAGGCGAGCAGCACCGGCGCCTCAAAGCCCGGAACCAGGCGCTTGTAGGAGTTGGTCGTGGGGTTGGTGAAGGCGTTGATCGCCTTGGCGTGCTTGATGATGCCGCCGATGTAGTAGAGGGCATCCATCGAGAGGCCCGCATACTGGTCGCCGGCGAAGAGCGGCTTGCCGTCCTTCCAGATCGACTGGTGGCAGTGCATGCCCGAGCCGTTGTCGCCATAGACGGGCTTGGGCATGAAGGTCACGGTCTTGCCGTAGGCGTTGGCGACCTGGTGGATCACGTACTTGTAGAT
>CAYRZM010000253.1:0-7370 GCA_964428685.1 uncultured Devosia sp. | reverse complement strand
CGTCCTGATGATCGTCCTCGCCTGGCTCGTCGCCGCGGCAGAGCAGCGGTATCTCGCGTTCCTGTCGCGCGCGGCGGACCGGCTGCTGCAGTCCGCCAGATGAGCGCGATGGAACCCGACAAGGCCGTCGGCCATTCCGCCGGATCAGCGTCACGCGGGGCCACCATGCGCCTTGTTCCATTTCTCTGCCTGCTGCCGGTCGTCTTCGGTCTCGCCGCCTGCGGAGGCAGTGCGCCTCCGGCGGCATCTTCATCTGCGGTCGTTGCACAGGCCGCCGCGCCGGCCGCGGACGCGGCGCTGGAGCCGCTGTTCGGCACCTGGGCCCTCGATCCGAGCCAGTGCGGCGGGCAGGTGCTGAAAATCTCGAAGACGCGGTTTGAGGGCCCAGGAAGCGCCTGCGACATCTCTGGCTTCATCGACAACGGCAACGGCAGCTTCACCGCGGCCATGAGTTGCGCGGCCAGCGGCCAGACCGCGAACGAGCGCATCAGCATGCGGCCGATTTTTGCACCCACCGGCGAAGGCATCGATCTGGTCTATCTCGACCGCAAGAACCTTGCCTCAGAGGTCCTTCGCTGCCCGGCCACGTGACCGGCGCCGCAGTGCGAGCCAGCGCTGCAACCGCACCAGGGAATTGCCGACCGGCCGCCGCAGCGGCGGCAGATCGACCGCGAGCACCAAGAGGCCCAGCGGCAGCATCCACAGTCCGAGGATCGGCAGAAAGCTGAAGACCCCGCCCAGGAGCAGCAGGATCGCGAGCGGGATACGGACGAGGTGCATGTGCGGCTTGCGCACCCACCGCAGGAAGCCAGCCGCGGGAGGCACCTGCCGGCCGATCCGATCGAACTGCCGGTCCAGCCGGGCTTCCGGGCTGCTCATCGCCACTCCGTCGCTCACGCGACCGATATGGTCCCTCCTCTCCCCGATGCAAGCGACACCCGATCTTAACCGTGTTCGGGCAGGCTTTGCGCGTACCGGTATCGGGAGCAGGCCTTGTTTCGCGTACTGCCCGCCCTCGCCGCGCTGCTGGCCGTTTCGGCGCTTTCCGGCTGCGCGGTTCTGCTGCCGTTCGGCGCGTTCATGTCGCCGGAAGACTGCATGACGCGTGTCATGTATTTCGAATCCAACCGCTCGTCCGCCGACGGCATGCTGGCCGTCGGCACCGTGGTGATGAACCGGGTCAACGACCCGGCCTTCCCTCATTCGGTCTGCGGTGTCGTGGGTCAGCCCAATCAGTTCGCGCCCGGCGTCCTCTGGCTGCCCATGCACGCGGGACGCGGACTGGCTCTGGCGCGACAGATGGCCCTCCGCGTGCTGCGCGGCGAGCGGCATGCGGGCGTGGGCGGCGCGGAGTACTTCCACACCGCCGGCTACAGCTACCCCTACGACAACATGCACTACGTCGCCGAAGCGGGCGGCAACGTGTTCTACTGGGAAGTCCTGAGCGGCCGGCCTCAGCCGGTGAAGTCGCGCTTGCCGATCGGCACGCCGGCGTGGCGCAGCAGGTCGTAGGCGGTCGTGACGTGGAAGTAGAAGTTCGGCATCGCGCCTTCGAGCAGGTACTTGAGCGCCGGCCATTGCACGTCCTCACCGCGGATCTTGAGCGGGATGAGCTTGTCCTCGAGACCGTCGAGATCGGTCGGCTTGACTTGCTTGTGGTAGTCCAGCCCGGTGCGCAGCCGGGCGCGGACTTCGGCGAAGGTCTTCTCGTTGTCCTCCCAGACCGGCGCCGGCTGGCCCGTGACCCGCGCCACGAACAGCTTGCTGCGATCGGTGGCCGCCTGCACCTGGAATGCGAGATTGTGCATGTCGGGAGCAAGGCGCATGCCGACGAAGTGGTCGGGGTTGAATTTCCGCTCGGCGGCATTGGCCTCCGCCTTGGCGAAGATCGCATCGAGGTTGGTGAGCATGCGCACGAAGACGCCGGCCGACGAGGCGTAGAGGGAGATGGTCATCTCGGATTCCAGGCTGGTGTGAACGACGCCGGACAGGCTCCTCCCATCCATCGTCAAGCACCGATGATTTGCATCAAAGCGGCCGCCAACGCAACCGCTGCGCGCCGGCGCGCGAGGCGGTGCCGGCACCAAACAGGCTAAGCAAAACCTTAACGGCGCTCGGCTAGGCTCGCCGCACCTTCAGGGAACCCCGTCCATGACTTCGATTACCGGCGCCGACTTTCTCGACGACATCATCTCGGGCCAGCAGTCGATGCAGGACCTGCAACAGTCGATCCCCCAGTATTTTCGGGGAACGGACGGCAAGATGCACGCGGCCGGCTCGTTCAAGGGCTTCGACGGGAAATACCACTCGAAGGGCTCGTTTTACGGCCGCGACGGCAATTACCACCCGCAAGGCTCGTTCCTCGGCAATGACCGCAAGTATCACCTGCCGGGGTCGTTCTACGGCAAGGACGGGGCGTGGCACATTCAGGGGTCGAAGCTCGGCGTCGACGGGCAATATCACGGGCCGAACGCTACCCGGAAAGCCGATGGCACCTACGCCGAAAATCAGACCGATGCCGCGCTCCAGCTGATGGAAAGCGCGGGCGCCGTCGACTGACGGAATTGCGAGAATCAAAGGGCCACAGCTCCGTTTCCGAAGCTGTGGCCCGGGGGAGGCACCCACCGCACTGTTGAGGGCTTGGGGGCAGCGGCAGGCGCCTCACGTGTTCACCGGTGCATGGGTCGTTTGCAGAATTCCAGCGAACATCCCGATAGATGGACCATTGAGGGCCTAATGAAAGGGCGTCTCACCGGCATGTGATGTTCATGGACGACTTGTAAGGCGGGTTGCCCGGTCCGGGCAAAAACCATAAGAGAGCACCGCAACGCCGTGGCCCCCGGGCCACCGCAATGCAACGGGATCCGCATGGACACCATTTCCCCGCCGCCGGCGCCGCAAAAGGCCTTCACCAGCCCCGACGACGCTTGGGCGTACCTCGCCGAAATCTATCACCGGAACACCGCGTTCATCCGCGAGCAGCTGATCGGGCTGAGCAAGGGCAATGTCCCCAAGGGGCGCGTCAGGGCGTTCTATCCGGAGGTGCAGGTCACGTCTCGGAGCTACGGCAAAACCGATTCGACGCTGGCCTATGGCTACCTCCACACCCCGGGCGTCTATCGGACGACGATCACCGCGCCCGACCTCTTCAAGAACTATCTGCTGCAACAGTTCTCGGTGATCCTGCGCAACCACGGCGGCACGATCGACGTCGGGGAGTCGGCGACGCGCATTCCCCTTCACTTCGCGCTGGCGCCCGACGAGCGGATCGACGGCGAAGCGATCAACGCGTTGCCGATTCCGCTCCGCGATCTGTTCGACGTGCCGGACCTCCACGACACCGACGACGAAATCGCCAACGGCACCTTCGTGCCGCCGCCGGGCGGCCCCTACCCGCTGGCTCATTTCACGGCGCCGCGTGTCGACTACTCGCTGTATCGCCTGAGCCACTACACCGGCACCGACGCAGAGCACTTCCAGAACTTCGTGATCTTCACGAACTACGGGTTCTACGTCGACGAGTTCTGCCGCCTGGCCAAGCAGTACATGGCCGAAGGCCATCCCGACTACGAGGCGTTCATTGAACCGGGCAACTGCATCACCCGCAATGTCCGGCTCGGCGGCGGGATCACGGGCACGCCGGCGGTGCGCAGCCCGCAGATGCCCGCCTACCACCTCAAGGTCTCGGGCTCCCGCGGCATCACCTTCGTCAACATCGGCGTCGGCCCCTCCAACGCCAAGACCATCACCGACCATATCGCAGTGCTCCGGCCGCACGCCTGGATCATGCTCGGCCACTGCGCGGGCCTGCGCAATTCGCAGGAGCTGGGCGACTATGTCCTGGCGCACGCGTATTTGCGCGAGGACCATGTTCTCGACGCCGACGTCCCGGTCACCGTGCCGATACCGGCGCTCGCGGAAGTTCAGGTGGCTCTCGAGCAGGCAGTGGCGGAAATCACCCATCTCGAGGGCATCGAGACCAAGCGCATCATGCGCACCGGGACTGTCGCCACTTTCGACAATCGCAACTGGGAGCTGCGCGACCAGGCCGAGATCACCCGCCAGCTCAGCCAGTCCCGCGCCGTGGCGCTCGACATGGAATCCGCCACGATCGCCGCCAACGGCTTCCGCTTCCGCGTCCCGTACGGCACCCTGCTGTGCGTCTCCGACAAGCCGCTCCACGGCGAGCTGAAGCTGCCCGGCATGGCGTCCGACTTCTACCGCACGCAGGTCAGCCGCCACCTGCTCATCGGGATGCGCTCGATGGAAATCCTGCGCAACCAGCCGCCCGAAAAGCTGCATTCGCGCAAGCTCCGGAGCTTTGCCGAGACGGCGTTCCAGTAGGGTTGATAGCGTCGCGCCGCGGGCCTATTTTTCCGCAAGGAGACATCTGATGAAGCCGTCGGTTGCATTCGAGAAGAACCGCGCCCTGATCCGCGATATGGTCGGCCGTCACAAGACGGCCAATCCCCGCGTATTTGGATCGGTCCTGCACGGCACGGACACAGACGGCAGCGACATCGATATTCTTGTCGACGCCTTGCCGGGTGCCTCTTTGTTCGACCTCGGCGGCCTTCAGGTCGATCTCGAGGAAGCTCTGGGCGTACCGGTGCAGGTCGTGCTGCCGGAGGAACTCTCGAAGTACTTCCGGGACGAGGTCTTGGCGGAGGCCAAGCCGGTTTGACCGAAAGGTTGGACGTCCTGCTTCTTCACTTGCGTGATGTCGCGCAGGAAATCGCCACCTTCGTTGACGCGACGCCGCGCGCTGATTTCGACGCCGACGTGATGAAGGCTCGGGCGATCATCATGAGCCTGATGATCGTCGGCGAACTGATGGGCAAGATCGAGGACCATCACCGCCATTTCGTCGATGCTCACCCGGAGCTGCGGTGGAAGCAGGTTCGCGGCCTGCGCAATCGGATCGCTCACGGATACTTCGGCGTGAGGCGGGACACGATCTGAATCACTGCTACCGAATCCATACCGGCTCTGATGGTCGCGCTGGCGGACGCAATTCCCCCGGGCAAACCCCGCGCCCGCTAGCCGCCCGTCACCCCTCCGCGGCAACCGCCTCGCTCGCGGCGATCGCCGCCATGTTGACGATGCCGCGGCTGGTCACCGACGGGGCCAGGATGTGCGCTGGCGATCGCGGGCCCATGAGGATTGGGCCGACCGCCAGGGCGTTGTTCAGCTCCTTGAGCAGCGTCATCGACAGGTTGGCGCTCTCGAGGTTGGGGAAAATCAGCAGGTTCGCCTCACCCTTGAGGACCGTGTCGGGGACATAACGGGTCCGCAGCTCCTCGTTGAGCGCGAGGTCACCCTGCATCTCGCCCTCGACGATCAGGTCCGGTGCGGCCGCCTTCAGCTTGCGATAGACCTCGCGCATCTTGAACGCCGTTTCACCGTCGCGCGAGCCGAAGTTGGAATAACTGAGGAGCGCAGCGCGCGCTTCGATGTTGAAGCGCTTGAGGTGATTGCGGGCTTGTAGCGCGATGCCGACGATCTCGTCGGCGGTCGGATCGATGTTGACGTAGGTGTCGGTCAAAAAGAACGCGCCGCGCGGCATGATCAGCATGCTCAGGGCGGAGACGTCCTTCACCCCGTCCTGCATGCCGATGACCGAGCGGATGTCGCGCACATGCTTGATGTAGCGGCCTTCCAACCCGCAGAGCATGCCGTCCGCCTCGCCGCGTTTGACGGCAAGGGCTGCGATGGTGGTCGTGTTGGTCCGCACGATGGTTCGCGCGGTTTCCGGCGTGACGCCCGAGCGCCCGGTGAGCGAGTGGAACAGCGCAACATAGTCTCGATAGCGCGGATCGTCCTCGGGATTGATGATCTCGATGGCCTTGATGTCGAGGTTGAGTCCGAAACGGCGAATGCGGCTTTCGATCACCTGCGGACGGCCGATCAGCAACGGCCTTGCGATCCGGTCTTCCATCAGCACCTGCGCCGCGCGCAGCACACGCTCATCCTCGCCGTCGGAGAACGCAATGCGCTTGCCCTGCCCCTGCGCGCGGTCGATGATCGGCTTCATCACCAGGCCCGAGCGGAACACGAAGCGGTTGAGGCTGTCGTGGTAAGCGTCGAAGTCCGCGATCGGCCGGCGCGCAACGCCCGTGTCCATGGCCGCCTTCGCCACCGCCGGCGCGATGCGGAGGATCAGGCGCTGGTCGAACGGATTGGGAATGATGTGCTCAGGCCCATAGACTGCCGGCTGGCCGGTCGGGGAGACTTCGAGGCCCGGATCATGGGCCAGTTTTGCGATCGCCTGCGAGGCCGCGAGCTTCATCTCCTCGTTGATCGCGGTCGCGCCCACGTCGAGCGCGCCGCGGAAGATGAAGGGAAAGCATAGAACGTTGTTCACCTGGTTGGAGTAGTCGCTCCGGCCGGTGCAGACCATGGCGTCTGGCCGCACCGCCTTGGCCTCTTCCGGCATGATCTCCGGCGTCGGGTTGGCGAGCGCGAGGACGAGCGGGTCGCGCGCCATTTTCTTCAGCATCTCCGGCTTCAGCGCGCCGGCGGCCGAGAGCCCGAGGAAGATGTCGGCGCCGTCGAAGACCTCCGCGAGCGTCGTCGCGTCGCTCTTCCTGCAGAACTTGCCGCGCCAGCGGTCGTTGACGTCGGTCCGCTTGTCGGTGAGCAGGCCGTCCTTGTCGGCCACCCAGATGTTTTCGAGCCTGGCGCCGAGCGCGAGCAGGATGTTGAGGCAGGCAATCGCCGCCGCCCCTGCCCCGCTCGTGCAGATCTTGACCTGCCCGATCTTTTTCTTGGCCAGCTCGAGCCCATTGAGCACCGCGGCGCCGACGATGATCGCGGTGCCGTGCTGGTCGTCGTGGAACACCGGGATCTTCATCCGCGCGCGCAGCGCTTCTTCGATCTCGAAGCACTCGGGCGCCTTGATGTCTTCGAGATTGATGCCGCCGAAAGTCGGCTCGAGGGGGCGCACCACTTCGATGAACTTCTTGGGGTCGGTCTCGTCGACCTCGATGTCGAACACGTCGATGCCGGCGAATTTCTTGAAGAGGACCGCCTTGCCCTCCATCACCGGCTTTCCGGCAAGCGCCCCGATCGGGCCCAGGCCCAGCACTGCCGTGCCGTTCGAGATCACCGCAACGAGGTTGCCGCGGTTGGTGTAGCGAAAGACCGCCTCCGGATCCTCGGCGATGACTTCGCAGGGTGCCGCCACGCCGGGCGAATAGGCGAGAGCCAGGTCGCGCTGGTTGCCCAGTGGCTTGGTGGGCTGGATCTCGAGTTTTCCCGGCTTGGGAAACTCGTGAAAATGCAGCGCGGCTTCGCGCCGCGCGCGCACCGGATCATTGACGTCGGCCATGGCAGACCCCTCGAAACTTTGAGTTTCCTGCCACCAAACC
>CAYRZM010000252.1:0-8518 GCA_964428685.1 uncultured Devosia sp. | reverse complement strand
TCACCATCCTCGTTATGGGGCTGATTCTGTTCGTGCCGGCCGGCACGGTCGACTGGCCGCACGGCTGGTGGTTCTGCGTCGCGTTTCTCGTGGCGACCCTCCTTTCGATTGCCGTCATCTGGCGCACCAATCCGGAGCTGTTCGTCGCCCGCTCGCGCGTGCAGCCAGGCACCAAGCGCATCGACTACCTCTACATCAGCCTCGTGATGGTCGGCTTCTTCCTGATCCTGCCGGTCGCCGGCCTCGACCTCCGCTTCGGTGGCGCCAGCGCGCCCGGCTGGGTGATCTGGCTCGGCTATGTGCTCTTCGCCATCGCTTACGGGGGCGAGACCTGGGCGCAGTCGTTCAACCGCCACTTCGAGCCCGGCGTGCGCATCCAGTCCGATCGCGGGCAGGTGGTGATCGACACCGGCCCCTACGCCTATATCCGCCACCCCGGCTACAGCTTCGGCTCGCTACTCGCCATCAGCATCGCGCTGATGCTCGGCTCGTGGTGGGCGCTGATCCCCGCGCTGCTCGTGCCCGTCGCCTGCGTGCCCCGCACGCTGTTCGAGGAAAAGACGCTGGGCGCCGAGCTGCCCGGCTACACCGACTACACCACGCGGGTGAAATGGCGCTGGGTGCCCAACATCTGGTGACGTGAGCGCGGTGCCACCTCCGCCTTAATGGGGGGGCGAGCGGAGCTTGCGCGCGAAGCGAGCTGGCGAAGCTCGGAGGGGGTGCGCGGCACGCTCGGTGCCGACTGCTCCCCCCTCCCCAGCTTTGCTACGGACCTCTCGGTCCGAGCTGCGCTACCCTCCCCGCGAGGGGGAGGGTGGCCGGCTACAGCTGATCGAGCGCGAAGGCGAGGTCGGCGATCAGGTCGTCGGCGTTCTCGAGTCCGACGCTCAGCCGCAGCAGGCCGGGCGTGATCCCGCTTTCGAGCCGCACCTCCTCGGTGAAGCGCTGGTGCGTCGTCGTTCCCGGGTGGGTGATCAGCGACTTGGCATCGCCGAGGTTGTTGGAGATGAGGATCACCGCCAGCGCGTCCGAGAGCTTGAACGCCGCCTCGCGGCCGCCCTTGACGTCGATCGCGATCAGAGTGGAGCCCGCCGACATCTGGCGCTTCGCCAGGTCGTATTGCGGGTGCGACTTGTGGTGCGGATAGGCGATGCGCGCGATCTTGGGATGGCCGGCGAGGAAGTCGGCGATCTTGCCGGCGCTCTCGGTCATCTGCCGCACGCGGAGCGGCAGCGTCTCGAGTCCCTTGAGCAGCACCCAGGCGTTGAACGGCGAGAGCGACGCACCCGTCTGGCGCAGCAGCGTGTGCACGTCGCCCTCGATCAGTGCCTTGCTGCCGAGCACCACCCCGCCCAGCGTCCGGCCCTGGCCGTCGATGTGCTTGGTCGCCGAGTAGGTCACGAGGTCGGCGCCGAGCTTCAGCGGATGCTGGTAGAGCGGCGTTGCAAACACGTTATCGACGATCAGTTTCGCGCCGTGCGCCTTGGCGATCGCGGAGACGGCCGCGATGTCGACCAGCTCGAGCGTGGGATTGGTCGGCGTCTCGATGAACACCAGCTTGGTGTTCTTCTGCATGGCGCGTTCGAAATTGGCGGGATCGCGCCCGTCGACCAGCGTCGAGGCGACGCCGAAGCGCGGCATCAGCTCCTCGACCACGAACCGGCAGCCCCCGAACAGCGCCCGCGCCGCAACGATATGGTCGCCCGCCCGCACCTGGCTCATCACCGCATTGGTGACTGCCGCCATGCCGGTCGCGAACGAGCGGGCCGCTTCCGCACCTTCGAGCAGCGCCATCCGGTCCTGGAACATGTCGAGGCTCGGATTGGCGAAGCGCGAGTAGTTGTGGCCCTCGATCTTGTGGGTGAAGATATCTTCGGCGTGTTGCGAGCTCGGATACGAGTAGCCCGAGTTCATGAAGATCGCTTCGCTCGTCTCGTTGAAGTTCGTGCGCCGCCCGCCGCCATGGACGAGCTGGGTCTCCGCCGACCGCCGCCTGGGGTCGCTGAGGGGATTCTTCGGGTTCGGCATTTCCTGCTCCAAAACAAAAACCGGCACGCACGTCGCGGCCGGTTCGAGCACGGGTCCCTTTAGCGAATTGTTTTAAGTGGCTGCAATCAGACCGGCCAAATCACCACTGGATTTGCCTGTAGTCCCGGCGCAAACCCCCGTCAACCCATAGGGTCATTCCCGCGAAGGCGGGAATCCAGAGCCCGAACCACATCATTGTTTCGCCGGCCCTGGATTCCCGCCTTCGCGGGAATGACACCGGGAGACGGCGCCGCTATGAGTGGCTCCGGAGGCATCACTTGTCCGCACCTCAACCCTGGCAATCCGGCGTCTTCCCCGCCCGCTATATCGAGCGGCTGCGGGAGCAGGGGGGCATCGTGGCGCCGTCCTTCGATGCCGACCAGGTGCAGCCGGCAAGTCTCGATCTGCGGCTCGGCGACGTGGCCTATCGCGTCCGCGCAAGCTTCCTGCCCGGCCCTGAGCAGACCGTCCACGAGCGCATCCGCTCGCTCGAGCTGCATCGGCTCGATTTGGGCAACGGCGCCGTGCTCGAGCGCGGCTGCGTCTATCTTGTGCCGCTGCTGGAGAGCCTGGCGCTGCCGCTCGAGGTGAGTGCCGGCGCCAACCCCAAGAGCTCGACCGGCCGCCTCGATGTCTTCACCCGCGTCATCGGCGACCGTGCCCGCGGCTTCGATACGCTGCCCGCCGGCTATCATGGTCCGCTCTATCTCGAGATTTCGCCGCGCACCTTTCCGGTTCGCGTGCGCACCGGCTCGCGCCTCAGCCAGATGCGCTTCCGCGTCGGGCCGACCCGGCTCAGCATCGCCGAGCACCGCACGCTCCACAGCGTCGAGACGCTGGTGTTCGATGCCAACGAGGAAGTGGGCGAAGGCGTCGCGCTCTCCATCGATCTCAAAGGCAGCGGCCGCAACGGCCTCATCGGCTTCCGCTCGAAGCGCCACACGCCGGTCGTCGACATGGACAAGAAGGACGCGCTCGACGTCCTCGACTACTGGGAGCCGCTCATCAACCGCGGCAGCGACGAGTTCATCCTCGATCCCGACGAGTTCTACATCCTCGTGAGCCGTGAGAGCGTGCAGGTGCCGCCGGCCTTCGCCGCCGAGATGGTGCCGTTCGATCCGCTGGTGGGCGAGTTCCGCGTCCACTATGCCGGCTTCTTCGATCCGGGCTTCGGCCACTCCGCCGCCGGCGGCAGCGGCAGCCGCGCGGTGCTCGAGGTGCGCTCACGCGAGGTGCCGTTCCTCCTCGGCCACGGCCAGACCATCGGCCGGCTGATCTACGAGCGGCTTAGCGAGCCGCCCGACCGGCTCTACGGCTCAGGCCTCGGCAGCAACTACCAGGCGCAGACCCTCAAGCTCTCAAAACACTTCAAGCCGTTCGCCCTCTAGCGGGCGAGCGTCATGGTGTTGAGGACCCCGATGTCGGTCGGCAGCGGTGTCGGCCCCGGCGCCATGCCGTTGACCGAAAGCACGTAGGCGATGATCGCCGCGTAGTCGGCGGCGGGCAGCGTGCCCGGGTGCGAGGGCGGCATCTTGTCGTGCGCATACTGATAGAGCGCGCCCACGCTCTTGCCGAACCAGCGACCCTCGAAGCCTTCGCCGGCGAGCGGCGGGCCATACATCGCATTGGTCAGCGCGGTGCCATGGCAGGCCGCGCAGCTCATGTCGTAGTCGAGCTTGCCGAGCGTTGCCTGCCCGGCCGTGAAGGTGGGCGCGACGCCCGCCGAGGCCGGCGCCGCTTCGGCCGAAGAGCTCGCATCCGCATTGGTGTCGGCGGGCGCGGCGCCGCCGGGACTGTAGGTGAAGGCGAGGATCGCGCCGGGATCGTGCATCTTGAACGTCACGCCGCCGTCCATGCTTTCGCCCACACCGCCATTGTCGGTCGCGACATAGATGGTCTTCATGTCGGGGGTGAGCGCCGTATCGCGGAAACGGTTCTCGGACTGGAAGTAGCGCTCAATCGGCCCGCGTAGCGTCCGCCCGTCGGCCGCCAGCGGAATGCGGTAGATCGAACCGCGCTTGAGCGTCGGCACGATCAGCGAATTGTCCCAGCCCGGGATGCCCTCGCCGGGCTTGGGCATGTAGGCCTCGATGCTCGCCGGCGCGACCGTGGGCCAGCAGATGAAGTAACTTTCGACGCACTTCTGGACGGCAAAATTCCAGTCGCTCGGCACCGTGAAGAGCGTCGCGATCGGCGGCTCGAACGTGCCGGTCCAGGCGCTCTCGTCCTCGCGCGGCACCGAAGGGTCGATCGCGAGATCGGAGAAGGTCAGCTGTGCGCAGGGCGTCGTGGCGTCGGCCCAGCGCGCATACTGGTAGGCCTTGTCGTCGCGGAAGCCGGCGATGTGCGGCCAGCCATAGTTGCGGCCGGGCAGGAGGATGTTGATCTCGTCGTCGGTCTTGGGACCCTGCTCGGAAGCATAGAGCGTGCCGTCAGGGGCAAAATCGATGCCCTGCATGTTGCGGTGGCCGTAGGTCCAGATGTGGCTGCGCACGCCGTCGATCACCGGGTTGTCGCCGGGGATCGAGCCGTCGAGATCGAGCCGCAGCGACTTGCCCTGATAGGCGAACCAGTTCCTGCTCGCGACATCGGCCGCGCTCGGCAGCGTCTGCGCTTCGATGGGGATGCACCAGTTGCCGAGCTGGTCGTGCCCGCCGTCGCCGATCGTGTAGTAGAGCTTGTCGTCGGGCCCGTATTTGAGCCGGCCCGAATTGTGGTCGGTGCTCGCCGGCAGCTGATCGATGAGCGTCACGGAGTCGCCCAGCGTGTGCGCCGCGGTGTTGTAGCTCAGCCGCACGATCTTGGCGTGGAGCCGGTAGTACGGCCCGTATTTGTCGGTGACGCCCTCGTCGGGCGGCCCCTTCGGATCCTCATAAGTGTAGGCCGCATAGACATAGTCGTGGCCGGTGCCCTTGAGCAGCCCGGGGTCGAGCGCGAGGCCGAGCAGGCCATCCTGTCCGCCCGGCGCCTGGGATTCGAGAATCTGGATCGCCATGTGCTTCGATCCGTCCTTGGGATCGATGCGGTCGATCTTGCCCGCGGTGCGCTCGGTGACCCACAGGAAATTGTCGGGTCCCCAGGTGATCTCCCAGGGATTGTCGAGGCCCGTCGCCAGCACGGTCTGGGTGAATGGCACCTTGCCCTCGACCACCGAGCTCGGCAGGTCCTGCGCCAGCGCGGGCAGGGGGGCGAACAGCAGCGACGCGGCAAACGCGATGGCACGGGCCTTCATGGAACTCTCCCTCCGCCGGTCGGCAATGACGGCAGCCTACCGCTATAGCGCCGGCAGGCGAACCCCCGCGGCTCAGGGCAGCGGATGCTTCCAGCCGAGCATCCGCTCTGCCTTGCTCGAGTCGAAGAAGCTGCGGTTGCCCTCGAGGTCCCCGCGCACCGGCACATTGGGGAAGAAACGCCGCGCGAGTTCCATGGTTGGGGTCGACAGCGTCGTATCAGGCCCCACGATGTAGAAGACCTCGTGGCCGGTGAACGGCGCATCGAGCGCCTTGAGGCAGGCATCGACGGCCGCGTCCATGCGCGTGTAGGCCCAGAGGTGCTTGGCCTGCTCCGGCGTCTCCTCGTGGAAGAATTTCACCGCGAACTCGCGGTCGGGGGCCACCAGATGGAACCGCATCGAGGCGATGCGGATGCCCTCGTAGCGCCGCGCGAAACTGTCGCCCTGCGCCTCGCAGATCCATTTGCTGAGCCCATAGGGCTCTTCGTTGTGCGGCGGATGCTTCTCGTCGATGGGGAAGTAGTCGAAATGCGCGGCACGGCTGAACGAGAGCCCGATCGCATTGACGCTCGAGGCCTGCACGATCTTCATGATGCCGTGCTCGACGGCGGCGCGCAGCGCGTTGTAGCTGCCGGTGACGTTGTTGTTGTGGACGACGTGGTCGGGGTGATGGAACGGCGCCGGGATCGCGCCCATGTGGATCACCGCATCGCATCCGGCAAAGGCTGCGAGCAGTGCATCGTAGTCGGTCGCGTCGGCGGTGACGAAGCTCACGTCGCCCTTGGGCAGCGGCATGGCCTCGCGGCCTTCGCCCGGCGATTGTCCGGGCGGCACCTTGTCGATGTTGACGACGCTGTCGCCGCGCTTGAGCGCGGTTTCGGTGATGGCATGGCCGATGCGGCCGCGGCCGCCGGTAACTGCGATCTTCATGGTGTGGTCTCGCGGGGATGCGTCCAGCCGAGCAGACGCTCGGCCTTGCGGGAGGAAAAGAAGGCATTGTGACCGCTGAGGTCGCCCGTCACCGGCACGTGCGGGTAGAATTCGCGGGCGAGATCGAGGCTCGGCCGCGGGTTCGTGGTGTCCGGCGCGACGATGTAGAACACCTCGTGACCCTCGAACGGCGCGGTGAGGCTGCGGAGGCATGCATCCGCGGCCGCTTCGTGCAGCGTATAGGCCCAGAGGTTCTTTTCCGCGCCGGGGCGATTGTAGTTGTCGGCGGCGCGCTTTTTTTCCGGCACCACCCAGTGGAAGCGCATGCTGGCGATCCGCATGTCCTCGTAGCGCCGCACGATGCTGTCGGCCTGCTGCTCGCAGATCCATTTGCTGAGGCTGTAGGGGTCTTCGCTGTAGTTGGTGTGCGCCTCGTCGAGCGGAAAGTAGTCGTAGCGCGGCTTGCGGCTGTAGGCGTGGCCGATGGCGTTGACGCTCGAGGCCTGGCACACGCGCGTGATGCCGTGCTCGGCCGCGGCGCGTAGCGCATTGTAGCTTCCCACGACATTGTTGTTATGGACGATATGGTCGGGATGCCGCCCCGGCGAGGGGATGGCCGCCATGTGGATCACCGCATCGGCACCGGCAAACGCCGCCGCGAGCGCATCGTGATCGTCCATGTCGGCCTGGACGAAGCGGACGCCCGGTGCCGGGTCCGGCAGGGCCACGCGGTCGATGTTGACCACCTCGTGCCCCTGCCGCAGGGCCGCGGCGATGATGGCGCGGCCGACGCTGCCGCTGCCCCCGGTGAGCGCGATCTTCATGCCTGGAACCTAGTTCGAATAGACGGCCTGGTGGAGGCCACGGATATAGCCGATGGCATAGAGCCGCCCGAACGCCGAATAGCCGGCATGCTCGTTGCTGTCGCCTTCGACCGTCGGCACGTGGTCGGGCCTGAGCACGCCGTCGAACCCGATGTCCTTGTAGGCCTTCATGCAGGCGAGCATGTCGGTCTTGCCGGCATCGTGCCATGTCTCTTCGTATTTCGTCGGCACGCCCTTGACGTCGCGGAAGTGGACGAACGTGATTTTCTTACCGAACTTGCGGATCACCGCCGGCAGGTCGTCGGTCATCAGCGTGAAATTGCCCTGACACATGGTGACGGTGTTCATCGGCGAGGGCACCATCTCGATCAGCCGCTGGTAGTTGTCGACCGACCGCATGATCCGCGACACGCCGCGGATCGGCGAGAGCGGCGGATCATCGGGATGCATGGAAATCTTGACGCCGGCCTTTTCGGCGACCGGCAGTACCTTCTTCAGGAAGTAGTCGAGGTTGGTCCACAGCTCCGCCTCGCTGATCGGCGGATTGCTGGTGATGTCGGCCGGCACGTCGTTGATGTCGAAGCTCGTGACCACCGAGCCGCCGCGCGAGGGCGTCGCCATATTGGTGCGGACCCAGTTGAAGTCCGTCATCCACTCGTAGCACCAGACCGGCACGCCGAGCTTGCCCATGTTCTCGAGCAGCGTGCAGACCGTCGCGATCTCTTCGTCACGGCCGGGCAGGCCGCGCTTGGCCTTGTTGAGCGGCGGGCGGGATTCGATGACGCGAAGCTCGAACCCGGCGTCGTTGTAGCGCGCTTTGGTGCGGGTGAGGGGACCGAGGTCCCACGGCTTGTCGCCCTGCAGCAGGTCGTCCGGCGCAAGGCCGCCGACCGCGAGGTCGACGCCCGCCTGCTTGGCGAGCTTCCACACCGGCGTTGGCGTGGGACTGATGAATTCGGCGATCTCGAGCATGATGCCCTTCCTGAGGCAAAAAGCGATGCCCGGCCGCCGGAGCGGCAGGGCTGGATAGTCGTGCGGAACCGATCAGGCCGGCAGCAGCTCGGACAGTTGCTCCGGCGCCACCTGCGGCTCCTTCTCGTAGAGATAGCAGGAGGCCGTGTGATGATCGTCGATCTTGAACAGCGGCGGATTGGTCTTGCAGATTTCCATCGCGTAGGGGCAACGGCCCCGGAACTTGCAACCACCAGAAGCGCCGCCGACTTCGCGCGCCTTGATCGGCTGCGCGCCCCAGCGCTGGTCGAGATTGGGCCATGGGATCGAGTCGACGAGCAGCTGCGTGTAGGGGTGCTTTGGCTCTTTGATGACCCGGTCGACGTCGCCCGCTTCCATCACCCCGCCGCGATAGAGCACGATGATCGACTTGGCGATGTGGAACGCCGTCGTCAGGTCGTGGGTGATGTAGATGATGGAGACGCCGTAGTCGCGCTGCAGGTTGCGCAGCGTCTCGAGGATCGTCGCGCGCAGCGACGCATCGACCATCGAC
>CAYRZM010000251.1:0-11996 GCA_964428685.1 uncultured Devosia sp. | reverse complement strand
CGCCTCGCGGGCCCCGCCCATCCCAGCGACGCGCAGCGCGCAACTGGGAATCGCACCCGATCCGGGGCACCGGAGGCGCCGTCATGTTCACATTTTGTTCTTTCCTCTCCCGCTAGGCTGCGCTAAGTGGAGTCGCCCGCGGAATCGTCCATGCCCAAAGCCAAGACCGCCTATGTCTGCCAGTCCTGCGGCACCGCGCATGTGCGCTGGCAGGGCCGCTGCGAAGGCTGCGGCGAGTGGAACGCGATCGTCGAGGAGCTGGTCGAGTCGGGCGTTGGCGCCGGCCCGAAAATGGCGACCGCGGGGGGCCATGCCGTCGCGCTGGTGCCGCTCGCGGGTGAGAGCGAGAGCGCCGCCCGGGTGACCACCGGCATCGGCGAGCTCGACCGCGTCACCGGGGGCGGTTTCGTCGTCGGCTCGGCCGTGCTCGTCGGCGGCGATCCGGGCATCGGCAAATCGACACTGCTGCTGCAGGCGGCCGCGGCGCTCGCCGGCACCGGCAAGCGCGTCGTCTACGTCTCGGGCGAAGAGGCCGTGGCGCAGGTGCGGCTCCGGGCCCAGCGCCTCGGCCTCGGCGCCGCCAATGTCCAGCTTGCGAGCGAGACCAATGTCGAGATCATTCTCGCAACGCTCCAGGCGGGCGCGGCGCCCGATCTCGTCATCATCGATTCCATCCAGACGCTCTGGACCGACCGCGTCGACTCGGCCCCAGGCACCGTCACGCAGGTCCGCACCTCGGCGCAGGCGCTCACGCGCTTTGCCAAGAAATCCGGCGCGGCGGTGGTGCTCGTCGGCCACGTCACCAAGGACGGGCAGATCGCCGGTCCCCGCGTGGTCGAGCACATGGTCGACGCGGTGCTCTATTTCGAGGGCGACGCGAGCCACACCTTCCGCATCCTCCGCGGCGTCAAGAACCGCTATGGCGCGACCGACGAGATCGGCGTGTTCGAAATGACGACGCTCGGCCTGCAGCAGGTCGCCAATCCGTCCGCCCTGTTCCTCGACCAGCGCGACCGCGACGCGGCGGGCTCGGCGGTGTTCGCCGGCATGGAGGGCACGCGGCCGGTGCTGTGCGAAATCCAGGCGCTGGTCTCGCCCTCCCCGCTCGGCACGCCGCGCCGCGCGGTGGTCGGTTGGGATGCCTCGCGCCTCTCGATGGTGCTGGCCGTGCTCGAGACGCGCTGCGGCGTGCGCATCGGCGCCAACGACATCTATCTCAATGTCGCTGGCGGGCTGAAGGTCAACGAGCCGGCCGCCGACCTCGCGGTGGCGGCGGCGCTCATCTCCTCGCTCACCAATTCGCCGCTGCCGCCCGAGGCGGTGTATTTCGGCGAGATCTCGCTCGCGGGCGGCGTCCGGCCCGTGGTCCATGCGGCGCTCCGCCTGCGCGAGGCGCAAAAGCTCGGCTTCAAGTCCGCCGTTACCGGCAAGCTCGGCGCCGGGGACGGTACCGGCGCACTGGCGGTGGCGGAATATACCGAGCTTGCCGACCTCATCGGCCGCATCGCCGCACAGGGACGCCGGCCGGCGCCCGAGGGGGACTGAGCTTCATGCTTGTCGTGAACATCTGGGCTCAGACCCCTGCCGCCGCTTGGCACGGGGCGGATTAGCGGCTAAACGGGGCCGCAAGAGGCTCAAGGATCGGTTCGGGCATGGTTTTCACTGGAGTCGACGTCGGCGTCGCGGTCCTTGTGCTCATCTCGGCGGTCCTCGCCACGGCCCGTGGCTTCACCCGCGAGGTGCTGTCGCTGGCGACCTGGGCCGGCTCGGCGGCCATCGCCGCCTACATGTACTTCTACCACAACGACATCGCGGCCAAGTACATCGACAACCCGGTGGTCGCCGCCGGCGTCACGGTGGTCGGCACCTTCCTCGTCGCGCTGATCGTCCTTCACCTGCTCACCATGTGGATCGGCGACATGGTGGTCGACAGCCGCGTCGGCCCGCTCGACCGCACGCTGGGCTTCGTCTTCGGCGCGGCGCGCGGCGTGCTCATCTGCATCGTGGCGGCGGTGTTCGCCAACTTCTTCCTCGGCACCGACACCGACAAGACGCCACCCATGCTCAAGGACGCCAAGAGCTATCCGCCGCTGCTCAGTGCCGGCGAATGGCTGATCGGCCTCCTGCCGCCCGACATTGCCAAGCAGGTGCAGGACTTCCTGCACAAGCCCAGCACCAACGACGACAACGGACCGAACGATACGACCGCTCCTGCAGGCGGCGACGACCAGGGGGATTCCACCGCCCCGGATGCGACGGCATCCTCGGCTCCTGCCGCCTGATGCGGCGCGGGTCCGCCAGCGAGGTGCGACGTGACTGACATCGATGAGGCCGGCTTCGACGGCGACACGCTGCACGAAGAATGCGGCGTGTTCGGCATCCTCGGCCACCCGGAAGCCGCCACCCTCGCCGCGCTCGGCCTCCATGCGCTGCAGCATCGCGGGCAGGAAGCGGCGGGCATCGTCAGCTTCGACGGGCGGCAGTTCCACTCCGAACGCCAGCTCGGCCTCGTCGGCGACCATTTTACCGATCCCGCGGTGGTCGGGCGCCTGCCCGGCGCAATGGCGATGGGGCACGTGCGCTACTCGACCACCGGCGAGACGATCCTGCGCAACGTGCAGCCGCTGTTCGCCGAACTCGAGGTGGGCGGCATCGCGATCGGCCACAACGGCAACTTCACCAACGGCCTGACGCTCAGGCGCGACCTCATCGCCAACGGCGCCATCATGCAGTCGACCTCCGACACCGAGGTCGTGCTTCACCTGATCGCGCGGTCGCGCAAGAAAGGGTCCGACGAGCGCTTCATCGACGCGCTGGCCCAGGTCGAGGGCGCCTTCGCGATGGTCGCCATGACGCGCACCAAGCTCATCGGCGCGCGCGACGCCAACGGCATCCGACCGCTGGTGCTGGGCGATCTCGACGGACATCCGATTTTCGCCTCGGAGACGTGCGCTCTCGACATCATCGGCGCGAAATTCGTGCGCGACGTGAAGAACGGCGAGGTTGTCGTCGCCGAGCTCCAGCCCGACGGACGCATCACCATCAGTTCGTCCATGCCGTTCGGCCAGAAGCGCGAGCGGCTCTGCCTCTTCGAATATGTCTATTTCGCCCGGCCGGATTCGGTCGTCGGCGGGCGCTCGGTCTACGCCGCGCGCAAGCGCATGGGCATCAATCTCGCCCATGAAGCGCCGGTCGAGGCCGACGTGGTCGTGCCGGTGCCCGATGGCGGTACGCCGGCGGCCATCGGCTACGCGCAGGCGAGCGGCATCCCGTTCGAGCTCGGCATCATCCGCAACCACTATGTGGGCCGGACCTTCATCGAGCCCACGCAGTCGATCCGCGCCTTCGGCGTCAAGCTCAAGCACTCGGCCAACCGGGCCGAGATCGCCGGCAAGCGCGTGGTGCTGATCGACGATTCCGTGGTGCGCGGCACCACCTCGGTCAAGATCGTCCAGATGATGCGCGATGCGGGCGCGCGCGAGGTCCACATCCGCGTGGCCTCGCCGATGATCTTTCACCCCGACTACTACGGCATCGACACGCCCGATCGCGACAACCTGCTGGCCAACCAGTACGACACGGTCGAGGCGATGGCGCGCTTCATCGGCGCCGACTCGCTACGGTTCCTGTCGATCGACGGGCTCTACGAGGCCGTGGGCGGGGAGAAGCGCAACAACGCGGCGCCGCAGTTCACCGACCACTATTTCACCGGCGACTATCCGACCACGCTCACCGACCTCACCGGGCGCGGCAAGTCGGATCCCAAAACCCTCTCGCTGATGCGCGAGGCGAGCTGACCCCATGGCCGATCTCGATGGACGAACCGTCCTCGTCACGGGGGCTTCGCGGGGCATTGGCTACGAAGCCGCGCTCGAGGCCGGCCGGCGCGGCGCACATGTCATTGCCGTCGCGCGCACCGTCGGCGGCCTCGAGGAGCTCGACGACGCGATCAAGACGGCCGGTGGTTCGGCCACGCTGGTGCCGCTCGACCTCCGCGATTTCGAGGCCATCGACCGGCTCGGCGCCTCGATGTTCGAGCGCTGGAAGAAGCTCGACGGGCTGATCGGCAACGCCGGTGCGCTGGGAGGCCTCAGCCCCCTGCCCCATATCGATCCCAAGGAGTTCGACCGGACCTTCGCCGTCAATGTCACGGCCAACTACCGGCTGATCCGCTCGCTCGATCCGCTGCTCCGGCAGTCGGATGCCGGACGCGCGGTGTTCCTCACTTCCGGCGCCGCGCGCGGTGGGCGCCCGTTCTGGGGCCTCTATGCGGCGACGAAGGCGGCTCTCGAGGCGCTGGTGCGGGCCTATGCGGCCGAAAACGCCAGCGGCACCGTGCGCGCCAACATCTTCAATCCGGGCCGGCTGCGCACAGCCATGCACGCCACGGCCTTTCCCGGTGTCGATCCGAACGACTTCCGCCCGCCATCGGTCGCAGCACCCGCGCTGATCGACATGATCGCCCCGGGCTACACGCAGAACAGCATCTACTTCGATTTCCCAACCGGCGAGGTGCGGCCGCTCTAGCTTTCGAGGCGACTCACCAGCACCTTGTCGATGCGGTGACCATCGAGGTCCATCACTTCGAACCGCCAAGGCGCCCGCACGAAGTTTTCGCCGACCCCGGGCAGGTGCTCCAGCTCGGCGAGGATAAACCCGGCGACCGTCTCATACTTTGGGTCCTTGGGCACCGGAACGCCGATCTTGTCGGCGAACTCGTCGACCGGCATCCAGCCCGAGACGAGATAGGAACCGTCCTCGCGCAGGCTGAACGCCTCCTCGCCGGCTTCCTCATCCTGGAAGCCGCCGGTGATCGCGCCGAGAATATCGCCCGGCGTCACGATGCCCTCGAAATGCCCGTACTCATCGAACACCAGCGCCACATGCACCAACGACGAGCGGATGGCCCGCAGCACCGAGAGCGCATCGGCGCGGTCGAGCACGATCGGCGCCGGCTTGATCTGCGCACGGACGTCGAACGTGCCACCAGCCGCGAAGAGGTCGATCAGGTCCTTGCGGACGAGCACGCCGACGATCTTGTCGGGCTCCCCCTCGTGAACCGGCAGCATGGAGTGATGCGAGGTGCGGAGCTTCTGCAGCGTTTCCTCCGCCGGATCGCTGAGGTCGATCACCTCGACTTCGAGCCGCGGCGTCATCAGGCCACGCGCCGAACGGTCGGCGAAACGCATGACGCCGGAAATCATCTGCTTTTCCTCGGATTCGAGGACGCCCTGGCTCTCGGCCTCGGCGATGATGGTCTTGACCTCCTCGTCGGTGACCCGGTCCTCGCTCTGTCCGCTGCGGCCGATGACAAACAGGACGAAGCGGCTCGACACATCGAGCAGCCAGACCAGCGGTGCCGCAACCGAAGCGATGAACGCCATGCTGGGTGCGGCGCGGGCGGCGATCCGCTCGGCGTTGCGCAGCGCCAGCTGCTTGGGAACGAGCTCGCCGATGATCAGCGAGGAATAAGTGATCAGGATCACCACCGACCCGACACCGACCGTCGAGGCGATCCCCTCGCTCAGGCCTCTCCCCGCCAGCCACTCGGTGAAACGGTCGCCAAGCGTCGCACCGGAAAAGGCGCCGGAAAGGACGCCGATGAGGCTGATCCCCACCTGCGCAGAGGAGAGGAACTTGCCCGGGTCTTCGCCGAGCCGGAGCGCGACGGCGGCGCCCTTGTTGCCCTCGGCCGCCATCACCTTGAGGCGGGCCGGACGCGACGAGACCACGGCCAGCTCCGACATGGACAGCAGGCCGTTGCAGAGGATCAGGACGACGATGATGCCGATTTCGAGGAGCACGGGGACCGGGCGCGGGTGCGGGAGCGGCGCTTATAGCAAAGACCGCGGAATTCCCAAATCTTGCACCCACGCGGGGCGGCTTGCTAAGGCCGGACAATGAGTTCGCGGCGCCACACCCTTCCCGCGCAGGAGCGGCAGACCAAGCGCCTGCTGGGCAGGCACAACTACGATCTGCTGAAGCCCCTTCGCCCCAGCGCCAAAGTCCTGGAGCATGGCGGCTACAAGGTGCGCGACGCGGCAACGGGCAAGATCCTGTTGGGCCAGATGCCGTACGAGTTTTCCGCCACCCTCGACGAGATCGAGGCCTGGCTCGAGACGCTCGAAGCCTAGGCCGCCGCCACCATCGCCACGTCGTCGAGGTGGACGAACTCGTAGCCCTTGGCCTTGAGCACCAGGATGCCGTCGATTACGCCGGCTCCCGAGGGGCGCCTCGGCTGATTGATGTGCGAGATGATCACGTCGCCGCTGCGCGCGGCGGCGATGCGGGCCTTGGCCTCGTCGGCCGGGACGCTCGCGCCGATGTCGCCGTTCAGCGAGAAGCCGCCGACCTTGAGCCCCATGCTCGCAACGATCCCGATCGCATCGCTCGTGTAGAGCGCCGGTGCATCGCGATACCAGCCGGGCGCCTTGCTGAACGCCTGCGTCACCGCCTGCTGCCCGCCGAGCACCTCGGAAAACACGCCGTTGGCCGTGCCGGCCGGCTCAAGGCCGTAGACCTTCTCGGTGCCGATCACCGCCGGCAGATGGCGCGCGCCGTGGTTCTGGATCTGGAACAGGTCCGGATGCGCAAGGAGAAGCTTGATCGCCGCGGCATTGCTCTCGAGCCAGAGACGCGTGGCAAAGATGGTGACCGGGATGGCCTGCTGGATCAGTGGGCCGAGGATGCGCATGTCGGTTTCGCCCATGCAGGCGTCGAGCGTCATCGCCACCTGCGGCGTGGTGCCCGATGGGTGGAAGTGCATGTGCGGTTCGACAAGGTCTGTCGGGCGGGCGGCGCCTCCGGCGCAGACGGCACAGGCACATCCGACGAGAAAATCCCGGCGACGCATGCCGCCGGTTCTACTCCCGATCGCCGCCTGCCGCCATGCGACGTGTCAGCTGACCAGCGAGATCTTGACGTTCTTCATCCCGACCTCGTTGACGAGATCGTAGAGCACCTTGGCGTTGGCGGGGTCGAGCCGCACGCAGCCATGGGAAGCCACATGGCCGAGATGCCGGAGGTCGGTCGTGCCGTGGATGGCATAACCGCCGTGAAAGAAGATCGACCAGGGCATGGGGGCGTTCTCGTACTTGGAGGAGTACCAGATCTCCTCCATGCGGATCGGCCGGAAATTGCCGGTCGGCGTCGCGTGACCGGGACGCCCTGTCGACACGTCCCAGGTGTAGACCGTGTGCCAGTCGTCCTCGACCACCATCTGCTGGTCGGAAATGTCGATGGTGATTGTCAGGTGCCCGCTCGGCGTCTGGGTGTCGACGGTCGCGGTGTGATGGCCGAAAAGGTCGCCGAACAGGCCGCCGGCCGCAAAGGCGGGCTGCGCGAGGGCGATCAGAAAAGCCGCAAGAAATGCACGTTTGAGCATTGGCGCCTGCCCCAGTGAAAGCGGGAGTGTCCCGCGCTCCGCTTTACCGCCCGGTTAATGCGATTTGGTGGAGATTACCGGAGGTTACGGGCGGATTTGCAATCGGCAAGCCCGATCTCTATGTTCGCCCCGATTTTCCGCCCGTCACAGGCCCCGCATGTCCAGCGAAACACTTATCCGTGAAGTCGACGAGGAGCTCCGCCGCGATCGTCTGCGCAAGCTTTGGCGGCAGCTGGGGCCATGGATCATCGGCGGCGCCGTTGCGGTGGTTCTGGGAGTCGCCGGCTACGAGGCCTGGGACTGGTGGCAGCGCACCCAGGCGGCCAAGTCCTCGGATCAGTTCTACGCCGCGGTCGCGGCGGCCGACGGCAAGGATCTCGATGCCGGCAAGAAGGCACTGGACGACGTCATCGCGCACGCCTCGGGCGGCTATCCGATCCTCGCCCAGTTCCGCGAGGCCGGCTTGCTCGGGCAGCAGGGCAAGCTCGACGAGGCGGTCGCCGCCTATGATGCGCTCGCCAACTCGCTGGACAACGTCCACCTGCGCGAGCTCGCGCTCGTCCTTGCCGGGTACGAACTCATCGACAAGGGCGACGTTGCCGCCGTGCAGCAGCGCGTCGGCGGCTTGATCACCCCGACCGATCCCCTGCGCAACGCGGCGCGCGAGGCTCTCGGCCTGACGCAGTTCAAAGCCGGAAAGCTCGACGATGCGCTGGCAACCTTCCAGGCCATCACCGGCGATACGCTTCCGAGCGAAGACATCCGGGCGCGGGCGCAGATCTACATCCAGGAGCTGATCTCGGAGGGCGCCAAGAGCGCGGCCACTGCGCCGGCCTCGGCAGAGCCGGATGCCTCCGCGTCGGCTCCGGCGTCGGCTGTTCCAGCTGTTTCGGCGTCCGCTCCGGCCGCGGTCGAGGGCAGCTCCGCGCCGCCTGCCAGCGATGTGTCCTCGGCGGCATCCGCGGCCAGCTCGTCCGCGCCCTAGCGCGGCATGAGCACGCTCGTCGCGATCGTCGGCCGGCCCAACGTCGGCAAATCGACGCTGTTCAACCGCCTGGTCGGACGCCGGATCGCGCTGGTCGACGATACGCCGGGCGTGACGCGCGACCGGCGCGAGGCCGAGGGCCGCATCGGCGACCTGCGGTTCCGCATCCTCGATACGGCCGGCTACGAGGACCGCGTGGACGGATCGCTCGAGGACCGCATGCGCCAGCAGACCGAGATGGCGGTGCGCGATGCCGACGTCATCCTCTTCATGATCGACGCCCGCGCCGGCGTGACGCCGCTCGACGAACGGTTTGCGCAGGTGCTGCGCAAGTCCGGCAAGGACGTTCACCTGATTGCCAACAAGGCCGAGGGGCGTGCTGCCGACGCCGGCCTGATGGAGGCCTATTCCCTGGGCTTCGGCGAGGCGGTGGCGATCTCGGCCGAGCACGGCGAAGGAATGGCAGATCTTCACGCGATCATCGCGCACGCCAGCGATGCGAAGGAACCCGCGGCGCCGGTCGATGCGTTTCTGCCCGAAGCCGATCTCGATCTGCCGGAAGATGACGGTTCGACGGAGGATGGCCCGCCGCTGCGCTGGAACCCCCACCGCTACCTCAACGTCGCAATCGTGGGCCGGCCGAACGCCGGCAAGTCGACGCTCATCAACACGATGGTGGGCGAGGACCGGCTGCTGACCGGCCCCGAAGCGGGGATCACCCGCGACTCGATCATGGTGCCTTGGGAATGGCAGGGGCGGACGATCAACCTCGTGGACACCGCCGGTATCCGACGAAAATCGCGGGTCGAAGGCAAGCTCGAGAAGCTGGCGGTGGGCGACGCTCTGCGCTCGATCCAGTATGCCGAAATCGTGGTGCTGCTGCTCGACGCGACGATCCCGTTCGAAAAGCAGGACCTTGCCCTTGCTGATCTCGTCTATCGCGAGGGCCGCGGCATGGTGATCGCGGTCAACAAGTGGGACCGCATCGAGGACAAGAACGCCACTCTGCAGAAGCTGCGCGCCCAGTGCGAGGAATTGCTGCCGCAGCTCAAAGGCGTGCCGCTGGTCACGATCAGCGGGCTCCAGGGACGCAACATCGACAAGCTGATGGCCGCGATCTTTGCGATCGAAGGCAAGTGGAACACGCACATCTCGACAGCCAAGCTCAACCGCTGGCTCGGCGGGGTGGTCGAAAAGCACCCGCCACCGGCGGTGAGCGGCCGCCGGTTGAAACTGCGCTACATGACGCAGGCCAAGATGCGGCCGCCGAGCTTCATCATCTTCGCGTCGCGCGCGGATGGGATGCCGGCGTCGTATCTGCGCTACTTGACCAATTCGATGCGCGAGACCTTCGACATGCCCGGCACGCCGATCCGGCTGTGGGTGCGGGGCGGCAAGAATCCCTATGCGGAGAAGTCGCCCTAGCTACTCGCGACTCGTGGTGGCCGACATCTCGGCGGGAGCGATGAACCCTCCGGGCGTCGCGGGGTGCGGCACCGGCCAGCCGAAATAGCACTGGACATCGACGATCCGCCCATCGCGATACGTATGGATTTCGGTGTTCCGGAAGCCGCGCGAGCCTTCGCCCTGGCCGTCGTAGGTGATGAACACCCGATCGCCTGCGCCGACCAGGTTCTGGATGTCGAACGCGGTGATCACCGCACTGTTGGGCCAGCACCGTTCGAAATAGGCGGCGCGGTCCAGCCGGTTATCGAGCGGGCTGGTGAAGTGAAAGTCCGGCGCCAGCAAAGCTTCGATCGCCGCCCTGTCCTTGTCGACATAGGCCATGTAGTAGGCGCGGGAGCGCGCGAGCAGATCATTGTCCATGGCCATCCCCGATCGAGGCTTTGAGGTCCAGGGCGCCCATCATCGCATGGCGGCGCGGGGGTGTCAGCACGAGACGTGGGCGCCGATCCGTCACTCCCACTCGATCGTGCCGGGGGGTTTGCTCGTCACGTCGTAGACGACGCGGTTGATGCCGCGGACTTCGTTGATGATGCGCGTCGCCACCCTGCCGATGAACGCCATGTCGAACGGGTAGAAGTCGGCGGTCATTCCATCCACCGAGGTCACCGCGCGCAGCGCGCAGACGAACTCGTAGGTGCGGCCGTCTCCCCTGACGCCGACGGTCTGCACGGGGAGCAGGACGGCGAAGGCCTGCCAGATCTTGTCGTAGAGACCGGCCTTGCGAATTTCGTCGAGATAGACGGCATCGGCCCGGCGGAGAATGCCGAGCTTTTCGCGCGTGACTCCGCCGGGCAGGCGGATTGCCAGCCCCGGTCCGGGGAACGGATGGCGGCCGACGAACCTGTCCGGCAGGCCGAGCTCGCGGCCGAGGGCGCGAACTTCGTCCTTGAACAGCTCGCGCAGCGGCTCGACCAGCTGCATGTTCATACGGGCCGGCAGGCCGCCGACGTTGTGGTGCGACTTGATGACCACCGAGGGGCCGCCCGAAAAGCTGACGCTTTCGATCACATCCGGATAGAGGGTGCCCTGCGCGAGGAACTGCGCGCCGCCGATCTTTTTGGCCTCCGCCTCGAACGTCTCGATGAACAGCCGGCCGATGGTCTTGCGCTTGGTCTCGGGGTCCGCCTCCCCTTCGAGCGCGCCGATGAAGGCCTCGCTCGCGTCCACGTGGACCAGCGGGATGTTGTAGTGGTCGCGGAACATGGTGACGACCTCGTCGGCCTCGTTGAGGCGCATCAGCCCGTGGTCGACGAAGATGCAGGTGAGCTGGTCGCCGATCGCTTCGTGGATCAGCACCGCGGCCACGGAGGAATCGACGCCGCCCGACAGCCCGCAGATCACCCGGCCCTTCCCCACCTGCGCGCGGATCTTTTCGATCATCCGGGTGCGATAGGCCGACATCGTCCAGTCGGACTTCAACCCGACGATGTTGTGGACGAAGTTGGCGAGCAACCTGCCGCCATCGGGCGTGTGCACCACCTCAGGGTGGAACATCGTTGTATAGCGCCTCGCCGCTTCGTTCACCGCGATGGCGAACGGCGCGTTGGGCGAGGTGGCGACGACCTTGAAGCCCGCGGGCAGCTCGGTGACGCGGTCGCCGTGGCTCATCCACACCGGATAGCGGCCGCCGATCTCCCACACGCCTTCGTAGAGCGCGCTCTGTTCCCTGATCTCCACATCGGCGCGGCCGAACTCGCGCGCGTGGCCGCCCTCGACCTTGCCGCCAAGCTGCTGCGCCATCGCCTGCTCGCCGTAGCAGATGCCGAGCACCGGCACGCCCGCTTCGTACACCGACATCGGCGGCAGCGGCGCGCCCTCGTCGAGCACGGAGGCCGGCCCGCCCGAAAGCACGATCGCCTGCGGCTTCATCTTCTGGAGCGCCGCCTCAGCCTTCTGGTAGGGCACGATCTCGGAATAGACGCCCGCCTCGCGGATCCGGCGGGCGATCAATTGCGTGACCTGGGAGCCGAAATCGACGATCAGAATCTTGTTATGCGCGGCCATGTGCGCGCTTCTTAAGGCGTCCGAACGAGGCTGTCCAATGGAGCGTATTCAGACCGGCAGGAAGGCCACAATCTTCTTCAGCGCCCGGGCGCGGGCGAGATCGCGGCCGAGCCCGATCGCCTTCGCGGCCGCCGCCGCAAGCGCACTCGGGGCATA